>JBBRGS010000046.1:0-22294 GCA_038240635.1 Armatimonadota bacterium
CCTCATCCAGCCTCTACCTCTACCTCCCCTCGGCGGGCCGGTCGTCACCGGCGAACCGGAACCCGCAGGTTTTATAAGGAGACCGTATGACACCTAAACGCAACGGCCTGAAGTGTGGACCCTCCGCCCGGAACGGCTTCACGCTGATCGAGCTGCTGGTGGTCATCGCCATCATCGCCATCCTCGCGGCGATTCTCTTCCCCGTCTTCGCCAAGGCGCGGGAGAAGGCGCGACAATCCACCTGCATCAACAACAACAAACAGCTCGGCATAGCAATCCTCACCTACGCCGGCGACTGGGATGAGAATCTCCCTCAGTGGAACTATCCCGGCGGCGCGGGCCAAAAAGCGTACTTCGTGGATGGCGTCCAGTTAGCGGCCCTGTGGGATGTTGCCATCTACCCCATCGTCAAGACTAAAGGGGTATTCACTTGCCCCAGCGCGGCGCCGCCTCAGGAGCGAGTCGCGATGCCAAAGCCGGACTGGGTGATCCGATCCTACGCGATTCCCCGCAACGTGTCCGGCTTAGCGTTGGGTGAGGTCAAAAATCCGTCCGAGACGGTGCAGCTGTTTGAGAAAGGGAGTTGGCCGCTGGGTTATGCAGCCGACTCAACCGGCGAGAACTTCTACGATATGTGGGGCGCTGATGGACGAACTTATCGAGATGGTCCCGTAGGCAGGATAGATTTTCCCCACGGAAAGGGCAAAGTCTTCCTGTTTACCGATGGGCACGCCAAATACTACCAGGTTCACACTGGCCCGTTCAATTACGCTTTCCCCAAGCCAGGCGGAGGAAATTGGGACGCAGGGTACTGCGGCGGGACTTCTCCTGTTTATGGGACAAATGATGTAGGCAATGATCCGGGAGCTAACCTGCCGAAGTAGAAACCACTTCAATTCTTCCTGCCGCCACCCTGTGGTCCTGGCCAAAGAAATCGGCAGCGGCAGGGAACTGGTGTTCTTCAGTTCAGAGGTAGATATATTAATGATATCTTTGGAGGTAGAGGTCACCATCCCCATTATTGATGAATGAGATTGAACAAACGTTGGCTGTTGCTCCCACACCAATCTGTGTACTCCACTGGGATCCGCTGAGCATGGAGTAATTGACTACAAACGTTGGTTGAGGCGTCCCGGTTGAGGAATATTGTCTTGCATAGCAGTCACTTATATTACCAGGGTCACCAAGATTCGCAGACCATGCAATCATAAAATCTCCATTATTCCCCATATCCACTGACGGGGTCGTTTGAGCGACTCCCTGGCTACTGTCTACCGCAAAATTGGTTCCGGAGGGATAGCCTGAGCCATCATACCTTTCTGCCATAAGGTATGATCCTTGTCCCCATGCGCCGAGCGCAGCCCAATTCTCCCAAGCGACTACAGATTTGCCATTCGCTGCCATTCCTATAACAGGGTGCCGTTGATACCCGGTTGTTACTGAATTATTTACCCGAAACGCTGCGGCGATTGGTGATCCATTTGACCCATAGCGGCGACAATAGATATTATCATCGTCATAATTCTCTTGCCAGGCCCACACGACATTAAAGTTATTTGCCCAATCCATTCCAACATCGGGATAATCTTGAGTATGCCAATTATCCGACACCTTGATCTGATATCCTAAACCAACATTTTTATTATATCTTCTAGCGTAGATGCCGCTCCAATCATCATATCTGACGGTATTACCTTTCCAGGCAATAGAGAAATTACCTCCATAGCCTCCCGCCACAGAAGGCTTGCCGTTCAATGAACTAGAGTTCAGATTATCCGGAAATATCTCATTTACATAAAACTCGTTAGAAGCCGGAGAGGCAGGGTAGTTAGATGGAAAATAGCGAGCTCCGACTAGTCCCACAGCATATTGACCGAAGTTCCATGTATAGGGATAATCTAGATCAGGTCGGAAAGTATTCCAAACTATTAGGAAATTGCCGAAACTGTCAAATGCAACATCTGGGGTGTATTGATTATTAGGCGTATAAACATTCACACGAAACCGTGAACCCATCATGATGCCGTCTGAATCATACCGTTGTGCATAGATATCGTGATCAGCTCCATTATCTTCTTCCCATACCACAATAGAATTTCCGAAAGCATCAACTGCGGTCGGATGGTTTTCGTGACCATTTGCGCCGTTAGTAGTAAGGCGGATTGGCCCTCCAATAGGAATTGCATTTACGGCCCAAACCGGCCTGCTAATAACTGACAGAAGGGCGCACAAAGACATTAAAAAACCTGATGCGTGTTTCAGATTCAACATGAACATGACTCCTACTGAAGAAGATAGGTGGATGGCTCCATACACAGGAATGGTGGATGTAGAACAGCAGAAGACCGATGACTCCAACACAAATTATACATTCCATATATTTTTCACAAATTCTCACAGTTGTAAAAATTTAATTTTTCTTCCATAAATACTGAAAATTAACCAAGGGATATCTTGTATATATTTCAAAATAACAATAACCTGGAAATAAAAGCAGTAAATGCGAATAAATGTGTACCAGACTGTATGAATTACTGTATACATCGGAGGCGGCGCGGGCGGACCCCTTCCACCGCCGCGCGCTTCGCCTGAAACAGCGCCTCGGCCTCGTCGCTCTTCTTGTAATAGTCGTCCAGCGGGTAACAGCCCGACGGCAGGCCGTTGCGCGGCGCCGTGGTGCAGTCGCTGAAGGTGCGGCAGAGCAGTTTATGCCGCGCG
Source organism: Armatimonadota bacterium (assembly GCA_038240635.1). Classification (GTDB taxonomy): domain Bacteria; phylum Armatimonadota; class DTGP01; order DTGP01; family JAHWJO01; genus JBBRGS01. Next base: position 2,719 of record JBBRGS010000046.1, read on the forward strand.
CGCTCCCCGGCCAGAAGGTCCGCCGGAAGCCACGGATACGAGAGGATCATCCGCCCCAGCCCCACGAAGTCGGTCCACCCGTCGGCGACGGCGGCCTGCGCGACGTGCGGCAGATACTCCTGAAGGTAGGTGTACCCCGTCCCGACGAGCGTCATGTCCGGGAAGCGCTCCTTCAGGCGATGCGTCACGGCCATCTGGCGCGCCACTCCCACCAGCGGGTCTTCCGGCGGCGCGTACCCGTCCGAGGGGGGATAGAGCGCGGGCCGCTGGATGTGCGGGTTGTAGTACGGACTCCCCGCCGTCACGTTCACCAGCGTGATGCCCAGCGACCGGAGCATCTCGAAGAAGGCGAACACCTCCGTCAGGTCCACCTCCAGCGGGTTCGCCTCCTCCGCGCCGAAGGCGTACCGATACGGCAGGCAGCCGGAGAAGTCTTCCGGGACGCCGGGACCCAGCGCGCCGGGCCGCGAGGTCTCCGGGTCAGGCCGAAACGGGACAAGATCGAAGGCGCTCACTCGCACGCCGATCTGAAGGCCGGGCGCGGCGGCGCGGATGCCCTGGGTCAGTTCGCGGAGGTAGCGCGTTCGGTTCTCCAGCGAGCCGCCGTAGTCGCCCTCGCGCGTTTTGGCGCTGAGGAATTCGTGGCCGAGGTAGCCGTGGCAATGCTTCAGGTCCACGAATTGAAAGCCGAGGCGATGGGCGCGCGTGGCGGCTTGAATGGTGTCGTCCACAATGGCGCGGATGTCGCCGTCGGTGAGGAGGGGGGTGTCGTCGGGCAGGCCGAACTTCCGGTCCAGCAGGGGATGGCGATACAGAATCGCCGGATCGAGGCGCTTCGGGTCGGTGGGGCGGCAGAATCGCCCGGAATGTGTGAGTTGCAGGCCGAGGCAGAGGTCCTCGGTGGAGCCGTAGCGCTCGTGGCGCGCGTCGAGAAGGGCCTCCCGCAGCTGGGCGATTCCGTCTTCGTGCTTCGCCTCGTGGAGCATGAGCTGATTCGGATTGGCGCGGGCATCGGGCCGCACCGCGACGGCCTCGCCGCCCCAGATGAGCTGGGCGCCGCTCTCCCCGAACCGCCGCCAGCGCCGCAGGGTCCTCTCGGTGGGGAGGCCGTCGGTCGTGCCGTCCCAGCCTTCCATCGGCTGCACGGCGAACCGGTTGCTCACACGCACTCCGCACACGGTGATCGGCTGGGCGAGCGGCGACTCCGGCCCGGCGAGGAGGTCAGCGTGGAACGGCAGTGTGACGCCGAGGGCGCGGCAATGATCGAGGAAGGCGCCGGGCGTGGCAAGACTGTGGATTTTGACGATGGAAGAAGGGGGCACGAGGGTTTTCCTGGGGCGTGATCGCCATGATCGGCATCGGCATCATTCGCCCTCCTGCCCTGTCCCCCTTCCATCACCCAGGCGGACGGTCAGCGTGTCAGGAGCCTAAGCGATACTCCACCGTTACCGAATAGGTCCGCTTAATCTGGCCGGGCGTGACGGGCTGGGGACCGGCGCTGGCGGAGAAGGCCCGCGCGGTCGCCTCATACATCGGGCGAGGGCCGGGATAGCCGCCTTCGCTCAGTGTGAGGACGCCTTTGATCGGGACTCCGGCGGCCTTCGCCATCACGCTGGCCTTCTGAGCCGCGTTCTCCACGGCCTTCCGCAGCCCTTCGGAGCGCATCGCTTCCTCGTCCTTCACGCCGAAAGTGATGTTGCCCACCTGATTGGCGCCCGCCTTGATCGAGGCGTCGAGCATCTCGCCGATTTGCTTGAATTTCCCCTTGCCGATCTCCACCTGAAGGATGTGCGTCCCCATGTAGACGCGGCGATAGGTCGTCTTCTCGGTGGTGGGACCCGGCTGCTCCGGCTCCTGAACATCATTGAGGGAGAGTTGGATCGTCTCGATTTTATCCTGCGGAATGCCCTGGGCTTTCAGCGCGGCGGTGAGGCCGTCGGTGATGCGGGTCAGCTCCGTCATCGTTTTGGACGCCGACGGGTCGCGGATTTCCGCCCCCACCGTGAACGTCGCCATGTCCGGCTCGGCGCCGACCTCCGCTTCTCCATTGACCCGAAGGATCGGCACAGGAGGCCGTCCGTCGTCGCCAGGCACGCGGTCGGATTGCGCCTGAACCGCCGCCAGGGGCAGCAGCGCGAGGGCGGAGAGCGCGACGACGCCCCAGCCATGCCCGAAGAGTGTATGCGAGAATTTCATGCTTTCCTCCAGTGCGGCACGGTGAGCCGCCAAAGAAACGCCTGTGAGTGAGTGGAAGCCTTAACCTGAGGCGTACCCTCAGCCTTCACTCATGATAGAGGCCCGTGACGGGAAAACCCTTCAATCGGTTGTGCCTGATCCGGCGCGCAGGCGTCGGTCCAGTTCCTCCGTCGAGAGTCCCTCCACCTCAAAGGTTTTCTCGCGGCTTTTCTCTCCCGCCGTTTGCGTCACCTGATGGCGCTTCACGCCGAGCGTCTCGGCCAGGAAGGCGATGAGAGCCTTGTTCGCGGCCCCTTCCACCGGAGGCGCCATCAGCCGCACGTTCAGGACGCCGTTTGCCCAACCTGATACCTCGTTCCGAGAGGCGCGCGGCTGAACCCGCACCCGAAGACTCGCGGCGGGGGTTGCAGTCGGCTCCGGGGAGATCGTCTTTCTCCGCCTCATCGGACTTCCATCGGGCGACTCACCGGGCGACCGGGTTCAGCAGCGTGAGGATCAGCGCGACGAGGTTGTTCAGCGCGTGAACGGCCATGCCCGGCGCCACGGAGCCGGTGCGCTCCCGGACCAGGCCCAGTACGCCGCCAAGATAGAGGATGGCGAACGGGAACGTGCGGGGGTCGGCGAAGGTGCGACTGAAGTCGTGGAGGAGGGCGAAGAGCAGGGCCGTCACAGCGATGGTCACGACCGGGCCGACGCGCTGGCGCAGTGCGGCGAAGAGGAAGCCGCGGAACACCAGTTCCTCAAAGAGCGGCGCGCCCACCGACAACACCAGCGCCGCGAGCAGGAGCGTGACCGGGCTGCGGTTGACCTGCGAGAAGAGCTTCTCCACTTCCGGGCGGCCCACGGAAAAATGATACCGATGCCCCAGGTAGGCGAGCAGCGCGGAGATCAGCAGCAGACCTGGCAGCGAGAGCGCGTACCACCGCAGGCCGATTTCCAGCCGCCGCAGGAGATCGGGGCCGATGCGGACCCCCAGGCGCTCGGCGAGGTCGGCATCGCCCGCAACGAGCAGCCGCAACATGGAAATCGCGACGACGATCCCGGCGACCTGCCCTACCCCCTGAGCCAACAGCAGCAACCCGATGTCGTGAGTGAGACCCAGGGCTGCGAGCGCCAGCGCGGTGGTGAAGAACCATGCGCCCAGCGTCAGCCCCGCGAGACCTACCAGCAGCCGGGACGTTGGAAACGGAGGGGCGCCCGACGGTGCAGGCGCGCATGACGGTTCAGGTTCGGAAGAATCGAGCGGTTCGCCTGGGGTGTCGGTCACTCCGTCACCGGACGATGATCTGCGGGCCGCCCGCGAATCGGATCAGCAGGGACTGAAGCAGTTGGAGGGCGAGGATGAGAATCAGCGGCGAAAAGTCCAGCGGCATATTCCGGGTGTACGGCCGCAACAGGCGGCGGATCGGCTCCAGCGCGGGTTCCACCAGCCGGTCGAGAAACCGCTTGATGGTGAACAGGAAGCCGAATTGCGAAAACACGGGGACCAGCCACGACAGGATGATGTCCAGGATAACGATATAAGTGTAGACAGTAATAATTTGATACAGGAGTTCGATCACGGAGTTTCAGCCTCAATCGGATGGCGGAGGGGCGCGCGGAGGAGATAGTCTGACAATCCCAGTATACCGGCATTAGGCATCCGGGCGATTAAAATCGCGGTAAAACGTATACGAAGTCGGGCGGCGCCGACTGCTGCTCTGACGGGAAGACCTCTCCCGCACACCTCATCGGAGGGCCAGGACAAGGGGTTCAATCACGGACACACTTCAGCCACTCCCCGGAGGGTGACATCGCGCATCGCCCGGCCTGAAGCCTTCCGGGGAGGCCTTCTACCTGCCACCCAGTTCCCGGCTGCGCCGCGTCGCCGCTTCCACCGCGCGGATGAGGCCGGAGCGGACTCCCGCCGCCTCCATCTCCGCGATGCCAGCGATGGTCGTGCCCCCCGGCGAGGTCACCATGTCCTTCAGCGCGGCGGGGTGCTGTCCCGATTCAACCACGAGTTTGGCGGCGCCCAGCACGGTTTGAGCCGCGAGCCGCATCGCCAGCGCGCGCGGCAGCCCGGCCTTCACGCCGCCGTCCGCCAGCGCCTCCAGCATCACGAATACGTAGCCGGGGCCGCTGCCGGACAGGCCCGTCACGGCGTCCAGCAGTTTCTCGTCCGCCGCCTCCACTTCGCCTACCGCGCCGAGAAGGGTTCGCGTCCAGGCTTCGTGTTCGGGAGTCACGCGCGGCCCGGTCGCGTATACGCTGAAGCCCGCCCGCACGGTGGCGGGGAGGTTCGGCATGACGCGCACGACAGGGATGGCATCGCCCAACGCGGATTCCAGCGTGGCGAGCTCCACGCCGCCCATAATGGAGACGACGAGATGCTCCGGGGTGAGATGAGGCTTGAGTTCCCGGCCCACGTCAGGGAAGACCTGCGGCTTGACACACAGCAGAATCGTGCGCGCTTCGGCGACGGCGGCGGGATTATCCTCGGTGACCCTCGCGCCCAGCTCCTCCGCCAGCCCCTGCACCCACTCGCGTCGCAGGTCCGACAGCAGGAGGCGGTTGGGGGAACAAACTCCGCACGCGACCAGGCCGCGCGCGATAGCCCCTCCCATCGCCCCGGCCCCGATGAAGGCGACCGGGGAATCGGCGAGGCCGGAGTTAGCGGGGGACGCGCTCATTCCTGATCGAAGAAGAGCGTGCGCTGTTCGGCGTCCATATCGTCTTCCACGTTGATGACGGTGTTACTTGGCGTGAAGAGGAAGACTTTGCTCCCGATGCGCTGATAATAGCCATCCAGCGCGAACGTGACGCCGCTGATGAAGTCCACGATGCGGCGGGCGGTCTGTTCATCGGTGCGGTCCAGGTTGATGAGGACGGCGCGGCGTTCTTTCAGTTTCTCAGCGGCGGCTTCCGCGTCGTTGAGGGACTGCGGGGCCACCCAGACGGAGATTTCGCTGGGGCGCGGCGAATGGACCCGCAGGGTGGTGGTTCGAGTGTCCCGCACTGCGGAGGGCCCCCGGCGAACGACTTCGGCCTCGTCGTAGCCGTCATCCTGCGCGTCATACTCCTCGTCCATGCCCATTTTGCGCTTGATTTTGGAGAGCCAGCCCTCCGACTCTTCCAGTTCATCGTCCTCGTTATAAACGTGCTTGTTCACAATCATTCCTCCCAAAGAAAGGCCGGAGCATCGGAGGGGACGTGGCGGCGTCCGGTGGGGTCCTGGATGGCCCCAGGGTTCAGCCGGTGACGCCCCGCTCCGATTCTCCTGTTCCCCGCGCCCCAAAGAGTCCGGTTCCCACTCGGATCAGGGTGGACCCCTCCTCGATGGCGATTTCAAAGTCGCCGGTCATGCCCATGGAGAGGGTCATCCTGTTTTCATTATGGAGGGCATCCCAGAGCCGCTTTAGGGTTCTAAAGTAAGGGCGAGCGGATTCGGGGTCTTCCTGAGCCGGAGGCATCCCCATGAGGCCCTGAAGGTGGAGATGGGGGAGGGCGGCCACGGTGTCCGCGAGGCGCGCCACGTCGGAGGGAAGGACGCCGGGCCGCTCCGGCGATCCGGCGAGGTTCACTTCGAGGAGGACGGGTAACGGTCGCCCCCGCGCTTCCGCATGGCGGTCGAGGGCGCGCGCCAGAGCCTCGGTTCCCACAGTCTGAATGAGATCGAACGATTCGGCGGCAATTTTCGCCTTGTTGCGTTGCAGATGCCCGATGAAGTGCCACGTCGCCGGGCGCTCCATCGCAGCGATTTTGGGGACGGCTTCCTGAATATAATTTTCCCCCAGGGCCGTCAGTCCCGCATCCAGCGCCTCCTGGATGCGGTCGGGCGGGACCTGTTTGCTCGCGCCCACAAGCAGAATCTCATCGGGGGAGCGTCCGGCTCGGTCGCAGGCGGCGGCGATGCGTTCCCGGAGGCGGGCTAGGTTGTCGGCGATCATCGGCGGCTCCGGGGGAGGCGAACAGACACCTGAGGAGTTCCCTTCCCTCTCTCATTCAACATCCCCCGACTTCCAATTTGGGGATCAGGGAGAAAAGCGCCCCAAAGATTCGCGGTACTGTTGTACAGTAAATGTGCGCCGAGGAAACAACCGGGGACCCCCTTCCCTGTAAACGCTGAAGGGGCCGCTCGGAACAAATTGACAAGGTTACTCTGGTACAGTTCAACCGGTTCCTCCCCAAAAGGAGGGCATGTTCCGGTGAACAACAACAGCAGGATTGCTTGCGGCTGCTCGAGAGGGTGGCTACACTTCCTCCAATCAGCCAATCAGCCAATCACCTAATCAGCCAATCAGCCAACAGCGCCCTTCGCACCTTCTTGCCAGCCTTCGCCTCGACCTCCTTCGGCCTCGCGCCGTCGGTTCGAGATACGTTCCCTTCTGTCCTCGTTGACGGGCTGGAACGCCTGCTCCTCGCCGTCCCTCCCGCGTAGTCGGAATGCGTTCCGCTCCGCCCATGGAGGGTCCGGCGCCCTTTAGTTCCTGGAGGTTTTCGTATGCGCAACAGGACCGCGAAGTGGCTCCTCGGCGCCACCGCCCTCGCCATCACCCTGATGATGGGAGTAGGCCGCGCCCGTACCGCCGACAAACCGCTGCTCATCCCCCTCAGCCCTGGTCTGGTGGTGGGGAAACCGGCGGCGGGCAGCGTCGAACTGTTCGGCCACGTCACTCTCGTCGAGGGATACGAGAATCCCTCCTACCACGGTTTCCACGCCCTCATCGACCTCCGCGACACCCCCGGCAAGACGGTCGCCGTCATGTCCACCTCCATCCGATTGCAGGAACTCCTCACCGCCGGACTTTCCACGGGCAACCTCGTCGCCTTCCGTGGCGCCCTGAACGCTTCTCCTCCCTCTCCCCTCGGCGGGACGTGGAGCGTGGATGTCTACGACATCAACAACGTGATCCTCTACGGTATGCACTGACACCGGATTCGCTCCGGCGTGAACGGGTTCGGATGCCTGGCCGCCGCTTACCTTCCATAAGGAGGACGCTCATGCCGCCCTGGTTTTCCCCTGCGCGCCCCGATCCATCTCCACGTTCCGCAACGCTCCGTTCCGCAAGGCTCCTTCCCTCTTCGGCCGCTCTGTGGCTGATCCCGCTGGGCATCGCGGCGCTGCTTCTCGCTCCTTCCGGTCCCGGACTGGCGAAGAAGGCGCATCAGGGGAAGAAACCGAAACCCGCCCCGCCCCGCAACGTGACCCTCTCCGACGACGACGATGACAAGTCCCTGCAACTGATCGTCGGGGGGACCGTCACCGTTAGCCTTTCCGCTCAACTGGGAACCGGATACGGCTGGGCTGTCGGCAGCCAGGAAGGGAAGGCTCTCACGCTGATCCGCGAGGAGACTCTGCACGCCGCCGAGATTCCGGCGGGTGGAGCGGAGCGGCAACGGTTCATCTACAAAGCGTCGCGGCCTGGGCGAGCCGCCGTCACGCTTCAGTACGCTCGTCCCTGGGAAAAGGACACCCCTCCATCGAAGATTTTCCGGTTCAGCGCCGAGATCAAAGCATCTTCCAACGGCGCAAAAACGCTTCCAAAAAAGTCCTCCGCTCCACAGTCTGAAACCAAGGAGAACAAATGACGCGAGTTTCCCGTTTCGCCACCGCGGTCGGCCTCTGGTCGGTCGCGGTGGGCCTCTCGATGAGCGCTCACGCCCAGGGTCCCGCCGTGAACGTCCAGGCCCTGCCCAACCGCCTGCTGTCTCCCAACATCAATTACATCCAGCGCGAACAGATCGCCCCCGAGGCGGTCAAGTCCCTCCTCACCCAGTTCCGCGCCCGGATTTCGGCGGAAAACCTCCCCTTCACGGTCGGCTTCACCACCGCGCTGGAGCGACCGCTGGAGCAGCTGGCTTCCACTGAAGCGCCGAAGAACCTCGGCGAGCAGACGGAAAAGCAGAACATGGTCGCCGCGCAGATGAACCAGCTCGATCTTGAGGGACGGCAGGACTTTCTCAAGATTCGCCCCGACTTCAAGTTCCCGGACCTGATAATCCCGTGCCGCGCCAATGCGAAGAAGTTCGACTGGCGCAGTCTCGGCAAGGTGACCCCCGTCAAAAATCAGCAGTGCGGCAACTGCTGGGCCTACGCCTCCATGTCCACCTGGGAAGCCAGCAATCTGATCCGCAACAACCAGACGACCGACTCCTCCGAGCAGTATATCGTGAGCTGCGCGACCTATGACAACGGCAACGACGCCGGCACATGCGGTGGCGGCTGGCACGCGGGGGTCTTCGAGTACCTGATCAGCCACGGCGACGCCATGGAAGTCGACTCCCACGACTCCGGCACGAATGGCTCCTGCAGCCCGACGATGTCGCATCCTTACCGTGCCGTGAGCTGGGGCTACGTCCCCGGATCGGTGGCCTCCGGCTACAGCGACTATATCCCGACGGTCGCCGCGATGAAGGACGCCCTCTGCGAGTATGGCCCGCTGACCGTGGCGGTGCTCGCCACCGGCCCGTTTCAGGCGTACACCGGCGGCACCTTCAAGGAGAATCTCTCCGAGTCCGTGATCCATCCCACCTACAACGGCAAGAAGTACCACGCCATCAACCACGACGTGACCCTCATCGGCTGGGACGACAGCAAAAACGCCTGGCTGATCAAGAACTCCTGGGGCACCGGCTGGGGCGAGACGGGCGGGATCGGCACCGACAAGGGGTATATGTGGATTGACTACAACTCCAACAACCTGGGCCTGGGCGCGGCGTGGGTCCGTGCGAAGAGCGCCTTCTACATCCTGCCCCGCAAGTACTACGAGATCAACCCGCACATCCTGATCGATCCGGGTCCCCTCAAGCCAATCAACAAACAAATCCGCATCAACGACTCGTTCCGCCGTCGTATTAACCCCTGAAAGCAGAGAGTTTCGACGCCGCATCGGTCGCTGTCCATCACGCCCGTCCTCTCCTTCGCAGGAGGGGGCGGGCGTTGTGGCGTGGGAATGAGAAGGGGCTGGCGGGGAGACCTTACCGTTCCTTAACCTGCCGAAAGTGGCGCCGCGTCCGCTTCACCTGGGGGCCATGCGGCACAATACTGATGGATCCATCCACTTCCAGCACGGCCATGCGCACCTCCGACAGCTGGCTGAGGCTGTGCTCACGGATGGCCATCAACACTTCTTCGTGAGTGATCCCTTCCCGGCGCAGATGCAAATCGACGAATTCGCCGTCATTGACCAGCAACGTGGGCGAACCGATGAAGAGATGAGACAGGCGCTGGGACCGCATGGAGAGGCGATCCGCTCCCCGGCTGATCAGCAATAGGGTTAGCGCCGCCGCCAGGCCGCCTATCAGGGAAGTGTCGGGTCCCACCATCGCGTTTTGAACGGCGTTACTGAGAATGAGAATCAGCGTCAGGTCTGTCAGGGTCATCTGGCCCATGTTGCGTTTGCCGAAAGCGCGCAACAGCGCCACCAGAACCAGGTACACCACGCCACTCCGCACAACGATGATGACGAGGGTGGGCCACAGCGGCTGAGGCAGCAGGTGTTGCAGAGCGAGAGCCAAGGGAGAACTCCGTGGGGCGACGGAGTCGCCGGGGACGATGGAGCAGGATTCGCAGGGGGCTACCGATACGACGGTTTACCCGTTGGGAAGCGCCTGCGCCGGGTCGAAAGCGGTTACTGGCGTCGGAGGTGTTGTAAAATACAGCGACCTCCTCCCCTCGCAGGTTCCTCGCCATGAAGGGTTATTGTCCGTGGAAACGCCCCCCTCCTCCTCCTTCCGCCGCTGGATTCGCATCTCCGATGACGAAGCCCTCCTCATGCGTCGCTGGACCTCCCGCGTCCTTGGCGTCTTCATTGTTCTGACGCTGCTGTTGGCTCCGTTCATTCGGAGTGGCTATTTTCGCACCCAGTTTCACCTGAAACAGGCGCGCGGGCTGATCGAACATGGTGGCTACGCTTACTGCGCCATCTGGGGCGACGGCGCCGACCCGTTCCAGCTCATGCCGATGAACTCCCCGATGAAGCCGCGCTGGGAGGGCATCGTTCGCAACGACGGGACGTATCTCATGGTGTTCACCTACCGGCGCAGCGGGCGAGTCTATGAACATCGGTGGATGGTGGACCTTCAGACGAAGCAGGTGACGCCGGTGACTCCGGAAGGAAACACCCCCTACAGTGACGGACGCGGGAATATGCAGTGTCGCGAAGGGTGAACGGCGGCGCGTAAACGAAGGGCGACACAGGGGGAGCACAGGAAAGGTGTTTGAACGAAGGCCGGAGCGGGTACACTCAGAGTGGTTCTGGCAGAAGCCCATTCATTTCAATGGAAAACCCTCCATCATTGCTCTACAGGGGAGACGGGTCCAGGGTTCCTGATCGTCTCGCACTCATTTCGGAAGCCGGGGATGCCTTAAGCGTTTCCGGCTTCCGCGCGCTCCGGCGGAAAACCCGACTAACACGATGGCTAACCGTTAACGAAGTAACGATTAGCCAGGTTTGATATTTAGACATATTCGTTAAGTAAGCGAGCGCAATCGTTGCTCGTGTCATGATATAATGACTACCATGGAACTTTCGGCCTTCGCAGGTGTCATATTGTGTGAGAATCGCGCGCTTGCTGGCCTCTGTTCAACCGCTGCGTCGCGAGTCCGCTGGGCTATCCGGAGGTGGATAGCCAGTGCGTTCTCCGCCCTCTTCATTGCCCCATACGTACCTTCACTGCGTCACACCTCAAGGAGACCTTTATGCCTTCTTCCTCCCCCGGCGCGAGATCACAGCCTTGCTTCTGGCGGTGGCTGAGTCTGTGCGCGCTGATCGTCGGCCTCACCGGCGCGGCGTTATCCGCTCATGCCCAGGGCGCCACCTTCACGGATGACTTCAACGGCGCCACCCTCGACACCGCCAAATGGACGCCCATGTCCATCAACTTCCAGAAGGCCGGAACCGTCACCGTCGCCAATGGCGCGGTCACGCTGGCGCCCCTCGCCGATGATCCCAAATCAGCCGACCAGCGCTTTGGCCTGATGAGCCGGGCGGTCTTCGGCCCCACCAGCACGGTCGAAGCCACCCTCAACTCCGTGGGTGGCGGCAACGCCATCGTCCGCCTCATCGGGCGCAACGGCGCGTGGGTGGAACTCGGCCTCGATAACATGAACCTCCACGTCTGGCGCAACTGGCCCGACGGCGGTCTCGGCGGCGACACCACCACCGGTGACCTGGTCGCCCCGCTCACCATGGGCATCACCCGCGTCGGCGGCGACCTTCAGTTCTACTCCGTTGTGGACGGCGTGAAGACCGTTCAACTCACGAAGCCCGTCGGCGCACTCGGCGACGCCTTCCGAGTCTTCATCTACGGCTATGGCCGCTCCACCAACGTCTGGGACAAAGTGACCGTTACCAATCCGCTCGCCACCTCCACCCTGAGCGGAACCGTCACCGGACCCGGCGCGGCGGGCGCCCGCGTCGCCGTCAACGACACCCTCTACGCCCCCGTCTTCGCGGACGCGCAGGGGAAGTACAGCGTTGATGTGCTGGCCGGAACCTACAACGTCTCCGCCAGCGGCCTCGGCGCCTCCCCGGTTGTGAAGCCCATGACCTTGGCCGTCGGAACGCCCGCGACCGCCAACCTCGCGCTCAACGCATTCGTTCAGCCGCCCCTCTACGACGACTTCACTGGAACGTCTCTCGACACCACGAAATGGACCCCGGCGGTCGGCGAAGGTGGCGGAACCCCGGTCATTAACGTGGCGAACGGCGAACTGATCGTGCAGGGGAACGATGTGACGGAGAACGCCAACTGGCGCCGTCACGGCGTGATGAGCACGGCCATCTTCAACGCCGAGAACTCCATCGTGCAGGTGAAGGTGAACCCCCTGCCCGCGGACAACATCCGCATGACCGATACTCTCATTGACCTGTGGGACTCCGGCGGCGACTCCAACTGGAACACGCAGCCGCACGTCGAAATCCAGCTCGACCCCGTGGGCAATCGCATCCGGCTGGCGGGCGGCCGCGCCGACTTTGTGCGGCAGGAAGCCGATACTGAGCAATTCTACCCCTTCGACGTGGTGAACAACCTCCCGGCGGTCTTCACCATCGTCCGCACTGGCCCCACCTACGACTACTTCGTGAAAGGCGCGAACGACGCCACGGACCAGTGGATGTTCTCCACCACCACCGGCAACCTCCTCACCAACCATCGCATCTTCCTCTACACCGTGACTCACGGTGGCGAGCTGGCGGGGCGCGCGGGGGCTTTCGACTGGGTGCGGGCGAGCAACCCCGTCGTCTCCGCCACCCTGAACGGTCGCGTCATGGCGAACGGAGCGGCGCTGGCCAACGCGGGCGTCCTCGTCACCAGCCCGACGACCTCCTTCACCCTAAAGACCGACGCGGCCGGCAAATTCAGCCGCCTGGTGGACCCCGGAACCTACACCCTCTCGGCCGTGGGCTACGGCTATGAGCGAGTGAGCGCCACCGTCACCCTGACCAATGGGCAGACGACGCCCGTCGCCGATCTGGTCCTCACCACGAAAACCCCGCTCCTCCCGACCACGACCTGGGATGAGTTTATCGGCCCGACGCTCGACTCGACGAAGTGGATCATCCTCAACGAACTCAACGCCACTCCCGACGCGCCGCTGGCCACCGCGACGTTTGAGAACGGCGATCTCGTGCTGACCGGCCCCGGCGGCGACGCCCGCAGCGGCGTGATGAGCACGACCACGCAGCCCGCCACCGCGTCCGCCGTGGAAACCATGGTCAGCAGCGTGGATAACTTCGGCCCCGGCGCGATCAACGCCATTCTCCAGCTCTACACCGGCGATGGCGGCTTCAACCACTTTATCGAGTTCGGCATAGAAGGCACGGACGGCGCTACTCAGAAGCCGACGCTGCACGTCTGGGGGCCGGAAAGCGGCGACTACGCGGGACCCGCTCCCTCCGACTTCCCGATCAAACTCACGGCGGTGCGCCACGGCGATATGCTCGACTTCTTCGCCAACGAGCAGTGGGTGACGAGCGTTACCACCCAAAAGCTGACCGGCGCCCATAAGGTCTTCCTGTACGGTTATGGAGGCTCCATCGCCCACTTCGCCAACGTCGGCATGACCAACGGCGCCGCCTTGAAACTCGGCGACATCAACGGGGATGCGGCCATCAACGTGAGCGACGCGGTGCTGGCGCTTAAGTTCTCCGCCCATCTGCTCACCCCGACCGCCGAGCAGGTGGCCGCCGCCGACGTGAACGTGGACACGAACATCAACGTGAGCGACGTGGTGCTGATCCTCAAGTACGCGGCTCACCTGATTGACAAGTTCCCCGGCCAGTAACCTCGGTCGCTGAACGGGGAGGCCAGAGAAACGCATCGGCCTCCCCCTCAATCGGGCAGTATCACGAGAGCCGTTGACGGCGAGGGATCGGTCCATCCGGTTCCTCGCCGCTGCGGCTCTTACATTGAGGCTCCGGGCGGTTGAAACCGCTGCTACAGACACGCGAAACCCGCCTGCGCGGGTTAATGGGTCGTTCTTTCGCGTGCGGAAGTTATCGATGGGGCGGGAGTCAGCGAAGGCCGACTTCGTGCGGTCGTTGCAGCGGTTGCAACCGCCCGGATAATCAGGAAACTGAATGAAATGAAAGGACTCTGTTCACGTCCTCCGCGCCTCTTTCATTGCTGTCATGGGCGAGGTATCATGCGGCGCCGTTCATAGCGCTCTAATCTTCCACTTTTCAAGAAATGGAGCAACCGACTTGAAGCAATTGCGGTCCCGGCGCGGCTTCACGCTGATAGAACTTCTGGTCGTGATCGCCATCATCGCCATCCTCGCGGCGATCCTCTTCCCGGTGTTCGCCAAGGCGCGGGAGAAGGCGCGACAATCCACCTGTATCAACAATCAGCGGCAGATTGCCACCGGACTGAGCCTTTTTTCTGACGATCACGATGAACAGTACCCGTGCGCCTTCTTCAATGAGCGCGCGTTCGGGACGCAAACACCGAGCCAGTGGAAGGCCGCCATCTTCCCGTATCTGAAGGCCAAGGGCGTCTACATCTGCCCCAGCGACCCCGACAGCGGCGAGAAGAAGGTCCTTGTGGAGGAGCAGAAGCAGTTCGATCAGCCGGCGAGTTATCGGTTCAATAACACGCTCACCGGGCGGGATACCGATGGGGCGCCGGCCGTCCCCATCGCCCTCGGCTCGATCAAAAATCCGTCGTCGTACATCCTCACCTGCGAGTCGCACCCGGCGCCCGCCAGCGTGGAGTGGAACCAGGTGGCGGCGTACAGCCACGCGAAGGAAGCCCCGGAAGCCCAGATTGACCCCGCGCAGAAGGAGTCGGCGTGCCCCGTGCCATACACCCGGCACAGCGGCGGCGCGGTGTACAGTTTTGCGGATAGCCACGTGAAATGGCTGAAGTGGGAGACGACCTGGCAGCCGTCCGGCCAGCTAACGGGGAAGAATATGTGGAACGGCGAGCAGGAACCCGCCTCCTAAAGGCGGTGTTGGAAGGTAATTGTTCCAGGAGTTGATTCACCCGTATAAACCTTTTGCTGAGGACGAACAATCGGTCAGACTTTAGGGGAAACTCATTCAGTCGTCTGGCGGCCACGGGTGAACCTGCCCTGTGGGTCAACGTATGTTTACCAGGCGGTTGTACCCTTCGTTGTGGCTACCCCCTTGCTACCATACCCCTTCAAGGAAGCACACCGATGAATCAGAAGGAAACGGTTACCGGATTGGAGGGGAATGACCACGCTTCCAGGACGCTCGAACGGGTGGAACAAACCCCGCCTTTCGTGATGGAGAGGGTCTCCAAACTGAAGGAGTGCGATCGGTCATTCGATTACGAGTTTTGGCAAAAACAGACGTACACCGAGCGCATCAGCGCCAGCTGGGACCTCGTGCGGCATTATCACATTACGGTCAAAGGCGAAGATGAAGACATCCTCCGACTTCAACGATCTGTTGAATCTGTTCGGCGAAAATAACGTCCGGTATCTGGTTGTGGGGGGATACGCCGTCATGTACCACGCCGAGCCGCGTTACACGAAGGACCTTGATCTGTGGGTCAGCCCGGAAAAGGACAACGCCCGGGCCGTCTTTAAGGCGCTCGAAGAGTTTGGGGCCCCCCTGGCCCAGGTGACGGAAGACGATTTTACCGATCAGGAGATCGTCTATCAAATGGGTATCCCGCCAGTCCGGATTGACGTACTCATGTCCATTGACGGCCTGGACTTTGAAACAGCATGGACCAGGCGCGTTGAAGCTCGGTGGGGAGGTGAGACGGTTTGTGTCATTTCACTTGAGGATTTGATCGCCAACAAGCGGGCCACTGGACGCCCACAGGACCTGCTGGATGTTCAGGTATTGGAGGAGAACCTTCTTAAGCGCTCATCCGCAGGATAGGATCAATCGCGTGAACAGCGGCGACTCGGCGCACGATTTCGCTGACGGCAGTATGCGGCGAAGGAATCTCTACTCCACAAGATACTCATCGCCGGAGGGGTCGCCCGCCGTCTCCAGTTCCAGCCGCGAGTACTCCGGGCAGCCGTCGGGGCGACTCCACTCCTCGGCGGGGTGCAGATCGTGACCACAGACACCCTCCTGGAGGCGATGGCGGCAGTCGGCGCACTGCGGGATGAGGCGCCGGGGATCGGCAAGCAGGGCGTCAGGCAATTCATCCAGGCGGTCCATACATTCCTCCGTCGCTCGGTGCGATCTCATCCGCCGTGACGGGCGTCACCCGCCGAGATAGGCGCGGCGGACGGTTTCGTTGTTGGAGAGAGCCTCCGCCGTGTCCTCCAGCGCTACCTGGCCGGTTTGCAGCACATAGCCGCGATGGGCGATCTTCAGCGCCTGCCGCGCGTTCTGCTCCACCAGCAGTACGGGCGTCCCCGCCGCGTTGATCTCCACGATGATGCGAAAGATGTCGCGGACCAGCACCGGCGCGAGGCCCAGCGACGGCTCGTCGAGCATGAGGAGTTTCGGACGCGCCATGAGCGCCCGCCCCATCGCCAGCATCTGCTGCTCGCCGCCGGAGAGGGTCCCCGCCGACTGGCCGATGCGCTCCTTCAGCCGAGGGAAGAGCCTGAAGACGCGTTCCATGTCCTTCCCGATGTCGCTGTCGGAGCGGGTGTAGGCGCCCATCTCCAGGTTCTCCTTCACCGACATCGCGCGGAAGACGAGGCGGCCTTCCGGGCTTTGCACCACGCCTTCTCGCACGATCTGGTCGGCGCGGCGCCCGGTGATGTCTTTGCCGGCGAACCGCACCGTCCCGGACGTCGGCTTCAGGACGCCGGAGAGGGTGCGCAGCAGGGTGGTCTTGCCCGCGCCGTTCGCCCCGATGAGCGTGACGATCTCGCCCTCCTCCACGCGAAGGCTGACCCCCTTCAGCGCAGTGATGGCGCCGTAGCGCGTGACCAGGTTGTGGACTTCCAGGACGGGCATGAGAGTGTCGGGGGGGAGAGGGACGTCAGGGGGCTGTCAGGCGGGAGGCGAGGCGTCGTCGGTTTCGTCGCCGAGATACGCCTCGATGACTTTAGGATTGTTGCGGATGTCGGACGGCTCACCCGACGCGATCACCTCGCCGTAATCGAGGACGGTGATGCGCTCGCAGATGCCCATCACGAGCTGCATATCGTGTTCGATGAGCAGCACGGTCAGGTTGAAGTCGCGGCGCACCTTACCGATGAGTTCCATCAGTCGCGCGGTTTCGTTTGGGTTCATCCCGGCGGCGGGTTCGTCCAGCAGGAGGAGTTGAGGGCGCGTGGCGAGGGCGCGGGCGATCTCCAGCCGACGCTGTTCGCCGTAGGGGAGCGACCCCGCTGCCTCCTCGTGCAGGTGTCCGAGGTCCAGTTCGGCCAGCAGGGCTTGCGCTTCCTCCCGTTGACTTAAGTCCTCCGCCGCCACGCCCGCCGTACGCAGCAGGGCCGCCATGAACGAGTGGCGATGGTGCAGGTGGAGCGCGATCCTCACGTTGTCCAGCACGCTGAGCGCGGGAAAGAGGCGGATATTTTGAAAAGTGCGACTGACGCCGAGCGCGGCGATCTGGTGCGGTCGCTTCCCGCCGATGCTCTTCCCACGAAACAACACCTGCCCCGACGACGGCGGGTAGAGGCCGGTCACGACGTTGAACACCGTGGTCTTGCCTGCGCCGTTGGGGCCGATGAGGCCGACGAGTTCGCCCGCGTTCACGGCGAGGTCCACGTCCTTCATGGCGACGAGGCCGCCAAACGCGCGGGTGCAGCGTCTCAATTCGAGAACGGCGCTCACAGGAGTTCTCCCTGCTGCTTGTCGGCGGCCTTGCGTTCGGCGCGATTGATGTTCGGCGTGGGAGGTTTGCCGCCCCCGTTCCAGCGTCCGCCGATTCGCTTCAGGCCATCCCAGCTCAGTTCGGCGCCGCCGAGCAGGCCGCGCGGACGAGTCAGCATGAGGAGGATTAGGAGGGCGGAGTAGATCACCATCCGCAGGTCCTTCAGCACGAGGACGTGCGCGCCCATCTGGATTTCCGGGACAAACCGCAGCCCTTCGGGGAGCAGCGTGACAAACGCAGCGCCGACCACCGCGCCGGTGGTGCTGCCCAGGCCGCCGAGGATGACCATCACGATGATCTCCATCGAGCGGACAAACGTGAACGACCCCGGCGTGAGATACAGGTCAAGGTGCGCGGAGAGGCAGCCCGCCATGCCCGCCAGCGCCGACCCCAGCGCGAAGATCCGCACCTTGTACTTCGTGGTGGGCACGCCGAGCGATTCGGCGGCGATTTCATCTTCCCGAACGGCCAGCACGGCGCGCCCATGCGAGGAGATGAACAGGTTGCGCGACAGGGCGATGGTGGCCAGGGCGACGAGCCAGATCCAAAAGAAGTTGGAGAGGCCGGGGATGTCCGGCAGGCCGCTCGCGCCGCCGACCGCCTCGATGTTGAGGATGAGGACGCGGATGATCTCCCCGAAGCCCAGCGTCACGATGGCGAGGTAATCGCCGCGCAGCCGCAGCGACGGGATTCCGACGAGGATGCCCACCAGCCCCGCCGTTAACGCCGAGACCGCCAGCGCCGCCACCATCCAGGCGCCCTGCATGACCGGGGAGAGGTCTGTGGCGGAGACCTTCATGGCGTGCAGCGTGAAATACGCCGAGGCGTAGGCTCCCACAGCCATAAATCCCGCGTGCCCGATGGAGAACTGGCCGCAGAATCCGTTGATCAGGTTGAGGCTGACGGCCAGGGTGACGTTGATCCCCATCACCAGCAGGATTTGAAACCAGTACGGGTCCACGAATTGGCCGCCCGCGAACAGCGCGCTCACTCCGGCCAGTGCGCCAACCGTGACGCCGATCCAGACGAGGCGTCGGAGGGTGAAAGCGACGGGTGACACGGCTATACCTTCTCCACCATACCGGAGCCGAGCAGCCCGCCGGGCCGCACGAGCAGGATGAGGACGAGCAGCGCGAAGGCGATGGCGTCGCGGTAATTGGAGTACGGCGACGCGCCGACGAACACCTCCGCCATGCCGAGGACCAGGCCGCCGATCACCGCGCCGGGGATGCTGCCAATGCCGCCCAGCACCGCCGCCACAAACGCCTTGAGGCCCGGCAGCAGGCCCATTAGCGGGTCAATCTGCGGGTTGTACGACGCCACGAGAATCCCCGCCGCCGCCGCCAGCGCGGAACCGAGCGCGAACGTCAGCGTGATGATGGTGTCCGTGTTGACTCCCATCAGCGCCGCCGCCGTGGGGTCCTGCGAGATGGCGCGCATCGCCTTGCCGAACTTCGTGGACTTCACGATGAACTGCAACCCGATCAGCAGCAGCGCCGTGATAGTGAGGATGTAAATCGGGGGACGCGCCACCACCAGGCCTCCGAAGTGGAACGGCGCGCCGGCGCCAAACAGCGAGGGAAACGGTTTCGGATTGGCGCCGAACACCTGCTGGCCGCCGTATTCGAGGAAGAGGGAGACGCCAATGGCCGTGATGAGGGCGGTGAGGCGGGGATGTTTCCGCACGGGCCGATACGCGCCGCGCTCGATGAGGACGCCCAGCAGGGCCGACGCCGCGATGGCGAAGACGACGACGAGGGTCACGCCCCAGCCGTTGTGGGCGTAGGCGCCCAGCCAGCCAAAGGCGTAATACGCCATGAACGCGCCGAACATGAACACATCGCCGTGCGCGAAGTTGATGAGTCGCAGCACACCGTACACCATCGTGTAGCCCAAAGCGATGAGGGCGTACACGCCACCCCACGCGACGCCGTTGATCAGTTGTTGAAGGAGTTCCTGGGCCATGCGGTCAGAAGGGCGGATCGAAATAGTCAGGGAGACGGGCGCCCTTCAGCAGGGAGGCCGTTGGTGGAGACGCTCAGCGCGTCTCGGGGCTGCACAGCGGGGGCTGCACAGCGGGGGCTGCACAGCGGGGGCTGCACAGCGGGGGCTGCACAGCGGGGGCTGCACAGCG
>JBBRGS010000047.1:0-21550 GCA_038240635.1 Armatimonadota bacterium
AGATCCGCGTCGTCTTCAACCCGGCGAACGGGCAGACCCCCGTAACTTACGAAATGCCGTTTAGCCTGTGGGAACCCCCGGTCATCCTCATCCACGGCCTCTGGAGCAGTGGAGGCCGATGGGAAGGCTACACGCTCCCCTTGATGAAACAAGGTCATCTGGGTTCGACAATCTTCGCGCCCGACTACGGTCACCGGGACCACGGCGCGGCGAGTTTCGCGGACAATCTCAAAGACATCCCCAATCAAATTGATACCCAGCGAAAGGTTTGGGACAGGAATGGCTTTGCCTGCGAACGAATGGATTTTGTGGGGCACAGCATGGGCGGCATCCTCAGTCGCTTGTATGCTCAACAGCATCCGGAGCGGGTCCGGCGCATCATCACCATAGACACCCCTCATTACGGCAGCGAGATGGCCGCGCTGTTGCGCTTCGGGACGATTTCCAACTCGGTGCTTGACTACCCCAGGGTCTTTGCATACAAGAAGGCCATGGCCGCTATCGGGAAACCCATTGATACCGGGGCCGTGAACGATCTCACGCCGACCAGCCCCGCGCTCGGCAGGTTGTCTCGTGTTTTGACCCCCGCCCACGCCATGGTCGGGGTGGCGAACCCGGCGGGCAGCGACTGGCGCCAGACGATCACCGGCGAGACCGAAGGCTGGGGAGTGACCGCCATTCTGAAGAGAATGGGTTGGCTGATTAGCAAGCTCGGCAAGTCCAGTTTGGAAGGCGTTTTGGAGGCCGTCTTCTTCGACGCGAACGACTTCATCGTGTCCGCGCGCAGCCAAACCGGCGGCCTCCCCTCCTTCGACACGCTTTACGACACGCACCACCTGGAAGCCCCGGAACAGGCGCAGTCGCAAGTCCTGAAGCTGCTCGCGCAGCCTGATCCTTACGCTGGGTTCGACTCCGGTGGGTTCCCCGCTCAATCCGAGAGGCCGTTCGTCTACACTCAGGACCAGATGGGAATTCTCGCCGAAGTGATGACGTACTCCGTCGCGGCCAAAGCCCCGGTCCCTTTACAGGCGCCGGCTCCCCCCTTCTTCGAGGTGGTCGCGCCCGCCGCGGACTCCACGGTGACACCGGGATCGAACGTCACCGTGCAGGTGGCAAGCGCTCCGGGGACCTCCCTCACCTCCCTGATCGCCATCAAGCCGGACGGAACCAGCATCACCACGGACCTGAACCCGTGGTCAGTCACCGTTCCCATTCCCCCGGATGCCATCGGCACATGGACGCTTCATCTCGTCGCCTTCAACTCGGACGGAGACCTCTCAGCCGTGGAACTGCCGTTGAAGGTGGCGGCAACACGGGCGCCGACGGGTCTGGATGTGGACCCCGGCGCGGACCTGCACTTCTTTGTGGGAGACGAGCTTCCGTTGACGGTCTGGGCGGGATATTCCGCCGACGAACACCACATCGTCACTGAATCGGCGAGCGGCGTGACCTACACCTCCTCCAGCCCCGGCGCCGTCACGGTCTCACCCGACGGTCTTCTGCGGGCGGTGACGCCCGGACAAGCTCAGGTGACCATCGCCTTTGGAGGGATTCTTAGCGTCGTGGCCGTGACGGTGGAGGGGGGCGGCCCCGGCTCCGGCGACGTGAATGGCGACGGGGTCGTGAACGTCTCCGATGCCATCGCCGCCCTGCGGATGGTGACGATGATAGACGCCGGGACCGTCGCCCGTCGCGCCGCCGCCGACATGAACGGGGACGGCGCCCTCAACGTGACGGATGTCATCGCCCTCCTCCGCAAGGTCGTCGGGGGCTAAGGCGAGAAAGGCGGGACGCGGCAGGAATTCCTGATACGGCCGCGTCCCACCTGTTGATGAGGCCGGGCAGGTCAGCGCAGGGGCGGCTGGTAGACTCGCAGCGCGCGCAGGGGAACACTCTTCCCCGGTTCGGCGGTGAGGACCAGCGTGTGCTTCGTGTTGGGAATGCCCTGCGCGAGGGTGACGGCGTACTCTCGCGCCGGGTCTTCCACCTGGGGCGGTGTGAAGGCATCCGCGTGAGTGGGAACCGCCTTCCATGTGATGGCGTATCCCACCGTGGGACGACTGTTCCCAAACGAGTTGAAGAAGTACTCCGGCTTCACCTTCACCCGGCCCGACTTCGAGGTGAACGGCGCGTCGTTGCTCCCTTCGCCGTCCGGCCCGGTGACAGAGCCTTCCACCCGATACGCCCAGCGCTTCCCGTCCTCGCTGACGGAGGTGATGGTCATGGTCCACGCTTCGGGGACAAGCGGGGTGTCGTGGTCGGTGCGGATGAGAAAGAGCGGCGACCATGGCCCCGGCGTGGACCGCGTGACGGCATACACGCCGGGAAACGCCGACGGTTTCCGGCCGTCCACCGTCACCGTCGCGCGCGGGGGAGCGCCGGCGCCGTCCCAGGCGGAGAGCGCGTCCACGCGGCTTCCTTCAAAGGAGAGGGTGAGTTTGCCGTCGCGCCACTTCACCTCTTTGCCGATGAGGAGGGTGCGGACGGGTTCCGGGGCGCCGGATTTGGGGAGGTCAGGGCGGTAGACGAGGTAGCGTTTCACGAGTTCGGCCATGAGGAAGCAGCCGTAGTCGTTGAGGTGAACGTCATCCTTCAGGAGGGCCTTTGGCTCCAGATGGTGAGCGCGGAGGTATTCGAGCCAACCGCCGCGCACGTCCACGAGTCCACAGCCGTAGCGCTGCGCGATATCGGGGAGGAACTGCTCGTTCATCATGTGATCCCACCAGAGACCCTTATCGGCCTGCTCATCGGGATGCGCCGGAGGCCAGGCGGTCACGTGGTCGCGCTGCATGAGGATGTCGGCAGTAGTGCGCAGGCGGAGGTTTCGGATGATGGCTTCGTAGGTGTCGTTGGCTCCGTAGACGTGGAAAATCACGAGGTCGGGCTGGAATGGGTACAGATCGGCTTCCGCCGCGTTCACGAGGAGCTGAGACGCGAAGCCGCCGATGGCGCGGTTCTCGATCTCAAGGTCAGCGTGAGGGAAGCGACGACGGAGGTCATCAGCGACTCGCTTCCACCAGTCCTGCTCAGTGATGGACTGGCCGTAGAAAAGGATGCGGACATGGTTGCGATGTTTCTTCGTGCTGGTGGCGAGGAGTCGCATGGCGCGCTGGACACCCACTCCGAGGTTTCCTGGCTGAGAGGGCGGCGCCAGAGCCGGATAGGCGGGCTGCGGCGCGACGGGTGGAGCGTCAGCGGCGTTGACCGGAATGGCCCCCCCGGCGAGAAGGGCCATGACGAGCAGCAGGAGGTGCGGGAAGGGATAAAGTTCAGGGGACATCAGAGGGTCTTTCAGGAGATTAGGAAAAGCGCTCGGCAGAGGAGGTAAACGCCTCAGCGCAAATGAGTCCACTCCGGCGCTCGACGAGAAGAGGTTGATCATCACCTGGTATCCCATTCGGCCTGAGTCCGACTTTCCTCGCAGGAGACGCATTCCACTTTACCTCACTCAGGCGAAGCCGGACAGAACGCCGACGGTCTCAACGGGAACCAGACGGTCAACAGCGCTGACGTGAGCGCACTCCTCCGCACAGCCGAAGACGGATACCACTCCTACCCTCCTCCACTGCGCCCACAGGCCGCTCAGTACTTCATATACCGCGCGTTCGGGGGCAGCAGGACCCGGCGCTGCGCCTCGGTCAGCCCTTCGTAGTCGTCGGGGTTGTAGTACCGCGCCGACCAGCTCAACGGGTGCGGGCTGTACTTCAAAAAGACCGTCCGCCGCTCGTCCGCACCCTTCCACGGCAGTGTCCCGTGCGTCAGCGCCTCGGTGAACAGGACCACGCTCCCCGCCGGGCCGGGCATTGGCGTCACGATGCGGCGCATCGCGTCGGCGTCGCGGGGGTTGGCAGGGGCGTCGTCGCCGGTGAACACCGCGAGGTTCCGCCACTCGTTTGGGAAGCGGAAGTTCGCCTTGTGGCTGCCGGGCACGCACGCGAAGCCCCCGTCGCCAGGGTTCACATCCTTCAGGTAGAAGGCGGCGACGGTGAGGCCGTTAAACATCCGGTCATTCTGGAAATGGTAGTACTGCGACGGGTCGAACGGGGTCGCGCCGCCGTGGAGGGTCGCGCCGATGGGGCCGAGGCCGCTGCGGATGAGGTCGAGATAATCGTGGTCGAGGCGGAACTGCTCGCCGAGCAGCGCGGCGAGGTGTGGCGTCAGCCGGGGGTGCGCGATGAGGTTGATCCAGGCGGGTCCCCAGCGCAGCAGGCCGCCAAACCGGTGGTTGGTCTTCTCCGGCGGAACATCGGCGGCGATGCGCTCGTCCAGCGCGGCGTTCAACGCAGAGAGTTCGTCGGCGCTCAGAACCCCTTCCACCAGCAGGCAGCCCTGAAGGTCAAACAGAAACGCTTCGTGTTCGGTCATGGCAGGGTCTCCTCAGGGCGGGTGAGTTCTCAGGACAAGCGGGAGGGTTGGAAGAAGCCGAAGCGGGGTCCGGTCGCCTCCCCTACCGGATGAGCAGAAAGACGCAGCCGTGCGCGGGAAGGGTGACAGTGGGCCGTATGGCGCCGTCGCGGGTAAGGCGAAGGGTCTTCTCCGCCCCTCCCTCCGGAGGAGCGTCCGGCGAGATCATGCGAATGATCGCCTTGGTCCGCAGGCCGGTGTAGTAGAGCGGGAGGGGGATGACGCGGGTCATCGGGGTGTCGGTGGGGTTGTACAGCGCGGCCAGACCCTTCTGCGGGAGCGTGGGGTTCACGTGCAGAACGCCGTCCCAGTCCCTTCCGTCCGCCCGGCGGAGGTGAATCACGTCGGATTCGAGGAGGGCGCGGTACCGCTTGTGGAAGGCGACCCACCGCTTCACCAGCGCCTCCGTCTCGGGGGAATCGAACAGGCGCGGCCCCCGATAGCACGCCTGCGCGCCGTAGCCGATGGTGTTCGCCAGATGCTGTTCGTACTCCTCGAGGTGGTCCTTCAACGGTTCAAGGGTGGCCGCCGCGCCACCGCCGTGGTACTCCGAGAGCGGGACGAACATCCAGCCCATGCTGGGCGTCTTCTCCCAGGTCCCGTCGTACAGGTTTTGCCGCGCGTGGATATGCTGCCGGGCGCGGGGCAGCGACCAGTTGGTTTCGCGGTACCCCATGGCGACTTTCGTGGAGCCGACGAGGAAGTACCAGTCCGGCACGTTCAGCGAGATGCCCTGCGCCCGACACTCCCGGTAAAAGTCGGCGATGCGGACGTATTGCGTCCATTGGGAGTCGTCGAGTCCCCGGTGGCCGGGGTGGGTGGTGGAGGCGCACACGTCTCCGGGATAACTGCCGTCGTGTTCCAGCAGGTCGAAGCGGGTGGCCTTCAGGAAGTGGCGCAGCTTGCGAAAGTAGTCGATTCCCCACCGGCTCCCCAGGCACGGCGACTGGCCGAAAATGGCGTCCCCCGGCTTCATAGTTTTCGGGGAGATCACGTCGTCCTCGTCACTGATATGACGGCTGGCGAGGAGGGAGTAGCCGCCCAGGGAGACGCCGCGCTCGTGGGCGTACTCCGCTAATTCGCGGTAGCGGGAAAGGTTCGCTGCCGAGTCGTCCTCCATGTTCAGCCCGCTCCCGAAACTGAGGATGACCCGCTCGAAGCCGACGGCGGCGCACTGGTCCACCGCAAGCCGAACCGCTTCCGGGCGGCTGTCGGTGAGGTGGTGCATGAAGGGGTTCTCCATCGCCCACGGCGCCAGGGTACGGAACATCCGGCGAATGGCCAGCCCCTGCCGCTCCCGGTCGGTGGAGTCGTGGAGGAGTTCAAACACGCGAAACGACTCAAAGGTCTCGTCGGGGTTCACCTCCACATCGGGACCCAGCGGCGGGGCCACTTCCAGGAGGCACGGCGTCTGAAGCAGGTAGTTCACCTGAGTGGCGTACTCCGGGTCGGTGAGCCACCGCACGGGGCCGTCGCGTTTGGCCAGGGGGTCTCCGCCGAAGGAGTAGTCGGTGAGGACGGTCATGTTCGGCAGCCGCCAGCGATCCGCCGCGTCCACCACCGATTCGGCCTCCACCACGCCCAGCCGCTCCACCACGATGCGGTTCAGGCGAACGGGCCGGGCGCCTTCGTTCCGGAGGGTCAGCCACTTGGAGAAGAGCGGCAGGCCGTCATACAGTTCGTAATGAACGGCGACGGTGACGCCTCCGAGGCGGCCTCTCGGCGGCGCAAAGGTGAGCGTGAGCGCGACACCCGGCGGGGGCCACGGAGCCGGTTTGCCGGAATCGGGGGGGCCTGAAGGGCGCTTCCACGGGAACCGTTCCGCTGTTTTTCCCACCGTGAAGCCGATGCAGCGAAAGGCTCCGGGATCGGCGGTCATGCTGTCCAGCCACGCGAGGCTGAGGTAAGCCCCATCAGGCTGGCCGCTCAGGCCACCGACGGGGTAGCGGACGCCATCCAGCTCAAGTTCGGCTTCCGGCTTGACCGCGCGCAGCAACTCCACGCCCTTCCCCCGCTCTTCCAGCGCCACGGTGACGGCGTTGGGCGCGATACGGAACGACCGGCGAACCAGGCCATTGTCCAGGTGCAGGGTGTGCCCGTCGGGGTCTTGGTACAGGCCCGCTTTGCGAACCGGCCGCCGCACCAGCCAATCGCCGATAGACGATTTCACGGGGAGGAGGGGGAGGCGCGAAACGTCGGAAGTCATGGGCGGCAGAGGGTGCGCAAAGGAAGGGCGCCCCACCATAAGGGCGAGCGCGAGCCATAAAAGAAGGGTCATGGTCGGAGTTCATGGTGCGCGGACCCTGGAGAAGGGGGTATCGCGGCGGCGGGAGGGCGCCGACGCGTTTCCGCGCGTCCCGCAGCTCCTCCTTGGCGAACGCTCCCGTGATTCCTCCCTGATCGGCGCCAGTTTCGCGCCTATCGCAAGGGAGGACGCGACGGAAGAGCGAATCAGAGGGAACGGCCCATCAGGGACCGCCTCGCCCTTGGAGACCGCTCGCATGACTCTCACGATTGGCAAACGGGATTTGGACTACCCCGGCCCTTACACCGGCGACCTGCGAGACGCCACGCCGCTCCTCGGCGACGCGGACGCCCTCCACCAGCGCCTCGATGACGACGGCTACCTCCTCCTGCGCGGCCTTCTGAACCGCGACCTCGTACTCGAAACCCGGCGGCAAATGACCTCGATCCTCGCTGAGGACGGCGCCCTCGAACCCGGAACGGACCCCCTGGAGGCGGTCGTCGCCCAGGGCGGGCGCGGCAACTTCATGGGCGGCGAGAACCGGCTCACTCAAACCGAGGGGTTTGGCCGCCTCGTCGCCTCCCCGGAGGTCATGGGCTTCTTCGAGGGGCTGCGCGGCGGCCCCATCCGAACCTACGATTACCAGTGGCTCCGCGTCGTCGCCCCCGGCGAGTTCACCGGCGCGCACTACGACATCGTTTATATGGGGCGCGGCACCCCGAACGTCCTCACCTGCTGGATTCCCCTCGGCGCCGTGCCGCTGGAGCACGGCCCGCTCTGCGTCCTCTCCGGATCGCACCGCCTCGACCGCATCAAAGCGACCTATGGGAAGATGGATGTGGACCGCGATCACGTCGTCGGCTGGTTCTCCACCGATCCCAAAGAGGTGGTGGACCAGTATGGCGGCCAGTGGCTCACCACCGAGTTTGAGCCGGGGGATGTCATGGTGTTCGGGATGTACACCATGCACGGCTCCGTGACGAACACGTCCGACCGATACCGCATCAGTTCCGACACGCGGTATCAGCTGGCGACGGAACCCGTGGACGACCGCTGGGTGGGCCGCCAGCCGAAAGGCCACTACGCCTGGACGCAAGGCCCCACTGTCCCGATGGAGGAAGCTCGCGCTCGCTGGGGAGTCTGACATCGCGCCAAAGGGGCGCCCGAAGGGTGGAGAGCGGCGACGGGAACGGACTACGGCCGGTGGTCCGGCTCGCTCATGGCGCCTTCGCGGGCGGCCTGGAGCGCGGCGGCGAGGTGCGGGCGGTCGTCCTCCTCCACCGCCGCCGGGTCCACCTCCACGTTGAAGAGGACAGCGATCAGGGTCGCCACATCAAGCGGCAGCATCGGCTCCGCGATGAGGCGGTCCACCTTGGGCGGGCTGAACTCCAGCAGTTTGACCAGTTCCGCCCGCGACAGGGGCCATTCGTCCATGAATTTGCGGAGTGGCGTTCGCGGGGGGTGGGGAGCCTGCGCCTCATCGGGTTCCAGGCGCGGGGGCGGCAGGTGTTCTCCTCGCTCCTCGCGGGACATCGGTTCCAACGCGTGACGGACGACGCGTGAACCAGGATTAAGGGCTTCATCCAGGTACTCCACCTCGTAGGTGCCGTCGCCGTGGCTCTCCAGAATGCGCGCCGGGCGGCGGGACCAGACCCAGATGCCCATGCCGCGCTTCAGGTCAGAGGTGCTGCCGTGTTGGGCTGTGCTGCCGGGAATATCCGCTTCTGATTCTGATTTCATCCTGGAGACCTTTTGAAGTCCTTTCCCCGGCGCTCCCGGAGGGCAGGAGTCACTGCAACGCTTTTTCGTTGAGGATTCGGTGGAGGGAGGTACTCCTGGAGTTCGCCCCACGACGGGGTACTCCTTCAATTGTGACGATGCGTTCATGATTCTGTGCCGGTCTCGGCCTGTTCTGAAGTCCGACAACCTGAACCGGACGACAAACGGCCCCCGGAGCCGAAGCGCCGAGGGCCGTCCGTTGCGGATCAGGTTGTCGCCTTGCCGTCCTGAGGAAGCGGCGGGTTCGTCGCTCCCTCAGGGTCCGCCCTGAGTTACGGGCAGGTGGGGGGCAGGGTGTCGATCTTGGCCGCCACGCGGAGGATCTTCACCGCGTCCGCGACGTTCACGCCGCCGCCCGCCACCACGTCCGCCGCCTTCGTCTGCTCAGGCGTCAGGGTGATCAGCTTGGCCGCCGCCTTGAGGGCGAGGACCGCGTCGCTGACGTTGACGTTCGTGTCGCCGTTCACGTCGCCGGGCTTGCAGGTTCCGCCGCCGCCGCCCGTGGAGAAGTTGCCGGTGTACTCGGCCACCTTCTGGATGTCGGCGAGTTGAGCGTCTGTCAGGGCGCCCTGGTCCACCGTGTCGTAGAGGCGGAAGAAGGCGCCGGTCCCCTGGCTGTTCGGGAACAGTTTCACCCAGCCCGCCGCGCCGCCGTTGGAGGTCTCCAGCACCACATCCACGTCATTGGCGGACGCGGGGCGCTTGCCCTGCCAGGTGGAGGTGAGGCCGAGGAGGGTGCCGACCGCCGTCTGTTTCACGAGGTCATTGGTGTCGCCGGGGCCGCTGGAGGCGTTGAAGCCCAGGATGACCTGCGCGCCGTTTCCGGCGGGGTTGTAGAGCGTGGCGCCGGCCTTGGCGATGTTGTAGAAGGGCCAGTCGCCGACGTGGATCACGCGTCCGCCGTTGTTCATGTAGTCGTTGATGATGTTTTTGTTCGTCAGCGTCACGGTGCCATCGGCGGCGGGAGTGATGTTGACGATGGTCTCAGGGGCCTGGTCCTGCGCCATCACGACGACGCTGGGAGTCTTGCTGGTGGCGTGCGCCTGCATGAACGTCGCCATCTGGGTCGCGTCGAGGGTGGTGTATCCCTTGCCCACGAGGTAATCGTGGAGCTGGCCAGCCAGCGTGGCGTTGAACCAGCCGGTGCCGTAAGCGGGATCGAAGTAGACGGCCTTGTCGGTCGGCGCGGGGAGCGTCGGGAGGGCCGGGAGGGTGATGGTGATGGTGAGGAGCGGCGCGATGGTGTTGGCCGTCACATTGGCGGTCGCCGAGCTGGTGAACGACCCGGAGATGCCGCCGATGTTGGCTTTACCGGCCACGGAGTAGGTTCCGGGCTTGGCCAGCGCGGAGAAGCCGCCGAACACGTTGGTGGTTGAGGAGACGCTGTTCGCGCCGCTCGTGAGGGTCACGGTCGCGCCGACGACAGGGGTTCCCGTGCCGTCCACGACGATGCCGTTCACACGACCCGCGTCGGAACCGGCCATGCCGGAGAACTCCGCGAGTTTCTGCGCGTCAGCGATCTGGGCCGCCGTAGGAACGCCGACCGCCGTGTCCACGATGCGATAGAAGCCGCCGCCGGTGCTGGTGGCGCGATCCGGGAAGAACTTGATCCAGCCCGCCGAGCCGCCCTTGGAGGTGAAGAGGGTAGTGTCAACGCTTCCCGGAGTTTGCGGGCGGGCGCCCTTCCAGGTGGAGGAGAGGCCGAGGGCAAGCGCCGCCGCCGTGGGAGTGACCGCGTCGGCGCTGTCATTGGTGCCGTCTTCGCAGAAGCCGAGCACGTTGCACTGGCCTGTGCCCGCCGGGTTGAAGTTGGTGCCGTCGCTCTTGCCAATATTGTAGAACGGCCAGTCGCCCATGAAGACGACGCGCCCGTTGTTCTCCATGTAATGGTTGACCGTGTTGTCCTTGGTGAGGTTAGCGGCGGTTCCACTGGCCGAACTCTCCACCACGTTTTCCGGGAAGATGTCGTTGCCCATCACGACGGCGCTGGGGGTCTTGCTGGCGATATGCGCGGTCATGAAATCGAACAGTCCGGTCGCGTCCACGAGCTTGTACCCCTTGCCGACGAGGGCGTCGCGCACGGCCTGAGCGCCCGCGCGGTTGACCCAGTTGGTGGGGTACGCGTCGTCGTAGTAGACCGCGAGGTCCGCCTTGGCGACTGTGCTGAAGGTCGGCAGGTCAATCACTTCCGGCGGAGTCTGGAAGGTGATCGGGTTGGAGAGGGGACCCACGTTGCCCGCCGCGTCCACCGCCCGGATCGCGACGGTGTAAGACTGAAGGGCGTTGATGGGCACGGTGATCGATTCCGCCGAGCCGCCCGCCTTGGCGTGCATTCCCTTGACGAGAGCGGTCGCGTTGGCGAAGTTGGCGTCGGTCAGCGTCCCGCTGTTGATGTAGCGGATGTCGTAACCCGCCGCCGTGCCGGTTGCGCCATTGTCGCCGGGGGCGGTGAAGGTGAGGGTGGCGTTCTTGGTGGTGATGGCAGTCGCGGCGAGATTGGTGATGGCGCCGGGGGCCGTGGTGTCACTGCTGGTCGGGGGGGCGAACAGGTTGGAGGGAACCGGCACGAAGGCTGTGCCAGCCGGCGGGGTGTAGTCCAGGTAGGCCGCGTCGCCGCCGCCGCACTGGAAGAACTCCGCGTAAATCGGGTACTTCGCGCCCTTGGTCATCGTCACGGTAACAGGACCGTCATCGGCCGCGGGAACCCCACGAGGGGTCCACGCTTCGATGGACCAGGTGCCCGAGTCGGGGTTAAAGGTAGCCGTCGGGCTGTCGCCGATCCAGAAGCGGATGCCGTCGTCGGAGCGGGTGCCGAAGGTGTAGTCCCCGTTGTCCGGGGCGACGAAGAAGCCCTTCCAGGTGACCGCGAAGTTGTTCGACGGGGTGTTGGGAGCGGGGTTGTCGCCGAAATTCTGGTTGATGCCGGGGTCAATCCGCGCCCAGGACAGATTGGCGGGATCGAAGACCTGCGCGCGGTCCGGGCCTTCCGCGGGGCAGCCAATGGACGCGGGCCATGCGTAGT
Source organism: Armatimonadota bacterium (assembly GCA_038240635.1). Lineage (GTDB taxonomy): Bacteria > Armatimonadota > DTGP01 > DTGP01 > JAHWJO01 > JBBRGS01. The sequence goes on from JBBRGS010000047.1 coordinate 11,451, forward strand.
AATGGGCCAGCAGGCCCTGGGTGGCGGGGGTCTGCGTCCGGACCAGGCTGGAAGCGGACGCCAGGGCGAGGACGCACAGGGCGCCCAGCCAGCGTTTCGTGGTACGAGGGGACATGGAGCCTTCCTCTTCTGGGAAAGAATGTGGAGCGGTCTGCGGCGCGGCGAAGGGAACGGTGGGTAGAGGTCGCCATGCGTCGGTGGCGCCAGGTTGTCGGTGGTGGCTGTGTTAAAACGGGGAGGCGTCCTGTGCGGGAGAAGCGTTCTGCGTGCCGGCGACCGGAGGGACACTTGCCGGGCGGCCCGCCACTCTCACATGGAGCGCAACCATATTGTTGACGTTATTGTAGCGCCGTGTGTTGCACTAGCTTCGACAGTTTGGAGGGTCGTGCGCGTCATCGGTACAAAAACCGGGATGAGCGGCCCGTCTGGCCCGATTGTCTGTCCCTCATTCCGGGTGTATCGGTCCGCGATTCGGACGGTTACGCCCCCTGTTGCTTCGCAAGCGAGGTCACGCTCGCGTGGCTCCCACCGGACGCCGAACCGCCCCCGGAGCCGAAGCGTCGAGGGCGGTTCGTTGCGGTTTCGGTTGTTGTTTGGCCAACCTAAGTTACGGGCAGGCGGCCGGCAGGGTGTCGAGTTTGGCCGCCACGCGGAGGATCTTCACCGCGTCCGCGACGTTCACGCCGCCGCCCGCCACCACGTCCGCCGCTTTGGTCTGAGCGTCGGTGAGGGTGATCAGCTTGGCTGCCGCTTTCAGGGCGATGACCGCGTCGGAGACGTTGACCGCCGCATCACCGTTCACGTCGCCGGGCTTGCAGGCCGGCGTCGGGATGGGGCCGATGGTCGCGCTTTTGGAGACGATGACGCTGCCCACGGTGATGGGTCCCCGTTGGGCTTCGAGGTAGAAGTCGCCACCCAGTTCCAGCGTGTTGTAGAAGCCGGCGTCGGGCAGTTCCCACGTCACGGTCTTCCACGTGGCGGTGTTCTCCAGCGGCGCGGTGTACGTATCATTGGTGTGAGCGTAGCGCGGGTCGTAGTCGCTGATCATTGGGTCGGAGCTGTTGTAGTGGAGTCGGAGGGTACTCGGGTTGGTCGGATTCGCCAGCGTCTCCTTGTCGTAGTAGGAGACCTGAACGTACACCGGCGTGACCGTCGTGTTGTCCCGCAGGAAGCTGTCGTCCACGTTGAAGTACATCCGGCGGCCCACCGCCAGGGTGCGGCCCGACTTTCCGGCCACCTCGGTCACGGTCGTCTTGCTGTTGGCGACTTTCGTGGCGTTCTCCAGCTGGGTCAGGCCGCCCTCGAAGTTGCTGGCGCCCAACGCGCTGAAGACCTGCGTGGGACCCGCTACGAGCGCGGGCACGTTGGCGTTCACGGATTGGCCCTGCGTCACGTTGACGGAGACTGAGGTTCCGGACAGGTTGGCGTCGTTGGGCGCGACGACCTGCAGGCTGTAGGCGCCCACCGGCGCGTTGTTGATCGTGAAGGCGCCCGCGGCGTCCGTCATGATTTGTCCGAATCCGCTGAGGCTCACCACAGCGTTGGCCACAGGGCCGCCGGGGCCGGTCACGGTTCCGGTCACGGTTCCGGTTTGCAGGGTATCCACCGCCTCCAGCGTCATCGCCCAGAGGAAGGCGGTTTGGGTGGTGTACCCCGCCGGATCGGGCGGAAGCGTGATGGACTTGAGGACTTTTGTGGAGTTGACGGGCAGGGTCTCCGCGAAGACTTTGATCTGGGAGCCGCTGGAGTTGAGCGGGTCGGTGGCGGAGTGGCGATGGTCCACCGTCCACGCCACGACCTCTTTGGCGCTGGGGTTGCCGAACCAGTCGGTGAAGGTGGCGCTGACTTTCTCTGTCGTGCCGTCGGCGTAGGTGAGAAGGATCGGGCCGTTGACGCTGCCCCAGCCACACGATTCGAGGAGGTAGAGCGCGCTGTAGCGTCCGGCGGGAACGGGCATGACCTGGTTGTCCACCAGCACGGTGTTGCGGGCGTGGTTCAGGCTTGTCGTCGGGAAAGTGAAGACGACGTTCATGCCTTGCGGCGTGAAGGGGCCGGCGTCGGGCAATCCGTGGCCGAGGGTGGTGTTGCCGTCACCGGCGGCGGGGTAAGCGGTGTCCGCCCCGAAGTAGTCGCCGGGAGTCTCATGCGAGGAAGCCCAGTCGTTGGTGTAGGCGAGGGGATACTGGAAGAAGGTCGGCTTGACGGTGAGGTTGAGGGTGACAGTGGCCGTCCCTCCGGGCGTCACGGTCACGTCCTGGCTCACCGGGGCGAACTGGCCGGTTCGGAAGGCGGTGACGGTGTAGGTTCCCGCCGCGACATTGGGAAGGGAAAAGGCCCCGCCGGCGCCAGTGGTGAGGGTGTAGGGTCCCACGCGGACTGTGGCGCCAACCAACGGTGTTCCATTGCCGTTCACGACGCCGCTCACGGTTCCCGGCGCGGGCAACGGCGCGGTCGATTCGAGGGTGATGCCGAACAGGTACGGCTTGGTGGTCGTGGACGAGCTGGCGGCCGGCGCCGAGAAGCTCACGGTTTGCAGCGTTTTGGATGGGTTGGCCGGGATATAGAATTGGAAAATGCGGATGTTGGAGCCGACATCCTGCGGAGCGCCATCGGCGTTGAGGCGCTGGTTCACTTCGATGCCGATGATCTCTCCATTGGCGGGGGCGCCAAACCAGTCGGAGACGCGATAGATCACCGACTCGGTCGTGCCGTCGGAGTAGCCGAGAGTCACCGTTCCGTCGTAGGTTCCGCCCGCCGAGGACGCGAGGGTGTGGATCGCGGAATACGCCCCCGCGGGTACCGCGAAACTTGCGCCGGAAACGGCGAACACGTTGTTGGCGCCGGTCGCGCTGGAACCGAGGGAGAACGGGATGCCGTTCGCCATCGTGGGGTTGTCGGTTGGCAGGGTGCTCGAGTCAAAGGCGGTGTCGAAGATTTTGTTGGAGTAGCCGAGGACTTCATTGGGCATGGCAATCCAGTCCGCCGTGGCGTACGGGAATGCGAACGGCGTGAGAGTAACGGGAGTCGCCAACGCGATGTTTTGGGTGAGATTTTGATTTTCGGTGAGCGTAACGGGTTGCGTCACGGGCGCGAGTTTGCCGGGTTGGTACGCTGTAAGGATGTAATCGCCGGTGAGGAGGGCCGCGAAAGCGTATTGGCCCTGGTCATTGGTGGTCGTCTGGAGATTGTCCGCGCCCGTTACCTTGACCACGGCGCCCGCGAGGGGTCCACCGGGGCCGCTCACGACGCCGCTCACTCCGCCGCCATGCTCGGCGAACGCCTGGAACTCGTAGAACGAATAGGTGGCGATAGCGCCCGTATGAATGGAAACCGCCAGAGAGCGAGCCTGAGTTCCGGCGGGAAGCCCCAGGATATCCAGGCCGCCGTCGCCGATGGTGTTGTGAGCCACGGAGGTCCAGCCGTTGGTGAGATCCACGTCGGCGGAGTCGGCGGGGAGAGCGCTGGGGCTAACGAGGATTTCGTAATCGGTGGCGTAGGCGGTTTCCCAGTTGATGCGGATAGAGCCGATGGTTTGGGTGGAGCCAAGGTCCACCGCCCACCATTGCTCACCGGCGGCTCCGGAGGACCATCGGGTGCCGAGGGCGCCGTCCACCGCGAATTCCGGGGCGACGGTGGGATCGTTGTTCTCAATGGCGCTGGCGAGTGCGGGTTTGTTGAGCGCGAGATTGACCGGGGGCGCCGTTTGCGCCTGAATCAGCGTACCCGACAGCGCGGCGACCGCGACGGCTCCCGCCGCGGCCCATGAAGCGATTCGAGAAGGGAGTCGCATGGTTTTCCGACCTCCACGTTGAGGATGGGAAGTGAAGACTGGAGGCGAAGGGGGATTCGCCTTGGTGAGGGGGATTCGCCTTGGTGAGGGGGCGGCGGAGGGGTAGGGTTCACTGGCGTGTGGACGCTCTCAAGTACCACGAGTGGCCGCTTGTTCAACCCTAGTGTACCTGCTTCCGTACTCCTCAAGAGTCCGTTCCCATGCAAAAATCTCCTCACAGGGCCGTTTTGGGGTCTCAGTGGTCTCTTCTTCAGCCTAATCCGTACCTCTTGTTCCGGATGCGCCTTATGCGCCTCACCGCTCGAAAGTAGAAACCGGGTCACACTGTATGAGTTTGAAACAACCCAATTCTCCCCTCACTCGCCGAAGGAACACCGATGTTTCCCCTCGCCCAAACGCGCCACCCCCTCGTTCGAACCCATTTCGTCCTCCGCATCCACGTGATCGCCGCCCTGTTCCTCTTCAGCCCGCCCGCCCTCCGCGCCCAGGCTCCGGACCTGCGCGCCGATCTCCAGGCGGCGTACAACCGGCAGGCGGAACTGTTCCGCCAGAAGGACGCGAGCGGCCTTCGTAACTGGACCACCACCGATTACGTCGGCTACCGGCCCGACGGAAAAAAGATGACGCGAGACCAGGAGATGGCCGTCGCGCGCCGCCAATTCGCCGCCCTGCGCGAGATTCGCGTGGTGGAATACACTCTGGGCGACCCCGAACTGCGCGTCAATGAGGTGTATGTCACCGCGAATCGCAAACTTGTCGCTCTCGCCGACGGGCCGAGGAAAGCCTCCATCCGCATCAATTCCACCACCCAGTTCCGGGATGTGTGGGTCCAGGAGGGCGGCAAGTGGCGGCTGCGCCGTCATACCGTCCTCAGCGTGATGGGCACGGTAGGCGGCAAGCGGGTGAACTGGCGCACAAAACGCCGGTGAGCGCGCGCGGGGCGCCTTCAGTCGGAGCCGTGGGAGGGTAAGCCGGAAGCGTCTCCGTGACAGGCGCCCCAAGGCCGACACCACCGAGCCGCAAACCGACCGCCGAGTGAGAGGTACCCGGAGCGCCTGCGGGGAGCGCTCCCCTCAGACCCCTCAATACCCTGGGGTTTTGCAGGGCTTTCTCTGCCGCCCACTGCGCTCTCTGCGTTAGTAGTTGACCCTCACTCCTTCGCCCGCTCTGCCGAGGACTTCCCCGTCATTCCATGACGCCGTTTTGAGGCGAGTTTTCGCTATAGTTTGTACGCAAACCAAATCGGGAACAGAGAAGGGGAGTTCTGCGCGAACCGCGCCAGGTGGTGGCCGATGGATGTCACGCTCTCATTGCTGCTGGGACGGATTCGCAAGGCGTTCCGGCATCAATTCGAGTCCCGCGCCGCGCCGTGGGACCTCACCGTGCCGCAGTTCGTCGTCCTCAAGCGCCTCTGGCAGAGCGACGGCATCCGCACTGCCCTCCTTGCCCACGACGCCGGGGCGGACAGCGGCGCCCTCACCGGCATCCTGAACCGACTGGAAGCACGCGGCCTCATCACCCGACGCCGCTGCGAGGAAGACCGCCGCGTGGTACGGATTCATCTCACCCATGAAGGCCGCGCCCTCGAACCCCCGATCATCGCACTCGTCGCTTCGCTGAACGAGATGGCCCTCCACGGCTTCACCCCGGAGGAGCGCGACGCTCTCGTTCAATCTTTATATCGCATTGGAGACAACCTTGGAGACGAGTGACTCCGCTCGCCCCGCGACGCTCGCCGAACCGTCCGCCGACGGCCACCCTCGCGCCGAAAGCGCTGCGCCTCCCGGCCCACCCGTCGCCGCTCCGCCCACGGGTCGCAAGCGGCGCATCGGTTTCCTCATCGGCCTGCCGATTCTAATCCTCGCCATCGTCTTCGGCGCCCGATGGTGGGCCTTTCACCGCAACCACGTCGTCACCGATGACGCCGCTGTGGACGGCGACCTGTATCCCGTGAGCGCGCGCACGCCGGGCCGCGTCACGCAGGTCCTCGCCAGCGAGAATCAGACGGTGAAGCGCGGCCAGCTCCTCGCCGTCCTCGATCCGTCCGATCTGAATGTCCAACTCCAGCAGGCGAAAGCCAATCTCGCCATGGAACAGGCGAACGCGCAGGCCGCTGGAACGGGGGTCGCCATCACGCAGAAGAATACCGGCTCAGCGACCGGGCAGGCTCAGGCCGCCGTGGAGGCCGCTCGCGCCCAGCTGGACGCCACCCGCGAAATGACGCAGGCCGGAAAGACGCAGATTGACGCCGCCCGCGCCACCTTCGCCGCCTCGGAGGAGGGCGTGTCCGACGCGCGCAACTCGTCGCGGAGCGCGCATGCGGGAGTCGCGGCGTCGCGGGCCGCTTTGGCCGCCGCGCAGCAGGCCGTGAACGCCGCGCGACAGGGGGTTGTCGGCGCGCGGGCCGCCGTGAAGGCCGCTCGTCAGAATGTGCAGGTCGCCGCCGCCGATGTGGCCGCCGCCGAAGCCAACGCCCGCCGCGCCGCCGCCGATTTCAACCGCGCCCGGTCGCTGTTTGGGCAGGGCGCCGTCTCCCGCAGCCAGCTCGACGTGGCAGAAGCTGCGTCCGTCACCGCCACCGCGCAGGCGAATGCGGCCCGACAGCGTCAGGCGGCGGCGGAAGCGATTGTGGAAGGGGCGATCGCCGCCCTCGCCTCCGCCCAGGCCGCCGTGTCCGGCGCGGAAGCGCGCACGAATCAGTCTCGCGCCGCCGTCTCTCAGTCGCAGGCCGCCGAAGCCAACGCCCAGGACGGCATTCGGGTGGCGCAGGCGAAGGTGAATCAATCGCGGGCCGGGATCGCGCAGGCTCAAAGCGGGCTGGCCAGCGCGGAGGCCAACGTGGGGCAGCAGCGGGCGCGCGTGGCGCAGGCGCAGGCCGGACTCGCCGGAACCGCCGCCGCCCCGGAACAGGTGGCCGTCAGCCGCTCGCAGGCGCAGACGGCTCAGGCCCGCGTGAAGGCCGCCCAGGCCAAAGTGGCGGAATTGCTGCTGCAACGCTCTTACACGCGCATCCTCGCCCCGCACGACGGCGTGGTCAGCCGAAAAAACGTGGAGGTCGGCCAAAGCGTGGCGGTGGGGCAGCCGCTCCTCGCCGTGGCGGACCTGAAGCAGGCGGACGTGATCGCCAACTTCAAGGAGACGCAGCTGCGCGGCATGCGCGTCGGCAGCCGGGCTGTCTTCGATGTGGACGCGTATCCCGGCCATGAGTTTAAGGGCCACGTCGCCAGCCTCAGCCCCGGCACCGGCGCCGTCTTCAGCCTGCTGCCGCCGGAGAACGCGACCGGTAACTTCACCAAGGTGGTGCAGCGCGTGCCGGTGAAAGTCACCATTGACTCCGGCGTGGACGCCGCTCATCCCCTGCGGATGGGGATGTCGGTCGTCGTGACCGTGACGACGGGGGGCTGACGTGGCGACGGCCTCAACCCCTGCGGCCCCCGCCGCGTCCCCGGCGCCCGGCGCGCGCGGGATTTCCAGCGATAATCCGTGGCTCGTGACCATCGCCGTGACGGTCGGCACGCTCATGGGCGCGCTCGACACGAGCATCGTGAATGTGGCCCTGCCGTACATCCGCGCGAACCTCGGCGTCACCATCACCGAAGTCACGTGGATTTCCACGGGGTACATCATCGCGCTGGTCATCATCATGCCGCTCACGGCGTGGCTTGGCCTCACGTTCGGGCGCAAGCGGGTCTATATGACGTGCCTCGCGGTGTTCACGCTGGCGTCGTTCTTCTGCGGGTCAGCGCGGTCGCTGATGTCCCTGCTGATCTTCCGGGTGATTCAGGGGGCGGGCGCCGGCGCGCTCCAGCCGACCGAGCAGGCGATCCTGCGGGAGACGTTTCCGGCGGAGAAGCAGGCGCTGGCGATGAGTCTCTACGGCCTCGCCGTGATGATCGGCCCGGCCATCGGCCCCACGCTGGGCGGCTGGATCACCGACAACTACAACTGGCCCTGGATTTTCTACATCAACATCCCCATCGGCATCGGCGGCCTCTGGATGGTCAATCGGTTCGTCCACGATCCGCCCTACTTCAAGGCGCAGCGCGGGTCCGCCGGGGTGGACGCCATCGGAATCGCCCTCCTCTCCGTCGGGCTGGCGTCGCTGCAAACCGTGCTGGAAGAAGGCGAGATCAACGACTGGTTCAACTCCAACCTGATCCTCCTGCTCACCTTCGTCGCCGTCTTCGCGCTCGTCGGCTTCATCTGGTGGGAGCTGCGCTGCCCCAAACCGGCGGTGGACCTCTCGGTGCTGAAGAACGCCTCGTTCGCCACGGGGACGTTTATCGGGGGGATATTAGGGGTCAGCCTGTACGCCAGTCTATTCCTGCTGCCGTTGTTCATGCAGGAGCTGCTCCAGTATCCGGCCATGAAGAGCGGCCTGGTGCTGATGCCGCGCTCGCTGGTGATGGTCTTCCTCATGCCGGTGGCGGGGCTGCTCTACAACCGGGTGGGGCCGCGCCTGATGATCTTCGCGGGGCTGGCCATCGCGGGCACGGCGCCGATCATGATGAGCCATTTCACGCTGCAATCGGCGGGGCCGTACCTCTTCTGGCCGCAGGTGGTGCAGGGCCTGGGCTTTGTGATGATCTTCGTCGCGCTTTCGACAGCGGCCCTCTCCGGCATTGATCGGCCCCGCATGACGAGCGCGACCGGCCTCTACAACCTCGTGCGGCAGCTGGGCGGCTCGTTCGGCACCGCGATCTTCGCCACCATGCTCGCGCGCGGCCAGCAGACGAACCACGCGATCCTGTCGTCACACCTGAACCCGTACAACCCGGTCTACAGCGAGCGGTTCGACGCGATTCGGCAGGGGTTTGTGGCGCGCGGCGTCAATCCGTGGGACGCGGACCAGAAGGCCCTCAAGGCGCTGGACGGCATCGTGAGCCAGCAGGCGGCGGCCCTCTCGTTTGAGCGGGCGTTCTTCATCATCGGAGCGCTCTTCTTCATGTGCCTGCCGCTCGTCTTCTTCCTCAAAGGCCGCCCGCACAAGGAAGCCGACGCCGCTCACGCCGAGCCGGTGGAACTGTAGCGCCCGTGTTCCCGGAACCCATGGACTGAAGCCGATGTTCGGGTCGCAGTCGCTGGAGGCCGGGATGAGACGACCGCTTCAGGGCGAGGCGCCTTCGGGAACCCAGGTTCCCCCCGCGGCTCACTCCAGGGCTACCGCCGCATCCGGGAACGGCGCGCCTCTGCCCGTTACGGCGCGCCTACCGTCATCCAGCGCCGTTCCGCCTCCGAGCGCTCCACCGCGTCTATCGCCTCCTGCACGCGGCGCCCGTCGGTAAACGACGCCTCCACTCCCAGCGCCTCCCGGCCCAGGATGGCGTCCACGAACGACCGCATCATCCGTCCCAGCGCGTAATCGGTCCCCGCCGACGACTCTTCGGGCAGCGGCAGGCTCTCCGCGCCCTGGCCGGGGCGCTCCAGCAGCAGCCGGTCGTTGTGTCCTCGCGAGACCTCGGCCCGCAGGCTGCCGGTCTCCCCGAACACCTCGATCTCGTTGTTGCCGCCGCGCAGGTTGGTGATGCGGCTCACCGCGAACTCGCCCGGCAGGCCGTCGTCCGTGCGCCAGTACGCCGCCGCGAAGTCGTCATTCGTCGCCTCGCGCGGCTCGCCCGTCCGGCGGTCGTTGCGGACGCGCGGGACCCGGAAGACGAGGCTGGAGAGTTCGGCGACCGGCTCCAGCGCGAACTGGATCATGTCCAGCGCGTGCGACCCCATGTCCTGAAGGACGCCGCCGCCGCTCTCCTCAACGTAGTGCCGCCAGGCGAGTGTGGAGTCGGGCCGAAGGTCGCCCCCCTCAAACCGGACGCGCGCGAAGTACGGCTTCCCGATGTCGCCCTGCGCGACCCGCCGCCGCAGTTCCGCCATGCCGTGCAGGAAGCGAAACGTGAAGGCGACCTGCCCCACGCGCCGCGCCTGCTCCGCCGCCGCCTCCATCTCGCGGGCTTCCGGCGCGTTCATGGCGAGCGGCTTCTCGCAGAAGACGTGCTTCCCCGCTTCCAGCGCCGCCATCGCGATGGGGTGATGCGACACGTTCGGCGTCACGAGGGCGATAGCGTCAATATCGTCGCGAGCCAGCAGCTCGCGGTAATCTGTGTGGCAATCGGGGACGCCGGTGCGTTCGGTCATCGCCTTCAGCCGGTCGGCGTTGCGGCCACACAGCGCGACCACTTCGGCGTCCGGGTGACTTTGCAGCCCTGGAATGTGGCAGATTTCCGCGAATCCCCCTGCCCCGATGATCCCGCACCGCACCGTTTGCGCCATTCGTTCCGCTCCTTCCCATAAATAGACGCTTTCGCTCACTGGT
>JBBRGS010000048.1:0-21221 GCA_038240635.1 Armatimonadota bacterium
CGTTGGTGCGGAAATCCTGGCTGGGCGTTTGACCGTGTTTTTGGATGTTCGGCGTCCTCCGTGTGAACAGCCGTTTTCCTCCACCGAAGGGAAGACAGACGGCATACAGGAATGCCCGCCGGAACGCGAATCCCAACGGGAGAGTTTGGATTGAGTATAACAGCGAGACCCCTTCGAGTCAATCCGCGCGGAACTTCGGAACTTCGCTTTCGCGGGGCCTTCTCCTCACTCGGTTGGGGTCGGGAGGGCTTTACGAAGGCGGGAGGGCCCTTCTTCTCGGCCCTCAGCCGTTCGATCTCCGCATTCAGGTCGGCGTTCTCTGCCTGAAGGTCGGCGTTCTCTGCCTGAAGGTCGGCGTTCTCTGCCTGAAGGTCGGCGACTTGCGACTGAAGCGATCCGATCTGTTCCTGAAGCGGACCCACCAGCCTCAACAATGCCTCGTAAGAGAGAGTTTGGACGCCTGACCTGGTCTATTTCCCTGGCGATTCTTCTTTTACTTTCGAGCTATTTGACGTCAGGACCACGCCTTGCGACGCGCCGGTGTGGGTGGTAAACTAGGCCCAAACCCCTTGAGAGAGGCCGGTATGTCGCTTTCCCTGAAAGAACGGTTTCAACTGGGTCTTCCGAACCTGTTCCGTCCCGACCTGCGCGCCTGGGGGCTGGGAACGGGCGCCCTCTCATACTGGTATATGAGCGATATCCGTCTCGTCCTTCATCCGTCGCCGGCCTCCGCGCTTCCCTTCGTCTGCTACCCCGCCGCCCGGCTCCTGTTCTGGACCGCCGACCTGCTCAACGCGGACTCGCTCCACCGGTCGAACGCGAAGAAGCGCCTGAAGCAGTTTCGCAAGGGCCGCGTCCAGGTGAAACTGCTGCGGCGCAACTGTCACCTGCGCCAGGGCGGATCGCTCTGGTTTCAAAAAGAGAACTTCCTTCCGCCAGCCGATTGCGAAACCCTTGAGCGCGTCGAAGCGCACCTCATCCAGATTGAACACCAGTTCAACGTGCTGGAGCCGTTTCTCCAGCGCCACCTGGTTCACATCCTGCCCCAGGTGACGGAGCAGGCGGTCGCCGCGATGGAGATCGGCCAGCGACTCGCCGTCATCCTCGAATACCTCTCTCACGAAAATCTGGAGCGTCTGGAGGCTGAGGAGCGTCAACTGCGCGCCGACGCCGAGCGGATGGGCGTGGGGCCGGTCGCCACCCTCCACGCGCAGACGTGCCGGTTCAAGGCGCAGCAGATCGCCAATGTGAGGAACGCCCGGCAGTTCGCGGAACTGTATCAGGCGCAGATTCGCGCGCTGGAGGCGGGACTCGGCAACATTCGCGGGCGGATGGCCTCCATGACCAGCATCGAGCGGGCCGACGTGGGCCTCGCGTTGGAGTCGCTGGACACCGAGCTGGCCGTGATGGACGAGGGCCTGCGCCTCGCCGCCAACGCCTTCTCCCCCGGTGCGGCTTTCCAGGCATCACCGGCCGGCGCCCCTCAGGCGCCCTTCACCCCTACGGTGGACCCCAGCCCGGAGCCTGCGGCGCGGCGCACCCGGTCCGCCTGGCAGGATGGGTCCTTTCGGCGCTGAGCGTCGTATGACCGCCGCGGATCGTCGCCTATCCGTCGCATTGACACACCTTCCGGCTCTGCGGTACGATGCGATATTCGTTAAAGGGAGGTCATCGTGTTTGAACTCGGCATCATTACCGATGAAATCAGTCAGCAATTCGAGACCGCTTTGGATCGGATGGTGGATTGGGGCATCCCATACGCCGAACTGCGCGGCCTGTGGGGGCAAAACGTCTCTGAACTCTCCTCCGACGACCTGCGGCGCGCCCAGCGGGAACTCGACGCGCGAGGCCTGAAGGTGTGCGGCATTGCATCCCCCTTCTTCAAGTGTGAACTGACCGGCGGGCAGGCTCTCCAGACCGGCATGATGCACCTCGCGCAGGACCGGGCGCTCGACGAGCAGAGGGTCGTGCTCCAGCGTTGCATCGAGGCCGCCCACCTGTTTGAGACCCCTTTTATCCGCGTCTTCGCCTTCTGGAGGCGCGGCCCCGTCACCCCGGAGATCGCTGACCGCATCCGCGACCTCTTCCACGCGCCCCTGGCGCTTGCGCGCGAGGCGGGCGTCACCCTGCTGCTGGAAAACGAACACGACTGCTACTTCAGTACCGGCGAGGAGACCGCCCCGTTCATCGCCAGCCTCGCGGACGAAGGTCTGCGCGCCGTGTGGGACCCCGGCAACGCCTTCTGCGCAGGGGAGGAGCGGCCGTACCCCGATGGCTATGAGGCCCTGAAGCCCTGGATCGTCCACGTGCATCTGAAGGACCCTCGGCGCTCTGCCAGCGGCGGCCACGACTGGATGCCCCTCGGCCAGGGAGACCTCGATCTGCTCGGTCAGCTGAATGCGCTGAACCGGGACGGCTATACAGGGGTCCTTTCCATAGAGACACACTACGCGCCGGAAGGCGGAACTCCGGAACAGGGCAGCCACGAAACGCTCCTCGGCCTGCGCGACCTCATCGGTCAGGCGGTGTAGCCGTTCCGTCGGGTTCACGAAGCGGCCCAAATCGTTCACTATCCTGATGTTGTTCCGGTACACTCATTCATCACGCTTTACTTTGGTGGAGGTCCGAACCTGTGGCAGTTAATCGAAAGAAACCCGCCCCCGCCGGGCCGTCGGTGGCCCGGATGCGCCAGGGCTACGAGCATCACCTGCGCAAGATCATGCTTGGCCTGGCGGTGGTCATGGGGCTGGGCATGGTCAGCATGTTCAGCGGCATCGGCGGCAACGGCCAAAATAAGGACGAAGGGCGTCAGGGCGATGTTGTGGCCAGCCTCGCCGGGAAGAAACTCACCCAGCGCGACCTGGACATGGTGGCCGAACGCGGGGCCATGGGAAGCGCTCCCACGGACCCCCGCGACCAGCTGCGCCTCAAGGCGTACGCCGCCCAGCAATTCTCCGACGAAGCCATTAAGGTGGACGCCGCCAAAAAAGCGGGCATCACCGTCTCCCGCGACGAACTCAAGGCCGAAAAGGAGAAGCAGTACCAGCAGGCCGCCCAGCGCAACCAGATCGAATCGCTCACCGGCGAGGATAAAACCCAGGCCGAAAACGCTCTCCGCAATCAAATTGACGGCCAGGATGACCAGATCGGCGACAATCTGATCGTCCAGAAATGGGAAAACTCGTTCAAGGACAAAGTGAATCTCAACGACCCCAAAACGAAGCCGGAAGACCTGGAGCTTCGCGCCCGACACATCCTCGTCCTGACGCAGGACCCGAAGCGGCCCGTCTCAAAGAACACGCCGATCAAGGACCGCCCCCTGCCCGTTCCTGAAGCGCGCAAAAAGATCGAGGAAATCCTCACGGAGGTGAAGAAGCCGAACGCCAACTTCGCGGAGCTGGCGAAGAAGTTCTCCCAGGACCCTGGATCGGCCCCCAAAGGCGGCGATCTGGACTGGTTTGGACACGGCCAGATGGTGCCGGAGTTCGAGAAGGCCGCCTTCGCCCTCAAGCCGGGGCAAACTTCCGGCATTGTGAAGACTAATTACGGCTTCCACATTATCCGCGTGGAAGACCGGCGCGTCTCCGAAATGGTCAAGCAGCGCATGGTGGACGATTACATGAAGAAGGCCCGCACGAGCATGAAGGCCGACGTGAGCGACCCCGCCCTCGCCGGAGCTATGCTGATGAACCAGGCTGACACCACCTTCGACGCCAAAGAGAAAGCCAAACTCATCCAGCAGGTTCTCGCCAAATTCGAGACGGCGAAACAGAAGGCTCCCGGCGACCCGGCGGTCCTCGGCTTCCTCGGCGATCTCTACAAGCGCCAGTACGACGAGGGGAAGAAGAAGGACCCCGCCCTGCGCGACAAGGCGATTCAGAACTACGAGCTGGCTGTTAAGGCGACTCCCGCGCCGCGCCTCCGGCTGGACCTCGCGCATCTGTACGAGGACGCCAATAAGAAGCCGCTCGCCGTCGAACAACTCAAAAAGGCCAGCGAAGTCGCCTTTTCCGATCCGTCCATTCGCCCGGACCTCCAGGTGAGCCTGGAGCGCCTGGGGGAGACCAAACTCGCCGCTGAGCAGAAGAAAATCCTGGATGAGGCGCGCAAAAATCAGCCGAACGGCTTCCCCGCCGGATTCCCCGGAGGCGGCGGCTCCCAAAGCGTGCCGATCAACCTCCCGACGCCCCCCCGATAAACAAATCACACCACGTTCTCATGCCCCCCTCCTCCGTTTCGGATTCGCCTGAGCAGGACACGGCGCTTTTCGACGCGGAGGAGGAGGCTGCGACTCCCGATCCCTCCCAGGGCGCGCTCTATGTGGTGGGAACGCCCATCGGCAACCTGGAGGACATCACCCTCCGCGCCCTCCGCACCCTCCGGGAGGCCGATCTCATCGCGGCGGAAGATACCCGCGTCACGCGCAAACTGCTCAGCCACTACGACATTTCCACGCCTTCCACGTCGTACCATCAGCACAGCGCGGGAGGCAAGGCCCTCGACCTGGCGAACCGGATCGCTGCGGGCGCGCGCATTGCGCTCGTCTCGGACGCGGGGATGCCTGGCGTCTCCGATCCGGGCTGGGAACTGATCGGCCTCTGCATCGAGCGCGGCCTGAGCGTCGTCCCGATCCCCGGCCCCACCGCCGTCACGACCGCCCTCGCCGGAAGCGGCCTCCCGACGCAACGGTTCGCCTTCGACGGCTTTCCCCCTCGCCAGCGCAAGAACCGCGTCGTCTTCTTTGAGCGCCTGCGCCACGAAACGCGGACGGTCATCCTGTACGAATCGCCCCGCCGCCTCCGCGAAACGCTGATGGATTTACAGGAGACCCTCGGCCCCGACCGCCGAATCGTCGCCTGCCGGGAACTGACCAAGTGGTATGAGGAGTTTCAGCGCGGGACCCTCGCTGAGGTCCTGCGGGTCTTTGAGGAGCGGACCCCGCGCGGGGAGTTCGCCCTCGTCATCGAAGGCGCGCCGTCCGTCGTTGAAGCCGCCTCCCCCCCGTCTCCCGAAGCGTTGCGCGAAATGACCAGTCGCCACGGCGCCCATACGAAGGAGCTGGCGGAGCAGTTGGCGGGGACGGGGATGAGCAAAAAGCAGGCGTACCGCCTCGCCCTTCAACTCCGGGAAACCTCCCCTGACGCGCCTGACTCCGAGGGCGGCCTGGCGACGGACGCTCCGGCAGAAAAGGATTCCGGCGTTCAGTAGCGAACACTTACACCTAATTAGCCCCACCCTATAGATTTATTTAATCCGCCGTCGCGGGCGGGTCCCCTAAAAGGTTCCTCATTATGAGCTGTATGCTGTTCATTGATTACGAAAATATCGCCATCTCTCTGAGTCAGACCCGGCACATGGGCGCCTCTCCCATCCATCTGGCTCGCGTGCTGCGAGAAGCGGCGGAAGCGCACGGCCGCATTCTCGTCGCGCGCGCCTACGCCGACTGGGACCGCTTCACCGGGGCCGCGCGCGCCTTCGCCCAGCAACAGATTGAACCCCGCTTTGTGTTGCAGGGCAAGAACAGCGCCGATATGGAACTGAGCCTTCAGGTGCAGGAACTCATGGCCGAAGGCAGTGAAGCCGATACCGTGATTTTGGCCACCGGCGACCGGGACTTCCTCGCCATCATCAACCGGCTCCAGCAGCAGAGCAAAACGGTGATCATCTGGGGCGTGGAAGAGCGCACCAGCGAAACTCTGAAGCAGGCCGCCGACTCCTTCGTTTCCATCGAAGCCCTGATTGCCGCCTCCTACGCCGCTCAGGCGACGACGACCTCCCTACCTCAGGTGACGACGACCTCCCTACCTCAGGCGACGACGACGCCGGTCAATGGGTCGCACGACACGAGTGATCGCGCCGCCGCCTCTCCGACCGCCGTTCACCCGGCGGCGGCAAGCAACCCGGTGCTCGCCGCAAATCCGTCCGCGATGGCGCCCCACGCCCCCACGCCTTCGCTGACCGAGATGCTGGCGCAGGAAGACGGCGCCGAGAAGCCGGAGGAAGAGGCCCCCGCCCCCGCCCCGCCCCCGCCGTCCGCGCGCACTCATGAAGCGGCCGCGTGGACCATTCCCGCTCTCGCGGCCCTCATCCTCCACTTCGATTTGCTACTGTACGAACGCGGCTGGCAATGGATCGCGTTCAAAACCCTGGTGGAAGAGTTGAAGGAGGATTCCACCTTTGGCGCATCCACCCAGGAGCGGTCCTGGTGGGTGAATCAGGCCATCGCCGAAGGAGTCCTCCTCACGGAGAAGCGGCCTCACGCTCGCAACCCCGACGCGCAGATCACCGTCTGCCTCCTCAACCGGGAGCACCCCCTCGTGAAGACGGGACTCACCATCGTCCCGCGCGCGGTGGAGCAGTTGCAGGAACAACTCCACAACAAGCCATGGGTCGCGTATGGCCTGCTGGACCGCATCCTCGCCGCCGATCCCAATCTCCCGTTTGAGACGCAGGACCGGCGGTTCTGGCTCAATACGCTCATTCATCTCGGCGTCATCACCACCGAGAAGCGCGAAAATCCGAACTATCCCGACCGTCCCGTGACCGGCTGCCGCCTCAATCCGTCTCACACCCTGGTGCGTCGGTTCCGCAGCGGCCCTCAAAACCCGGAAGAGTGGCTCGATTATCACCTCATCCTGCTTACCGACCATTTTCTCGTGACGCGGGAGATGCCCTGGATGAGCATGGGCCAGCTCCGCCGCGCCCTCGAAGAACGGTACGGCAGCGAGAAGATGCGGCGCGCCGTGGACCGGGCGGTCGCGTCGGGGGTGCTGCTGGTGGAGCATTACCCCAATCGCCTCAACCCTGACCGCCCGACCGCCGGGTGTCATCTGAATCCCGACCATCTGCTGGTGCAGAAGATTCGGCGCAGCCTGGACGGACTCATCCGCCTGGTGGCGTCGCAGTTGCAGTATCGCCCGTGGGCGCCCATCGCCAGCCTGGAGAAGGCGATGACCGGGTATCGCCAGTACGGGGAGCTCGACGAGGAGCGCGAGGCGTGGATCGCGCTCCTCCACGAACCGGGTATCCTCCTCGTGGACAAGCGCCCGGACCCCGTTGACCCGGAGTTTCCAACCATTGCGTGCCGCCTGAACTTTGCAGACAAGCGCGTCCAGGCCGCTCTCTCGGAGGAGGCGGTCAATCAGTCGCAGATGGTGCAGGAGACCCTGCCGGAGATCAGCGAAACCTGAGACGACCATGACCCGGCCCCTTCACGTTCAGGGGGCCGGGCCGATTGTATGTGGAGGGCGCCTTCTACTCAGGGCTGTCGGCGCTTACTTGTATTCCGGCATCAGGGTCTTCGCCGTATTGTCGAACCATTTCTGTTCGCTGGCGTTCTCGGACCACATCTGTTTCGGCGTGCATGTCCGGGGGATCGGAACCCACTTCGCGTGGGTGTCGGCGAACAGGAAGTTGCTGCCCTTGTTATGGACCATATAGGCGCCCTGGCCGGGCTTCCCGTCCCAGTCTTTCCAAGTGAGAGCGACTGGATGCAGGTCGGCGTAGGGGGTCCGCACTTCGATGATCCAGAGAAGCTCGGACGGGCTTTTGATGTCGCCGAGTTGCAGCGGGCCAAGCGGGTACTTGTCGGGGGTGCAACAGGTATCGCCCCGCGTGTACTCCGCGAAGACGGCGCCATTCACGGCATAGGAGATCGGGTACTTGCCCGCCTCGTCGTTCGTGCTGGCGTAGTCGTTGGAGGGGCAGCGGTACACAGCCGTGCTTTTCAGGTTTCCGGCGATGGCCTGCTTCCAATTGTGGCCGTAGTCCTGGGAGGTGCCCGAGGCGTTCGGGAAGCGGGACCAGGGATAGGTGTCGTCCCAGTCGTTGAGGTACTGGTAGGCGGCGATGCCGATCTGCTTCTGGTTGTTCATGCAGGCCGATTGTCGCGCCTTCTCGCGGGCCTTGGCGAAGACGGGGAACAGGATGGCGGCGAGAATGGCGATGATGGCGATGACGACGAGCAGCTCGATGAGGGTGAAGCCGCGTCGGTTGCGCCGGGAGGGCTGCGCCGGGATTGTGGTGGGGCGGAGAGACGACATGGAAGGCGCTCCTGAAGCGGAGGGTTCGCTTCACGGCGCGGCGAGCGGAGACGGGAGGACGCCGCGCGGGTCAGGTCAGAGTACCGGGTGGAGAGAATGAGAAAGAAGCGGCTGCGAAGGCGCAGCTTGTCGAAGGGTTCGACGAACGCCGGGGTTCTCCTGCCGCCCTCTTTGAGGGATGGAGTCGCCCCTTGCCCGCTCCTTCACGCATCCGACGGCATCACCCTTCGGGAAGTTCCTGCGAGTCCCGCAGGGCTTCCAGTCGAGTGAGCAGTTCGCGCTCGGCTTTGCGAACGTTTCGCTTCAGCTCGCTCAGGTTCTCCGGTCGGTCTCGCATGCGCGCGGTCGCCTCCCATGCCCCTTTCGCCTCCGCCCATGCCTGCGCCGCCTGAATGATGGCCGCTTCCGCGTCCTGTCGCTCCATTCCCGCCTCCCCTCTCACAATTGGCTCGTCATAGTTTTTTAGTCCGTCCCGTCCCCATGCCATAATTAGGGGAGCGAGGACCTACGAAGGGTCCGGCTCGCACGGAGTCTCGAAGCGAGAACAGGCCGCCGATGGACGAACAATGGCACCACTGCCGCGCGTGCGGCGAAGAGAGTTTGACCCCCGACGTGACGCGCTGCCCTCATTGTGGCGTGGATTCGCCCGTCATCGTCTGCGACCGGTGTGGCCGTCCCATCCGCCAGGAAGCGCCCTGGACGATTCAGGCGCGTTCACTCGCTCGTGACGACACTCCCGTCGAGCGAGTGTATCAGTACCATGCGGACTGCTACCCTCTCGCTCGCCGCGCCCTGCTCCTCGCGTCGAAATCCAGGGCGGTCCAATGGGTGAAGGACCCCAGGGACACCAGCGAGCCGATAACCCCTCTGCGGTGGGCCATCGGGCTGGCCTGCCTGGGGGTGGGGGGCGCGTGCGGCGGGTATCTGCTGAAGAGTATGCCGCCGCCTCAGCCGGTCCTCCCCGTGGATGTCACCCTTCTCCCGCCCGCCCCTGTAACCGGCGCCGCCACCCGCGCTGAAGCCGACTGGGCGCGACTGTTTCCCAAACCTCCCTCCAAAGTGACGCTCCTGGGTCTGATCGTTCCCGCGCTGGGCATCCTCGCGGGGCTGGCGCTCATCCGCTGGGGCCTCTTCCGCCGCCGCGCCACCATGCTGGAACGCCTGCTCAAGGGGGACGATTGCGTGTGACCCGCGCGACCTCCACGCGCTCCCGGCCAGGTCTTCGGGCAAATGGGGACCGTGGCGGCTTGGGACGAAATTCGGCGACGGGTACAATGGGGGCGACCTGACCTCCCCTGTCCTCACCGGAGACCGCCGCCCATGGCCGCCGAGACCCCGCAGCGCCCCGCCAATCGCCTCTCGCACGAGACCAGCCCCTACCTGTTGCAACACGCTCACAACCCGGTGGACTGGTATCCGTGGGGCGAAGCGGCGTTTGAAAAGGCCAGGCGGGAACATAAGCCGATATTCCTCTCCATCGGCTACTCCTCATGCCACTGGTGCCATGTGATGGAGCGCGAAAGCTTCGAGAACGAGGAGGTGGCCCGACTCCTCAACGACCACTTTGTCGCCATCAAGGTGGACCGCGAAGAGCGGCCCGACCTCGACGACATCTACATGACGGCGGTGCAACTCCTCACACAGCGCGGCGGCTGGCCCATGTCCACATGGCTCCTGCCCGATGGACGCCCCTTCCACGGCGGGACCTATTACCCGCGCCCGCAGTTCTTGCAACTCCTCGCCAACATCGCCGAGGTGTACGCCTCCCGAACCGCCGACGTGGAACAGAACGCCGCTCAACTCACTCAGGCGATGGCCGAGGTGATGAACAGTCGGGAACCCGCCGACACTCCGCTCACGAGTGCGCTGGTGGAGAACGCCCTCAGCCGGATGGGCGCGGCGTATGATGAGACGTTTGGCGGCTTCGGGCGGGCGCCCAAATTCCCGCCGAGCACGGGCCTGCCGCTCCTCTTCCACGCGATGGAGCGGTCCCGTTCCGCCGCTGACCCTCTACGGTGGGCGACCCACACGCTCACGGCGATGGCGCACGGCGGCATCCACGACCACCTGGGCGGCGGCTTTCATCGGTACTCCACGGATCGGCAATGGCTCGTGCCGCACTTCGAGAAGATGCTGTACGACAATGCGCAACTCTCGCGGGCGTATGCTGAAGCGTTCCGACTGACCGGACGCCCGGAGTTCCGCGAGATCGCCGAGGAGACGTACGACTGGGTCCTCCGCGAGATGACCAGCCCGGACGGCGCGTTTTACTCTTCGCTGGACGCCGACAGCGAAGGCGAGGAGGGACGCTTCTACGTCTGGACGCAGGCCGAAATCCTGGAGCGGCTCGGCGCGGAGGACGGCGGATTCTTCTGCCGGGTGTACACCATTCTCCCCGGCGGCAACTTCCGCGAGGAAGCCACCGGGCGCCCGACCGGCCACAACATCCTTCACCTGACCCGGCCCCTCCTGGACTGGGCGCGGGAGACCGGCGAGCCACTGGACGCTTTTAACGCGCGGCTGAAGGCGATGCGTGACACCCTTCTCGCGGCCAGAGTCCAGCGCGTCTGGCCCGGCCTCGATGACAAGTCCATCACCGCCTGGAACGGCCTGATGATCGGCAGCCTGGCGCGGGGGGGGACCCTACTCCAGCGTCCCGATTATCTGGAAGCCGCCATCCGCGCCGCTGACTTCTTCCTCACTCAAATGCGCCCCGAAGGCCGCCTGCTCCGGTCATGGCGCCACGGCCCCGGCGCGCCCCTCGCCGTGCTGGAAGATTACGCCCACCTCGCCCATGCGTTCCTGGACCTCCACGACGCCACCGGAGAGGACCGCTGGCTTCACGAGGGGGTTGCGCTGACCGACGAGATGATCCGCCTCTTTGCCGACGAAGAGGCGGGCGCCTTCTTTAACACCGCCGCCGATCACGAAGCGATCCTGTTCCGCACAAAGGCGAGTTTCGATCAGGCGATGCCGAGCGGAAATGGGATGGCCGCGCTGGTCCTCCTGCGCCTGCATGGCCTCACCGGCGATGGGCGCTACCTGCGACGGGCGCAAGGGACGCTGGGCTTCTTCCTCGGCGCAATGCAGCGGAACTCCGGTGGCATGGACACCCTGATCCTCGCCGCCGCCGTTTACCTGGAGCAGGCAGGGGAAATCGCATCCGTTCCGGCGTTGGCCGCGACAGCGATGCAGGGGCCGCTCTCGGCGCGGGCGGACCTGTCGCCGGACATCGTGGCGCCGGGCGGAGAGGCGACCCTGCGCGTCACGCTCGACATTGCGCCCGGCTGGCGCGTTCACGCGGAAACGGCGGGGGACGGCGCCCTGGAACCGACGCGGCTCCGCCTTTCCACAGGCGAAAGCGTGAGCGTGGGGCGAATGACTTCCCCGGAAGCGACGGAGGTCGTCCTGCCCTGGGCCGAGGCGCCCCTGGCCATGTATCAGGGAAGCGTGTCGTGGGAACTGCCCCTTCACGTCGCCCGTGACGCCCCGGCGGGTATGGCGACGGCGCGGGTCTTCGTGGACGCGCAGCCATGCGATGAGGAGCGTTGCATCGCGCCCACAACGCTGGCGCTGGAGGTCGCGCTGAGGATTGAGTGAGGCGCCCCTTCCCTCTTCAGGCGACTCCCACTCCCCTAAATGCCGTCGGGGGACATCTCCGTGACGCGGGCCGCCATCCAGAAGTGGCCCTGCACAATGTCGTCGGTCTGCGGCGCGCGGGAGAGCAGGTCGGGGTCGGCGATGCAGTCGTATTCGGCGCCCCAGGTGGAGACCTGCATCCACCAGAAAGGCCGCTGGGAGAACGGGTTCACCCGCTGCTCACAACGGCTGATCACGCCGGAGAACAACGCTTCGGCGCGGGGTTCAAAATCGCTCTCGGAGACGGCCTGAAGCAGATTGATCCGGCCCGCCTCCTCTCTCGTTTCGCCGTCGTCCTCAAGGGTATCCGGCGGGATAAGGCCAAGCGGGACGAACGACTTCACGGCGAACGGGGCGTCCTCGTCCTGGGCGGCGAGGAACTCTTCCTCGGAGGCGTACAGCGCGATTTCATCGGCGAAGGCGGCGACCTGCAACTCGCAGACGGTCCCCGGTTCGGCGAACTCCACGTTCAGGGGGTACTGCGGCAGGTCAAACCGCATCGGGTAGGCGCCGGGGTCTTCCTCACCCGGTTCCCCGGGGCGCTCGGAGGGGCTGACCCATCCCATCAAAGCCGCATCCATCGCCTCCGAGAGGGAGACTTCGACCGATTCGACGAGGAAGAAGGTGCGCGACGGG
Source organism: Armatimonadota bacterium (assembly GCA_038240635.1). Lineage (GTDB taxonomy): Bacteria > Armatimonadota > DTGP01 > DTGP01 > JAHWJO01 > JBBRGS01. Next base: position 12,318 of record JBBRGS010000048.1, read on the forward strand.
CCGAGAAAGAAGGGATGGACGCCCACAATCTCGCCGGAGGGGTGAACCTGCACCCAGAGCTCGATGCCCGCTCCCACGCCCCACCGAAGCAGCGCCGCCCCGGAATCGAGGGCGAATTCATCGGACCCCCCGGAGAGCTGCGTGAGGAGTTCGGTGAGGTCTTCGGCTTCCGCGACCTCGAAGCCCAGATCGGTGAAGTGATTCGTCATGGAGGCGAGTGAAAGACAGCGGGAAAGCGTAGTGAACGGCTTTCCCGCCGCCTTTGCGAGGAGAAGGACAAGGGCGCGGTAACGATTACCGCCGGACCCTCAATAATTACCGCTTGACGTACTGGAATCCACGCCGGGCGCGTTTGCGGCCGTACTTCTTGCGTTCCTTCACGCGGGGGTCGCGCGTCAGGAAGCCGGGCTTCTTCATGGTGGGGCGCAGTTCGGGATCGTACAGGAGCAGCGCGCGGGCGATCCCGTGGCGAATAGCTCCTGCCTGCCCGGACAGCCCGCCACCCAGGGCGCGGACCATCACGTCGAAGCGGTCGCCCATCTGCGCGAGTTCAAGCGGCTGGCGGATGATCTGCTCCAGGGTGCGGCGACCGAGGTACTCGGCGGCGTCGCGTTGGTTGATCCGAATCTGCCCGGTGCCCGGTTGGATCCAGACTTTGGCGATGGCGTTTTTCCGGTGTCCGGTGGCGTAATGGCGATCAGTCACTTCCGGCAAAATGTGAGTCCTCCGTCCTCGTTCGCGCGGGGGGAAGCGGTGAAGCCTTCCGGTCCCTCGCGGCGATCAGATGGTTGGCGCAGGGTTCGCGGTCGCATGAGTGCGCCCGTCGAACCAGGGGAGTGTGGAGATTAATCGACCTGAACCTTGAGAGGTTCGGGCTTTTGCGCTTCGTGGGGATGTCGGTCACCAGCGTAGACCTTCAGCTTGGTAAACATCTTTTGGCCCAGGGTGTTATGGGGCAGCATCCCTTTGATGGTGCGCTCCACCATCCGGTCGGGGCGGGAGGCGAGCATCTCCCCGCGCGTGATGGATCGGATGCCACTGGGGTAGCCGGTATGGCGGTAGATGCGCTCCTGGGGCTTGGAGTTGCCCGTCAGGATCACTTTGTCCGCGTTCACAATGATCACAAAGTCGCCGGTATCGCAATGGGGGGTGTAGGTCGGCTTGTGCTTGCCGCGCAAAATCTTCGCCACCTGGCTGGCGAGACGGCCTACCGGCAGACCGGTGGCGTCCACCAGGTACCATGTGCGGTCCATTTCTTCCGCTTTGGCCATATAAGTTTTCATAACGGGGTCTCCCTAAGAAGGACAGCGAACGGTGAGTCGCTCACTTCTGAAATTTACTTGAAGTCGCGCGGGGCGCCGGTTGGTATTGGCGCTGAAGGCGGCGCGTTGTCTCCAGGGTAACTGATTCCGACAAGGCAGAGGCCCTGAGGCGGCGCGGGCACAAGGGTTTCCGGTCGGCTCCGCGCGTCGAGCATATCGGTGAAGGCGGCGGCGGTCATCGCGCCGGTCGCTCTCGCCCAAAGGGCTGCGACGATCCATCTTACCATACCCCGGAGGAATCCGTTCGCGGTGAGCGTGAAGTACGCCGCGCCGGAGTCCACCCGCAGCGTCGTCTGAAGCAGCCTTCGCGTGGTGGGCCGCTCCTCGGTCCCGGAGCGGAACCGGTTGAAGTTGTGTTCCCCTTCCAGGCGCCGGGCTTCCTCCGCGAACAGGGGCCAGTCCGGCGATTGCCACGGCGTCCAGGCGTATCGCGCCAGCAGGGGAGACCGGGCGCCTGGAACCAGGGCGTACCGATACGTTCGGCTGAGGGCGGAGTACCGCGCGTGGAAGGCGGGCGATACTTCGCGGGAAGCGATCACGGCGACATCCTTCGGCAGATACCGCCGGAGAGCGTCGGGATACCGGTGGGCGGGGGTCCGGCTTGCGGTGTCGAAGTGGACGACCTGGCCGCTGGCGTGAACCCCGGCGTCGGTGCGCCCCGCGCCGTGAACGGTGATCGGCTCGCCACACTGTTGCGAGAGAGCGTCCTGGAGGACGCCCTGGACGGTGCGGCGGTGGGGGAGGATTTGGAACCCTGCGAAGTCGGTGCCGTCGTAAGCGATCGTCAGTCGGCGGCGGGCCGGGGCTTCGAGGGCGGCGGGGGGGACGGTGACGCTCAGCCTTCCAGAAGCATGAGTTTGCAGATGGGCGCCGCGTCGCCTCGCCTCACACCGACGCGAATGATGCGGGTGTAGCCGCCGGGGCGATCCCGAAAGCGGGGGCCGATCTTCGTGAAGAGGTAAGTGACGAGCGATTCGTCGTTAAGCAGGCGCCGGGCCATTCGCCGCGAGTGGAGGCTGTCCACCTTAGTGAGGGTGATCAGTTTTTCCGCCATCGGCGCCGTCTCTTTCGCGCGGGTGACGGTGGTGATGATCGCCTCATTGGCGAGAAGGTCACGGACCTGATTGCGCAGCATCTGGATGCGGTGATCGCTGGGCCGCCCCAGTTTGCGATGAGCGATTCGGTGACGCATGGAGTATCCCTTCGGAACGGGGTCAGGAGCCGGGAGATCGGAAGCGGTTCGGGCGCGGGAGGGGTCTGTGCCCCGTCTTCGACAGGGTGTTGCGCCCTGCCCCGAACCCTGCTCCCAGGTTACTCGGCTTCGGTATCGTCGTCCTCTTCATCGGCGTCGCCGTTGAGGGGGGCGGGGGGGGTGGTATCGCCCTTGAGCTGGAGGCCCATCACCTGGATTTTCTCGCGCACTTCCGCCAGGGCGACTTCGCCAAAGTTGCGGATTTCGTTCAGGTCTCGTTCACTTTTGGAGACGAGGTCCCGCACCGTCATGACGCCCGCCTTGCGGAGGCAGTTGAAGGTGCGAGGCTGGAATTCCATCTCTTCGATCCGCATTTCGGGGGCGCGGATTTCGTCATCGTTGGGGACGACGCCCTCGGAGACAAAACTCGGTTGATTCGTTTGGCCAAACTGGAGGAACAGTTGGAGATAGTCTTCCAGGATGTGCGCGGATCGTCCAACCGCTTCCTGCGGATTGATGGTGCCGTTGGTCCAGACTTCCATCACCAGCCGCTCCAGGTCAGTGCGGCCCCCGACGCGGGTCGGTTCCGCCACAAAACTGACCTTGGTGACGGGAGTGAACGCCGCGCCGACGGGGATGGTGCCGATGACGTGCTTGTAACTGCTCATCCGCTCCGGGAGAACGTATCCCTTGCCGATTTCGACGTTCATCTCCATATCGAGGACGGCGTCGTCGTCGGACAGGTAGGCAAGGTGAATCTCCGGGTTGATGATCTCCACGTCTTCGGGGGCTTCGATGTCGGCGGCGGTGACTTCCCCTTCGCCCTGACGGTTGAGGCGCAGCACCCATGTCTTTTGTTCGCTGCCGGGATTGCGGTGCACCTTGACGGCGAGCTGTTTCAGGTTGAGCATCAGCGCCGCGGCGTCTTCGCGGACACCGTTGATGGTGCTGAACTGGTGGAGGACTCCGCCGATCTTCACGGTGGTGATCGCCGCGCCTTCCACGGAGGAAAGCAGGATACGGCGCAGGGCGTTGCCCAGGGTCGTGCCGAAGCCGGTTTCCACTGGTTCCATCACGAACTTGCCATAATCTTCCCTGTGGGACAGGGTTTCAATGCTCGGAACAATTGCGTCCATTGACACCTCTGAGGCCCTTTAGCGGGAGTAGAACTCAACGATAAGCTGCTCGCTCACATCCGTGTCTATCTGATCACGAGACGGCAGGACGACCAGACGGCCTCGAAGTTGGTTCGGCTCGTAGTCCAGCCATTCCGGCACGCGCCGCCCTCCGGCGTACCGACCCGCATTCATGAAGGGCGGAGTGGACTTGCTCTTTTCGCGCACTTCGATCACGTCGCCCGGTCGGACCTGGATGCTGGGGATCGTGACTCGCTTGCCGTTGAGGAGGAAGTGGCCGTGGCAGAGCCATAGGCGCGCGGTGCGGCGGTTGGGGGCCATTCCCAGGCGATACACGATGTTGTCCAGGCGGGTTTCCAGCAGCCGGAGCAGGACTTCGCCGGTGCGACCCTGTTGGCGCACGGCTTCGTCGTAGTAGGTGCGAAACGCGGTTTCGCGCATCCAGTAAATTCGTTTCAGCTTCTGCTTCTCGCGCAGCTGCATCCCGTACTCTTCGACCTTGCGCTGGGCTTGCCCGTGCTGGCCCGGCGGGAAGGGACGCTTTTCGAAAGCGCACTTCACCGAGTAGCAACGGTCCCCTTTCAGGAAGAGTCGGACGCCTTCGCGGCGGCAGAGCCGACATTTTGGACCGGTATAGATTGCCATAAGTGTCAGTTTCCTTTAGTAAGACGTTCGCATGAAACGTCAGATTGGGCGCGGGGGGAACTCATGCAAGGTCCCGCGGCGCTCAGGGGCCGAAGGAGGTCTCACTGGAGAGCGGTGGGAACCGTTCTCATGGGTGAGGCCGTTCGGGTCGCATGGAAGGCCGGAAGAGCGGCCTGCGCCGCCACTTCCACGCGGAATTCGGAGTGTCACAGGCGATAGCTCCGAAGAGGGGGGCGACCGGTCAGACGCGCCGCTTCTTGGGCGGGCGGCAGCCGTTGTGGGGGATCGGCGTGACATCCTTGATCAGGTTCACTTCCAGGCCGGTGGCCTGTAGCGCGCGCACCGCCGTCTCGCGCCCCGCGCCGGGACCTTTGACGTGGACATCCACGCGGCGCATTCCCTGGTCCATCGCCTTGCGGGCGGCCTGTTCAGCGGCCATTTGCGCGGCGAACGGCGTGCCTTTGCGGCTGCCTTTTTGCCCCACGCATCCGGCGCTGCTCCACGAGACCAGCTCGCCGTTCGCCGGGTCGGTGATGGAGACGATGGTGTTGTTAAAGGTGGATTGAATATGAACCAACCCGTGAAGGACGTTCTTCGGCGGCTTCGCCTTCTGCCGGGGGGTGTTGGCTTTACGAACCAAAGTGACGCTCCTCCTGGTGTGATGACTTTGCGTGAGGGGTTGGCCGCGTCTGGCGTCCCCAAAGGGACAGGTTTGGGCCAACTCCTGGCGGTGCGGGCTGGGTCACTACTTTTTACGACGGATGCCCACCGTCTTCTTCTTGCCCTTGCGGGTGCGCGCGTTGGTGGAGGTGCGCTGACCGTGAACGGGCAGGCTGCGTCGGTGACGGACGCCCCGATAGCAGTTGATTTCGATGAGGCGACGGACATTCATGTTGATCTGCCGCCGAAGGTCGCCCTCCACGCGGTAATCACGGTCAATGATTTCGCGCAGGCGAGCCACTTCCGCCTCCGCCAGGTCTTTGATCCGGGTATCGGGGTTGATCCCCGTCTTTTCGAGGATATCCCGACTCGACGTGAGGCCGATCCCGAAAATATAAGTCAGCGCGATCTCAATGCGCTTGTCGCGGGGCAGATCCACCCCAGCAATACGAGCCACTCTTTGGCCTCCCTTGGGCGAGGGTGAAGCGTCAGACCGGTGGCGGCCAGGAAATAGCGGGCGACACATCCGCCACTCACTACGCCACGGCGCTGACACACATCCTCATCAACCCTGTCGCTGTTTATGTTTGGGGTTCGTGCAGATCACCCGAACCACGCCTTCGCGCTTGATGATTTTGCACTTTTCACACATCTTTTTAACAGATGCTCGCACTTTCATTTTACCGCTCCTTCCTGCCGCTTCTGGTTCCACTCCTGATTTGCGGACGTTCGCCGAAGTCAGGAGGGCGCCAAAATCATAGTATAACCTGTCCCGCCACAGAGCGCCACTTTTTCGACGGACAGGCGCAGGCCAACCGGCGCCCCATCCACCATGGTTGTAAACCAGATGTGGAGGGAGCGACTGGGTACCCTGAGATCGAACAAGGGCGAGGTGGAGCGCCTGGCAGCGCTCCCTGGGCGGTCGTCGCCGTCACCCGGCTATTTATACCGCCACATAATGCGTCCGCGAGTCAGGTCGTAAGGCGAGAGCTCCACCTTCACCCGGTCTCCAGGGAGAATGCGCACGTAGTTCATGCGGATCTTCCCGCAGACGTGGGCCAGCACGTCGTGACCGCTATCCAACTCCACGCGAAACATGGCGTTGGGAAGCGTGTCCCGAACGACGCCTTCCACCTGAATCCCTTCTTCCTTGCCCGTCTGGGTCGGCGCTTCCGCGGGACCACGACGGGCGATCTTTTTGCCTTGCCTGCCACCACTACGGCGTTGTGTGCGTATGGTTCGTCTCCTTCGGCGGCGGAAGCGTGAGGACCTCCGGGTCGCCGTTTGTGATGACGATGGTGTGCTCAAAATGCGCGGAAAGCCGCCCATCCAGCGTTACAACCGTCCATTTGTCGGGGAGCACCTGCACTTCGGCGGTTCCCTGATTGATCATCGGCTCAATGGCGAGCGTCATCCCCGCCCGAAGCCGAGGGCCGTCTCCCGGTGAACCGAAGTTGGGGACCTGAGGGTCTTCGTGCAGGTCGTGACCTACCCCATGACCCACCAATTCCTCGACAACCGAGTAGCCCAGACGCTCCACGTAAGATTGTATGGCGTGAGAGATGTCCCCCACGTGATTGCCCACCCGCGCCTGAGCGATCCCCTGCATCAGCGACGCTTCGGTGACGCTGAGGAGGTCGAGGGTCGCCTGGGGACAGGGTAACACCGGAACCGTGAGGGCGGCGTCGGCGTGGAAGCCGTCAAGGTAAGCGCCCATGTCAATCCCGATGATGTCGCCTGGCTGGAATTTTTTGCGGTTGGGAATCCCATGCACCACCTGGTCGTTCACCGAGGCGCAGATGGAGGCCGGAAAGCCCCCGTACCCCAGAAACGACGCTTTGGCGCCGTAGCTCTTCAGGATCGCCACCGCCTCCGCATCGAGGTCCGCCGTCGTCGCCCCGGGGACGACCATCGCCTGGAGGCGTTGCAGCGCTTCACCGACGATGAGGCCCGCCCGTCGCATGATCGCCACGTCATGGGCCGACTTGATCCTCACCTTGCGCCCCATCGCGTGAGGCGGTCGGCTGTGGCTGGAGAGCGGAAGGCGGCTTTTGGAACGGAATTTCACAGGTCTTCCCTCGGTTCGAGGTCCAGTCCCAGGATGCGAAGGATCGCCTCGAAGGTGTGTTCCACCCCGCGACGGGTATCCACGGCGAAGAGGATTTTGCGGTCCCGGTAAAAATCAATCAACGGCTGCGTGCGCAGGCGATAGATTTGCAGTCGCCGCCGGATGGCTTCGGGGGCGTCGTCCTCGCGATGGGTGAGGGGGCTGCCACAGTGATCGCATCGCGTGGGCTGGATTGGCGGCATGGAGGTGAGGTGGAACGTCGCCCCGCACCCCGAACAGACTCTCCGCCCGGAGATGCGACGGATCAGTTCCGTCTCATCCACTTCGAGGTCCAGCGCCGCGTCGAGGGGCATATGGAACTCGCGATTGACCTCTTCCAGTTTTAGCGCCTGGGGCACAGTTCGCGGATAGCCGTCGAGGATGAAGCCGTGGGCCACATCCGGCAGCCGGAGCCGCTGATGCACGATGGCGTTGATCATGGCGTCGCTGACGAGGTTCCCCTTGTCAATGAGCGCCCTGGCTTTGCGGCCAAGGTCGGTTCCCGTCTCGATCTCCTGGCGGAGGATGTCCCCGGTGGAGATGTGGGGGACAGCGAGCCGGGCGGCGAGCATCTTGCCCTGGGTCCCTTTCCCTCCGCCGGGTGGCCCCAGCAGGATGAGTCTCAACGCGAAACTCCCCTGCCCGCGACGGGGCCAGCAAGACGGGAGGAAGAGAGCGTCACGAGCGGATGAAGCCTTCGTAGTTGCGCATCATCAGCTGCGCTTCGAGGTTGTTCATCGTCTCCAGCGCGACGCCGACGACGATGAGGAGCGAAGTGCCCCCGTAGAGCGAGAAGGTGTTGCCGGGGATGCCGGTGAGGTGCGGGATGAAGTACTGCACCAGCGCGATGACGGAGAGGAACAGCGCCCCCGCGACGGTGATCCGCGTCACGATCCGGTCCAGGTACTCCTGGGTCGGCTTGCCGGGGCGGATCCCCGGCACGAAGGTCCCCCACTTCTTGAAGTTCTCGGCCATCTTGGGCACATCCACGGTGACGGCGGTGTAGAAGTAGGTGAAGAAGATGATGAACACGGTGTAGATGATGGAGGCGAACAGGCCCGGCAGGCTTGGCCCCGGCGTGAGCCACGTGACCATCCCGTTCGCCAGGCGGTGCCCGAAGGTCCCCTGCGGCAGGAACTGCGATCCCGTGACCGGGAGCATCAGCAACGACAGCGCGAAGATGATCGGGATGACGCCCGCCGAGTTCACCTTCAGTGGCAGGAACGAGCCGCCCCCGCCGTAGGTGCGCCCGCCCACCGTCTTTTTGGCGTGCTGGATGGGAACGCGCCGGGTGCCCTCGGTGATGAAGACGACGCCCGCGATGGTCAAAACCCAGAAGAGGACAAGAAGGAAAACGCTGCCCCACCCGATGGCGCCCTGACTGGCCAGGCTGACCACTTTGGAGAAGTCGTAGGGGAGACGCGCCATGATACTGATGAAGATGATGAGCGAGACCCCGTTGCCGAGGCCGTTTTCCGTGATGCGCTCACCGAGCCACATCAGGAAGAAGGTGCCACCCACCAGCGTGGTGATGATCACGACGAGCGAGAAGCCGCCCGCCGCCAAAATCCCCTGCCCTCGCAGCAGCGTCGTCATGCCGATGGCCTGAAGCACCGCCAGCCCCAGGGTGAGGTAGCGCGTGTACTTGCTGATCACCTTGCGGCCCGACTGGCCCTCCTCCTGGAGTTGCTGCCACTGAGGGATGGCCACCACGAGCAGCTGCATGATAATGGAAGAGTTGATGTAGGGCGTGATCCCCATCGCAAAGACGGTGAACCGCCGCAGCGCGCCGCCGGAGAAGATGTCCAGGAGGCCGAACGCGCCGCCCTTGTTGAACAGCTG
>JBBRGS010000049.1:0-21080 GCA_038240635.1 Armatimonadota bacterium
TCTCGCGCTCACTTACGTGAAGCCCGGCTTCCTCCGCGCTCCCGAAGGCGTCTCGCCCGGCCGCTTCACCGATCTGCGGTGCGTTCACGGCGCATCAGTCCTCCTTGCCCAGGGGCCGCCGCTGCCGTTTCCCGACTGGACCGCCTGCGCCGACGCCCTCGCCGCGCTGATCTCCGGGGCCGAACCGTTGCAACACTGGCGCGATTGGCTCGACACTGGCGACGATCCCCTCCGCTTCCGATTCTCTCTCGCCGAACGCCGCATCGGGCGCGAGAACGCCCGGCTTCTCGTGGCGGCGGCGCGCGAGGCGGCTCAACCCCTCGGCTGGACGGACAGCCCTTCACGCTACGATGTGGAACTCGTCGCTCACGCCGACCGGGACGAGACGCTGCTGCTCATGCGGCCCCGCTTCACCCCGGACCCTCGCTTCGATTATCGCGTGAAGGATGTGGGCGCCGCCCTGAATCCCGTCATCGCCGCGAATCTGGCCCGCCTCGCGGTCGTCCCTCACGCCGGAGAAGCAGGAGCGCCCGCCGATGAGCCGCCCTCCCCTGTCGTGTTCGATCCCACGTGCGGCAGCGGAACCCTCCTCCTCGAAGCCGCGCGCCTTGATCCCGCGATGTCCGCCGTCGGCCTCGATATCAGCCCCACCGCCGTCGCCGCCACCGAAGCGAACCGCGCCGCCACCGCCTGGGGCGACCGCATGACCGTTCGCAAAGGAGACGCCGAGCGGCTGGAGGAGTGGCCCCGGTGTCGCGCCGTGGTGGCGAACCTGCCGTTCGGCTTTCGCACCCGGCGGGAGGAGCAAAACCTCGAACGACTCTACGCGGCGGTGGTCCGGCACGCGCACGAGCGGCTGGAGCCGGGGGGCAGAGCCGTCTTCTTCACCGCGAACCGGGCGCTGCTGGAGGCGATCCTGCGGGAGTCGCCGGGGCGGTGGCGCGCAAAGCGGCCCCGGTCGGCGCGGGTGGGGGGCCTGACCGCGTTCGCGTTCGTCCTCACACGCCGCTGACGATATAAGCGCCGCCGCCCCATGCCCGCAGTCCGCAAAGGCCGGCGTCGGGGAGGAGAACGGCCACCTCGGCGCGAATGAAGTCTTTCCCTGTCGTGTTAGCGTCCCCGTCGCCGCGCGGTCTCCCGCCCTTCTGTGCCTCCCGTATGCCGATGCCTAAACCTAAATCTCATCCGAAAGCCAAAGTCACGCGTACTAAAAAAAAGCCGGGCGGTTCCCCCTCTTCGCCAGAGGACGCGATGCTGCGGGACTGTCGGCGCTGGGCGGATGAGGGCCGGATTGCCGAAGCCGCCACGCTCGCTGAAGCGGGCGCCTTCAAGTACCCTCGTCGTCCGGAATTTGGGGACCTGGCCATCGTCCTGTGGCTGGAACTGGATGAACCGGAGATCGCGCTCCACTCGTGCGACCGGCTGCTGAAGGAGTTTCCCGATCAACCCCGGTCTCACTTTCTCGCCGCCCAGGTGTATGTTGACCTGGGCCTCCTGGCTCTCGCCGGTCGCGCATGCCGCCGCCTGGGCGAACTGATTCCTCCCGATCCGGCGACCCAAACCATCCTGGATCATCTTGCCGCGTTCTCGGACGAATACATCCAGCTGACGACACAAGGGTATGACTTCTCCCCGGAAGAAGCGGAAGAGGCCTGCGCCCTCCTGGAGGAGGCGAAAGTCCGCTCCAGGCTGAAGGACCTCCCGGCGGCCGTGGAAGCGTCCCGGCGGGCGGTGGAACGCCTCCCCCGTTCGCCGGACGCTCTTCATTTACTGGCGGTGGCCCTGTACAACACCGGGAAGATCGAAGAGGCGGAGCGAATCAATCTCCGCCTGCTGGACATACCCCCCCACGATCTGCAGGCGCGTCGGCGGGCGCTGTTATGCGCCTGGGTCCGCTACGATGAGGCGACTGTTCATACAGCGTACGCCCCTCTGCGCGAGCAGGCGACCAGCGGCGCCGAACGGAGCGAGGAAGAGCGTCTCGTCCTGCTCACTCTCCACGGGATGGCCGGGGAGCACGCGCTCGCCTACGAGGTCGCGCGCATCATCGGCGCGTCCGGCCATGAGATTCCCCCAGGCGACCTTCCGCCACTGCTCGCCGCCGCCGCCAACACCGGGCGCTTCCAGGAGGCGCGGGGCTACCTGCGGCTGATGCGCGCGGCAAACGTGGAGATTCCTGACGCCACCGTGGCCGCCCTGAACGCCGAACTCTCCGGCCCCAACCTGGCGACCGCATACCCGTATCTCTCCATGAACGACATTCTCGGCGCGGGAGCGCGGGCGGCGCTGACGGAACTCCTCAGCAAGGCCGATGACTTTTTCAATGAATCTCCCAACCGTCCGGGCATCCTGAAGCCGTTGCTGGACCGGTGGCCCCAGGCGCTTCGGGCGGCGGAATTTGCGCTGTGGACCGATGATACGGTGGTCGGCCTGACCTTGCTGATCGGCATGGACACCGAAGCGGCGTATGACCGCATCCGCGCGCTCCTGAAGCATCCGGACGCCACCTACACCGCGCAAATCCTCGCCGTGACGGCCCTGCATGAAGCGGGCCTCCTCGCGGACGACCTGGAGGTCCTCCTCCATCAGGGCGAACGCGAGGTCCGAGCCACCGTCGCGGAGGTCCGCCAGGTAGAGGAACCGGAGCCGCTCGCGCCGGGCCTGGAGGCGCTGCTGGACGAGGCCGAAGCGGTGGAGGAGAAAGACCCCCGCAAAGCGGAGCGGCTGCTGCGGCGCATCATGGAACGGTACCCCGATGACGCTCGCGCTTACCTCGCTCTGGGGGCGCTCAGCCCGGCCTCGGAGGGGATCGTTCTCCTGCATCAGGCCCTGGACCGGAAGCCCGGCGATGTGAACGCCATGTGCCATCTCGCGCTGCAATGGCTCGGCGTGGGCCAAATGGAGACAGTGGAGAGCCTGCTGGAGGAGGTGGAGCAAACGCCGCTCCTCGCTCCATACGACTACTGCATGCTCCTGTACGTTCGGGCGTACTTCCACCTCAGCCGCCACGAACGGGAGCAAGCCCTGGGGCCGCTCCGGCGACTGCTCCGGGAAGACCCGTCCTTTAGCAACGCGGCGGAACTGTATCAGCAGGCGATGCGGAAACAGCGGGACGAGGGCGGCGCTTCCTTCTTCGATCAGTGGAACCCTTCAGGGCGTCCATGAACGCTCCCGATACAAGGACCGATCCCCTGACGGACGACACCACGCCTCTCCCTACGGTCACGCTGTACACCCGCGCCGGTTGCTGCCTCTGCGACTCCGCGAAGGCCGATCTGCTGGCCGTGAAGACGCGCCACGACTTCCGCCTGGAGACCGTGGATGTAGACGAGGACCCCGACCTCGTGGCCCGATACGGCGATTGCGTGCCGGTAGTGGCGCTCAACGGGCGGATCATGTTCCGGGGCCGCGTGAACCCCCGATGGCTCGCCCTGCGTCTCAGAGCGTTGAAATCCGCACAGGCCGACCGTGCCGGGTAGATCCGCCTCATTGCCCTCCGCGCCCGCCGGGAACGCCTCGCCGCCGGGGGACAGCCGCCCCTCCGCCCACGAGAGTCGCGTCGCCATCCTTCAGGCGCTGGGGACGACCTTCCTCTGGAGCATCACGCCGACCCTCGTCAAACTCACCCTGCCGCACTTCGACCCGTTCGCCATCGCGTTCCTGCGGTACGCCCTCGCCACCACGTTTCTCCTGGGGATGCTGGCGGCGCGAGGTGACCCGTGGCGCCCGCCTCGTGGCGTGGGCGGACTGTTGGCGCTGGGCGGCCTGGGCGCGGCGTTCAACTACTTCTTTCAAATTCAGGGATTGCGATACACCACTGCGAGCGCGTCGTCGTTCATCATCCAGTGGGAAGGCGTCGCGCTGCTGCTCATCGGCTGGGCGGTCCTCGGCGAGCGGTGGACGCGGGCGAAGGCGTGGGGGTCCCTCGTCTGCTCGGTGGGCGTCTTTCTCGTGGGGTGGAACGGCGAGCCGTGGGCGGCGCTCTTCAACTCGTCCACGGCGCTCGGCAACGGGATGGTTTTCCTCGCGGGGCTGTCGTGGTCGGTGTACGCCGCCTGCCAGAAGGCGATCACGGGCCGCGTTCATCCCCTGCACGCCTTAACGACGTTCTTCATGGTGGCGAGCGTCTTCACGGGGGCCGCGTGGATCGGGCTGGGCGCATGGCCGCACGCCTTTCCGCTGTGGCCCACGCTTGGCGTCGTCTTCATGGGGGTGATGGGCACGGGCTTCAGTTACGTCCTCCTCGCGCTCGCCCTGCGCCACATGGACGCGGGGACCGCCGGGATGTGGACGACGCCCCTGCCGGTCCTCTCCGCCGTTATCGCGTGGTGGGTCCTCCACGAGCGGCCGTCGGTCTGGACGTGGACCGGCGGGGCGCTCACGCTGATCGGGCTTCTGATTCTCTCGCGGGAGGAATGAGGCTCTCGCGTTGCGGCAAGCGACGACAGCGAGGTGGATTGAGGGGTTCAAACCGCAGGGCCTTTGCATTGGGGATCCGGGCGGTTGAAACCGCAGCAACACACACACGAAACCCGCCTGCGCGGGTTAGGGTTCGCTCGTCGTCGGAGTTTTCCAACGGAGAGGGGAGTTGGCGAAGGCCGACTTCGTGCAGTCGTTGCGGCGGTTTCAACCGCCCGGATCCTCAGGGCCTTGTATGAGAAGACTCTGTTCAATCCGGCAGCTCGCAGGAACATGGCGCGAGGCCGCCAAAGTCTTAGCCATAGCGCAGGGAATCGTCCTGTCCGGCGACGGAAGCGTCCCGTGAAGGTTCAGTTCCTCCCCATTTCTCGGTCGCTCTCCAGCTCTGGAGGCCCACAATGCCCCAACCCCGCATCGCTCGCCGTTCCCCGCGTCGGCGCGGCTTCACCCTCGGCTTTACTCTCATTGAATTGCTCGTCGTGATCGCCATTATCGCCATCCTCGCGGCGATCCTCTTCCCCGTCTTCGCCAAGGCACGGGAGAAGGCGCGCCAATCGGCCTGCCTCAACAATCTCAAACAGGTCGGCATCGCCATGATGACCTACGTCCAGGACACCGACGACGCCTATCCTCCGAAAAGCGCCGGGTGCGGCCTCGGCTGCTGGGACGACGGCTTCATTCGGACGCAATTGCAGCCCCTCCTGAAGAGCGAGGGCGTCTGGAAGTGCCCCAGCGACCAGGGCGCGCCGTGGACCGGCAAAGAGAGCGTGTTCGACGCGCGGGGCAGCAGCTATTTCTACGAGTTCCATTGCGCCTTCTACGACAACAAGGAGCCGGTCCTCATGGGGGACCTGAAGAACCCGGTCCTCCGCCTGATGGACTACGATCACTCCGTTCACGGCCGGGCGTGGCAAACGCAGGCCGGCGGCCATCCCAACTGGGCCTGGCACGACTGGGGTCACGGCAACCGGAACAACGTGGCCTTTGCGGACGGGCACGCCAAGTTTATCGAGATCACCGAAGACGTGCAGACCGTGAAGATCGGCCAGGCCTCCAAAAACGGGACCTACGAGTGGTAGTGGGCGCGGAGGACGGCCCCCCTGCCATTCCGGACACCTCGCCCGGACGCGCCATGCGACCCGCTCGACGGCGCGGCTCCGGCGAGGGTCCCATGTGGTTTGGGGCGATCCTCGCGGCGGCGCTGGTGGCCCTGGCGGTCGTGGGGCCGCTGCTGACGCCCTGGACCTATACGGCGCAAAATCTGGCTCCGGGCGCCCAGTACGCTCCTCCCTCGGCGGCCCACTGGCTCGGCGCCGACGACCTAGGCCGCGACGTGTTCACGCGGCTGGCGATGGGCGCCCGCATCTCGCTCGGCGTCGCCCTGGGCGTGGAAGCGATTGCGCTCACGCTCGGCCTCTTCTTCGGCCTGTTGGCGGGCTACTATGGCGGCCTCACCGACACGCTCATCATGCGGCTCACTGACATCACCTTCGCCTTCCCCGACCTGCTGCTCGCCATCCTCATTGCAGCGGTCCTCACCGCGCACACCGCGACCCCCGCCGCCAATCTGCTGGGGCTGTTCGTCGCTCTCGGCGTGACGAGCTGGCCAGGCATGGCGCGTCTGGTGCGGGGGCAGGCCATGCTCATCAAGCGACAGGAGTTTGTGGACGCGGCGCGGGCGCTCGGCGCGGGAGACCTGCACATCATGGGGCGCCACCTCCTGCCCAACCTGATCGGGCCGGTGGTGATCGCGCTGGTGACGGACATGGCCGGGGTGATCCTCGCGGAGGCGACCCTGAGTTTCCTCGGCATCGGGATGCAGCCGCCCTTCCCGTCGTGGGGCACGATGATCGCCTCGGCGCGGTCGGGCCTCCGCAGTCACCCGGAGCAGGCGCTGTACCCCGCCGTGGCCCTCGCCTGCGCCGTCCTCGCCTTCAACTTCCTCGGCGACGGCCTGCGGGACCGCCTCGACCCCCGGATGCGCGGCGCATGAGCGACCCTGAGGCGCCGCTGCTCTCCATCGAAGACCTGAGCGTCCGCTTCCACACTCCGGCGGGAGACGTTACCGCCGTGGACGGGGTGAACCTGACGCTTCAGGGCGGTGGCGCGCACGGCCTCGTGGGCGAAAGCGGCAGCGGGAAGAGCGTGACCGCCCTGGCGACCCTGCGGCTGCTGCCCACGCCCCCCGCCGAGATCGCTTCGGGGACCATTCGGCTGAGCGGCGAGGCGCTCCTGTCGGCGTCGGAGGCGCGGATTCGGCAGGTGCGCGGCGGGGAGATCGCCATGATCTTCCAGGACCCGATGACCTCACTCAATCCCGTGATGCGCGTCGGCGACCAGGTGGCGGAGGCCGTGAGGCTGCATCGCAACGCGGGGCGCCGGGAAGCGTGGCGCATTGCGGTGGACTCCCTCGCCGAGATGGGCATAGGGGACGCGGCGGCGCGGGCCAGGCAATATCCTCATCAGTTCAGCGGCGGGATGCGGCAGCGCGTGATGATCGCCATGGCTGTGGCGTGCGAGCCGCGACTCCTCATCGCCGACGAGCCGACCACCGCCCTCGATGTGACCGTGCAAGCCGAGATTCTCGCGCTGCTGCGACGGCTCCGCCAGGAACGCGGCATGGCCGTGCTGCTCATCACCCACGACCTGGGCGTCGTCGCCGAGTTTTGCGACGATGTGGCGGTGATGTACGCCGGGAGGATCGTCGAACGAGCGAGTGTGGAGGCGTTGTTCTCCACTCCGCTTCACCCGTACACGCAGGGCCTGCTCGCCTCCACTCCGGACCCCGAAGCGCCGCCGGGGGAGAGTTTTCGGCCCATCCCCGGCTCGCCGCCGCGCCCCGACGAGCGGCCTGCGGGGTGCCCGTTTCATCCCCGGTGCCCCCACGCGATGCCAGTCTGCCTGGAGGTCATGCCGCCGACGACGCGGGTGGAGGGGACTGAGGTGCGCTGCCACCTCTATCCGCCGTAGCCCCAGAGGCGCCTTCACTCCGGTCCGTCGCTGAGGAGGTGTCCCGGCGGCGCTCCGGCTTCTCGTCCGGCTTGTCGCCGTGGGGCAGCGGGAGGAGGACCGGCGGAAAGCCCGGAACCCGCAGCGTCATGGTCGCCGCCGTCTTTGGGACATGATACACCAGCGCCACCGGGAAGGCGGACGGCGGCTCCTCCGCGTGGAACGACACCGCCAGCCCGTCGCCCGTGACCAGCGTCGTCTCATCCAGCGTCTTCACCGGGACGCCGAGCGGCGGGCGCTCCACTCCCTCGGCTTCGGCGCGAACCTCGGCGAGGGCCAGCGCGAACGTGGCGTCCCTGCGCTCCGTCGCCAGAACAAACACCACTCCGACCGGGTGATCGCTCACCTCATCGCCTTCGGAAGGCGCCTTTCGTCCGGCGAGCATCACGGGGTCCGCGCTGGTGACGCGGAGGGTCCAGCCGTCTTCGCCGGGGACTTCCTGGCCGAGGCGCCATGTCGCGGGTTGAGTCGCATCGCCGAGCAGGTAGCGGTCCAGCCAGGCGATAATGCGGCGCGTCACGTCCACGCGGTGCCGGGGTTCGTTGAAGCCGTGGCCCTCGCGGGGGTAGGTGACGAGGGCGACCGTGCGGCCGAGCGTCCGCAGGGCCTGCTCCATCTCGCGGGAGTTGCTGATGAAGGTGTTGGGGTCCTCCTCGCCGTGGAGGATGAGGACCGGTGTCTGGATGCGGCTGACGAAGCGAAACGGCGACCGCTCGATGTACAGCGTGGGGTCATCCCAGTAGTAGCCGCCGAGGTACTCCTTCTCGAAGTTGGGGAGTTCGCTGCTGCCGTAATCGGTGAGCCAGTTGAAGATGCCGAACATGCTGACGGCGGCGCGAAAGCGGTCGGTTTGGGAGATAGCCCAGTTGGTGAGGTAGCCGCCGTAGCTGCCACCGAGGATGCCCAGATGGTTCGGGTCGGCGATGCCCTGGATGAGGGCGGCGTCTACTCCGGCCATGAGGTCGCGGTAATCCCCGCCGCCGAGGTCCATGCGATTGGCGACGGAGAAGGCCGCATCGCCGCTGGAACTGCCACGATAGTTGGGCGCAAGGACCGCGCACCCGCGCGCCGCGAGGGCCTGAAGCGAGACCCCCTGCCGCAGATGGTTTCCCATCGCGGCGTGCGGCCCGCCGTGAACGTACACCACGAGCGGCAGCGGGGCCTCCGGCAGACCATCGGCCCGCAGGCGAGCGCCCGGCGGCAGCACGAGCAGCCCTTCGAGGGTGAGGCCGTCCGACTCCCAGGTGATGGCGCGTTGCGGCCCCAGCGTCACGTCGCGCCAGTCGGGGTTCAGGTCGGAGAGGCGCACGCAGCCGTCGCGGAGGACCGGCTCCGGTTTCTCATCGGGCGCATTTTCCGCGTCCGCCGGGTCTTCCGCGTCCGCCGGGTCTTCCGCGTGCGCCGGGTCCGCCGCTTCCACCGCGTCCACCGCGTCCGCCGGGTCTTCCGCGTCCGCAGCGCTCGATCCATCAGTGGGGGCCGCGCGGCCGTCGGGAGGCGGATTGGGCGCGGCGTCCTCCTCCTCTTCCGCCGGTTCCTCCACGGGCGGGCCGGGATAGCCCTGCGCGAGTTCCTCCGGGGTGAGGCGGCGCCACACGTCGGGCCACTCTTCGCCGCTCTCCCGCACGAGGTAGAGGAGTTCGCCGTCGTCGGATGCGGCCAGGGTGTCGCAGGAGCCTTCCGCCGTCAGCCGCTCCGCCGTCCCGGTGGCGATGTTCAGACGATAGACCGCTCGCTCAAGGCCGAGGGTCGCCACGAAGAAGAGCGCGTCGGGCGTGCGGCGCGGCCAGAGGAATCCTTCTACCTCGTGATCGAAGTCGCGGGTGAGAGGCTGAAGGACGCCGGACTCCACCTCAACCGTCCAGAGGCGCGACTGCGAGAACGTCACCTGGGGGTCCAGCGCCGCGATAAAGGCGACGCGCTGGCCGTCGGGCGCCCATTGAGGGGACCATTCGGGGCCGTGGCGCTCTGTGAGGCGTCGGGCGGCGCCGGCCTTCAGGTCCACCAGCCACAGATCGGTGAGGGCGTAATCGTTGGGGTCGCCGGAGCCATTGGTGACGTACACCGCGCGCAGCCCGTCGGGGGAGACGGCCAGGTCGCTCCCGCCGGGGTCGCCTCGCCAGACGCGCCGGTTCTCGCCGTCTTCGTCCACGTCCACGCGCCACACGCCAATGGGACGCCGGGCCTCGCGCGGGGAACGGGCGTCGTCCTTCTCGTTCAGCCGATTGAATCGGTGCGCCTGAAGCGGCCTGGGCCTCGCCTCCATCGCCAGGTAGAGGAGGCCGGAACTGTCGGGGAGCCAGTCGTAATTGCGGACGCCGTCGCGGGCGTCGGTGAGGCAGCGGGCTTCGCCGCCCGTGGAGGGCAACAGCCAGAGTTGAGGTTTGGGCGGCTCCCCGTCCTCCAGCTCCGGTTCGGGGCGGGTGTAGTCGGGCCGCGCGGAGAGGAACGCGAGCCAGGCGCCATCGGGGGAGAAAGCGGGCGACTCCTCGCCGTCCTGGCTGTACGTGATCGGGCGACACTCTTCCCCGTCGGCGTCCACGAGCCAGAGGTGGGAAACGACGCTCCCTTCCTCGAACTGAGACTCCAGGACGGTAAAGGCGCAGACTCCGCCGTCGGGCGAGGCGGCGAGGTGTTCCGGCTGCTTCAGGGCGATCAGCTCTTCGGCGGTGAACGGGCGAGGCGACGGCACGGGTGGATGCGCTCCTTATAGGATGGCTTGTCGGGCCGGAACGCTTCCCCGGCGCAGGAGAACAGGCGGGACGGCTCGACTCCGTCCTCGCATCGAGTTATACGGCGCGGTTCCGTTTCCCTGCGTGCGGCGGGGAAGGACCGAGAGACCTGGGGAGGTCCACCCTGTCGCTGCTCACCACGGATGAACCTGTTGAAAGCCGTTGGCGTCCCCTGAACAAAGAGAGGTTATCATGATCGCCGATCCCCGTGACCGCCTGCCCCGCGTTGTCGCTGTGATCGAAGAGGGCCGCGCTCAGGGGCGACACCTTGGCGCACAAGTGTACGTCTCGGTTCATGGCGAACCCGTCGCCGATTTCGCCTTCGGAGAGGACCGGACCGGCGTTCCCCTCGCCTCCGACGCGCTCATGCTGTGGCTGTCGGCGGGCAAGCCCATCGCCGCAGTCGCCGTCGCGCGCCTCTGGGAGCGGGGTCTCCTGGAACTCGATCAGCCGGTCGCCGACATCCTCCCCGAATTCGCGGCCAATGGCAAGGCGGGCGTCACCCTGCGCCACGTCCTCACGCACACGGGCGGCTTTCCGCGCGCAGAACGGCTCTGGCGCCTGGCTCCCTGGGACGAGATACTCGCCCGGATAACGGCGGCGCCCCTCGAAGCGGGATGGATTCCGGGTCAGCGCGCGGGGTATCACGTCGCGTCGGGGTGGTATGTGCTGGGCGAAGTCGTGCGACGGCTGGACGGGCGCCCCTTCGAGGAGTATGTCCGCGAGGAGATTTTCGAGCCGCTGGGGATGTTCGACTCCTGGATCGGGATGCCCGCCGGTCGTTTTCGCGCCTATGGGGACCGCATCGCGTCGCTGTACGACACGCATGGCTCCGAAGCGCGACTTCAGGCCCTCTGGTCCTCCGAAGAAGGCTGCGTCATGTCCCGGCCCGGCGGCAACGCGCGGGGACCCGTCCGCGAACTCGGCGTCTTCTACGAGACGCTGCTCCAACGGGGCGTTCGCGGCGGGGTTCATCTGCTGTTTCCGCAAACTGTGGAGGCTCTTACCGCGCGCCACCGAGTCGGGCTGCGGGACGAGACCTTCGGCCACATGATGGACTGGGGCCTCGGCTTTCGGATCAATCCCGCGCCCGGCGGCGATACCTCGGCGCCGTACGGATACGGGCCATACGCCTCCACGCGAACCTTCGGGCATGGCGGCAGTCAGTCGTCGTGTGGCTTCTGCGACCCCGAACGCGGCCTGGTCGTCGCGTGGACATTTAACGGAATGCCCGGCGAAACGCGGCACGACCGGCGCCTGCGCGCGATGAACGCCGCTGTGTACGAAGACCTGGAGGCCGCGAGCGCTCTCTGAAGCGCCACCTGTCGGCGGACCCTCGGATGTGACAAGATCGACAACCGCGCAAGAGTCACGGGAAACCTATGGAATTGTGTGGAACAACGATGCAGTCTAAAGCGCGAAGATGAGAGGGGCGTTTCACTTCTTCCGTTTGCCCGCTCGTTGTCGCCGACAGGAGACCTTTTTTTATGTTGAGCCGCCTTTTAGCCCAAACCGAGTCGCTGTTGGAACGGCGGAGCCATCCTCGCACCTCGTGCGGGATCCCGATCACCCTGACGTGCCGGTGTGGAGAGCTCTCCGGCGTCACCGTGGACGAGAGTTACACCGGCGTGCTGGTGCAGCTGATGGATGACCGCAGCCCTGAACCGGGCGAGGAGTGCCAGGTGCGCCTCCAGGTGATGGGGGAGTCGGTCGAAGCGCGGGGCGAAGTGGTGCGCCTTGCCTCGGACGAACGCCAGTGCGCAATTGAACTGAAGCAGCTGGGTGGCAACGGCTACCTGCTGCTCGCCCTCATGGCGTCGGACGAGTGATACGGCGGTAGAGCCGTCCGCCCTCCGAGGCGGGCAGGGGACCACCGCCTCATCCGCTCAGTACCCGTTCCCTGACGGGGCGTCGTGATCGTCCTTCGCATTCGGGTCGGTGGGCGTAACGCCCATCATGCCGCTGTCCATGTCACCCATCATCGCGGCGGCGAACTCGCTTTCAGCGCGGCGCTCCTCCGGCGAAAGCAGGGCGGCGCACGGCGTGTTGAACCGGGGTTGCGCGAACGGCAGATGCGTGTTTCCTCGCGCAAGGATGTGGGAGCCGTTCGTCATCTTCGTCACGGGGTCCACCCGGAAGGCCGCATGAACGTCATCGCCGCCGTCGGCGCCCCACTGGGTGAAGGAGCGGGCGTTGCAGTAGTGGTTGACGAAGGAGCGGCGGAACCGGTCGGCGCTGTAGTTTTGCTTGCTGCGGTGCAGGATGTGGCTGTGGAAGAAGACCACGTCGCCAGGCTGAGCCGTCACCAGGAGCTGCGGGTACCCGTCGGCGATGGGCGTGAGGTCGTTGTTCGCGTCGTTGGGGTCGCTCACGTTGTTTACGTAGGCGATGTCGTCGAGTTGCCGGTCGCCAAAGCCGTAACCGTTGACCGGGGGATAGACGGGTTCGACGTGGCTTCCGGCGGCCATCCACATGGCGCCGTTGAGTTCGTCGCAGGCGTCAATGGCGATCCACGCGCCGATGAGGGTGTCGGGATGGCTGGGGATATAGTAGCTGTCCTGATGCCAGCCCTGTCCCGGCTTACCCGGCGGCTTGAGGAACAGCATGGTCTGAAGCGCCAGCACGTCCGGCCCGATGAGCGCGCCGACGACATCGAGGACGCGCGGGTGCAGGAGATACTTTTCGTGGAAGGCGAGCCGCCGGTGCAGCATATGGATGCGGAGGAAGTATTGCGCCTTCTCTTCCGGCGAGAGATGCGCGGGCGGGGCTTCCAGGGGCTGCACGGCCACGCCGCCATCGCGGGCCACGTCGCGCTCGCCCATTTCGCGCTCCTGTTCGGGGAGGCGGCCCTGCATGAGGTCCTCGGTGTGCTGGAGGAGTTCCTTCACCTCTTCGGGGAGGAGTAACCCTTTCACCACAAGAAAGCCCTGGCGCCGGTACGTGACATACTCCGCCACGGAGACGGGATACCGTTCCGAATGCGGCGCAACGCCGAGAGGCGCGGAAGGCGCGGGTTTTTCCATTGCGATCATCTGGGGACCTTTCATCACACAGGAGCCGGGAAGGCGGGATTTCGATTGCTGGATGATTCGCCCTGGGTTGCCCGCTTCCTCCCCGGCAGGAGGGGGACGTGCTGGAGCGCGAAAGGGGAGTCAGCCGTCAGGAGATACGGGAGCGGATTGAATGGTCCGAACCGGTCGCTGCGCCGGGGCGTCCTCACGATTGCAGTATAATGAAGCGCGGGAGCAATGCATCCCGCCGGATTCGGCTCGCCGCCCCAGGTGTCGTGGAATTGAGGCTGGAAACGCCGACCCCACCTGAACAGCGGCCTGAAGGAGGTTGATGGTTGAGACAATTCACTCACGGCGCGCTTCCCGCATGGCTGGCCCTGGGCGCCTTCCTGCCGCTTTTGGCGTCGTCCGCGCTGGCCGCGCGCAGTGGACCGCCGCCGCTTCTGGGGCCGGACCCCCTCAGGATTCCTCCCAAACCTGGGCCGCCCCGCCTGAAGGCTCCGCCGCCCCCGCCGCCGCTAATGGAGACGATGGGCGTGCGCGAAGGCGACGCCCTTCCCACCGCCGCCACGCTCGACGTGGCTCAAACGCTGGGGACGCGGTTTGTCGTCCTCCCCTTTGACGCGCTCATGGCGAAAGGTTCCCCCGCCGCGCCGACTCCCCTGGAGGACCTGCGCCGCCGGAAGATGACGCCTGTGGTGTGGGTGGATGGCGCCCTCGACGAGACGACCCTGACCGCCGCCGCGAAGGCCAATCGCGCCGTCGCCGGATGGGTGGTCATCGAGACGGACACCGCCAACGCCGAGCCGACTCCCGCGACCTACGCCGCCCGCCTCAGCGCTGTGGCGAAATCTGTCCACGCGGGACACCCCAATACGCGGGTCGCCGCCCTCACGAGCGGGACGGACCTGCCTCGCCTGCGGACGCTGCTCGAAGAGGGGGCGCTCAATGAAGCGGACGCTCTCATGTTTGTCGTTCCCGCCGAAATCAGCCCCGCCGCGTGGAAGGAGTTCCTCGCGCAGGCGAAGGCCCTGGCCGAGCGGTTCGCCCCCCGGCGCGTAACGCCGCTCTGGTGCCTCGTCCGCGATTCCGACTCCGACCATGGCGCATCCCTGACACGTCTCGCTCTCTTCAACTACGGCGAGGGCGTCCCGATGACGCTTTGGGAGCCGCTGGGCGCTGATGGAAAGAAACCATGGCCCGGGTTGCCGATGGAACTCTCCACCATGGCCCGTCAGGTCGCGGGGCTTCGTCTCAAGCGCATTCGGGAACTGCCCGGCGGCCTGCATGGCCTCGTATTCGGGACGCGCCGCTCCGATTTGAGTGTTCTGTGGACCGATTCCGGCGCCGCCGACCTGAAAGTGAAGCTGCCCGAAGGCGACCACGCGGTGGTGGGGGCCAGGGGGGAGACGCTGCCCGCCGTGAAAGGGCCGGAGGCGACGCTTCATCTCACGGAAGCGCCCATGTATGTGGAAGGCCGGATGGATATTCTTGGCTTCGGAGAATGACCTCTCCACGCGCAGGGAGCGATGTATCCCTGTTCAGGGAGTGACGCACCAACACAATGATGCATCATAATGGTTCGTGGCGCTCAGCCGCGTGGCGTTCAGCCGCATGGCGCCCACTCTGGCGCCCCGTCCGATGGCCATGTCCGACGGCCGAGGCGCGCTGATAACTCTGGAGGTCCACATGGCGGAACGCCGCCCTCAACCCGGCGACGGCTGGGAAGATATCCTCAATCAGGCCTGCCGCCAGATGCCCCTCGATGGCGGCGCTCATTCCAACCGTCGCGCCCTGAGCGTCCTTTCCGACGCCGAACGCGACGAACTCGACGCGCATTTGAGCGGCTCCCTCAACGCCGACGAATCCGAGGCCATGAACGACTGCCTCACTCGGCTGGAAGACCTGATTGAGGACCGCCCGCAGGCGCTGGAACTGCTGGAGCACGTGCGACAGGATATTGCGCGCACGGCCCTCCGCTGCATTGAGCAGTCGTATCGGTTCGGCAAGCGGCGCGGTCATCGGGAAGCCCTGGACCTGCTCCTTCCATACGTTCATGAGGTCGCCACATCCTCTTAGTTCGCCTCCTTCACCTCCCTTCCCACGTCTCGCCAGGAAGACGTGTTTGAAGGCTTTTCCCCCGTGGGGTATCTAACGGCATGATCGGCAACCGGAGGAACCCAGCGCCCCCCGGCCCGGAGGGCGCCCCCCCCTCGAAGGAGGAGACCCGCGCTTCGGCGGCGGAGGCGTCCGCCCTGGCTCGGTGTCGCGCCGGGGACCGGGAGGCGTACCGCATCCTCGTCTCGCTCCACGAGCGGGCCGTCACCGCAGTGGTGTACCGAATCCTGCTGCACCCGCAGGAAACGGAGGACGTGGTTCAGGAGACCTTCATCCAGGGCTTTCTTAAACTCGCGTCGTTCAAAGGCGACAGCCGCTTCGGCACATGGCTCCATCGCATCGCCGTCAACCTCGCCCTGCGACGCCTTCAGCGCCTCCGCCAGAAAGGCTGGACCCCCCTGGACGCGCTGGACGGCCTGGAACTGCCCGACCTGCGCCCCCACGCGCCCCAGCCGGAGCGTGAAGCGTTGAAAGCCGAGGAGCAGCGGGCGCTCCAGGCCGCCCTCCTGCGCCTCTCCGACGCGCACCGCGCCGTCGTCACGCTTCATTATTACGAGGGATTGAGCTGCCCGGAGATCGCTCACCTCATGGACTGCTCCGTCGGCACCGTCTGGTCGCGGCTTCATTACGCCATGCGGAAACTGAAAGACGAGATTAAGGACGGGGAACCGAGCCGGTAGCCCCCCCCCCTGAGACGACCAGAAATGATGATCTCCCATGAGTAAACAATCTTCCTGGTACTGCGACTGGATCCGCCGCCGCGGCGCCGCCGGAGACGACGCCGTTTCCTCGCGCCACATCGCGCGCTGCCCGGACTGCCAGGAGACTCTCGCCGCCTTCCACGAGATGGACTCCCGCCTGCGCGCGCTGCCGGACCCGTTGCCGCCGCCCAATCCTCCGGCGGACCTCTGGAACCGTATCAACGCAGGGATCGCTGACCGTCGCCCTACGCCGTTCTATTTTCAGCCCGCGTGGGCGGGCATCGCGCTGGGCGCGACCTTCCTCGCGCTCGGCTTCGTTTTCTCCCCGTGGCGTTCCGCGCCCCGCCAGGTGGCGGACAACCGTATCGCGCCGTCTCCCCTGGCCAGGGTGGCCCCCAACAAACCTGCGCCCCGTAGCGCCCCTCCGGCGAACCCCGCCGCCGGGATGAACGCGCCGGAGAGCAACGGCATGAACGCTCCGGACGCCGCCGGGATGAATTATCCGGATGCGGAGATGAACGCGCCCGATGCGAGCGGCTTCAACGCGCCCGATGCGATGGGGATGAACGGCCCCGCCAGCGGTTTGAACGGCCCGGACGCCGCTCTCGTCCCCGACGCCTCCGGCTACCCCGCTGACACGTTCCCCTATGGCGCGACGCCGCCCCACGCGCGCCCTACCGCGCCGCCGAAGCCCCTCGCAATCCATATGCAGGGACCGGCGCCGCCCGCCGCTCGCACGCCCCTGAACGCTCCGCTCGCTTCGGAGGAGAAACCGACCGCGTTAGGCCAAATTGCGAAGAGCGCGCCCCCGCCCGCACTTCGCGAGACTCCCGACGAACTCATGGATGCCCCGGCCCCCTCCGTTCTCCCTCGGAGCGCTCCACCGGCGGCCGGCGTCGAGCGAACCGAGCGAACCGAGACATCCAGCCTGATGTCGAAAGCCGCGCCGGGCGCATTAGGCGCATCGCAGGATAAAGACTCGCTGGATGCCGAGGCCAGCCTGAACAACGGGAAAACCATGAGCCGGGATTACCCCGCCCGCTCGCTTCCTCTATTGATGGGCAGGAAAAAAGGCAGCGCCCAGGCGGGACGAAACCGCTCCATCCTTAGCCCGTCCGCTCCCAAACCAGAGACTGTCCCTTCTCCGGCGGATTCGCCCACGGAGGGAACCCTCAATCGCGCCCCGGCCGCTTCCACGGAAACCCTCGCGCCGATTCCCCCTCCGGCGGAAAATAGTCCCTCAGGGACCGGCATCGGAGTGGCCCTTCCCGCCGCGCCGCCGCTGCCCGCCGCTTCGCCGCGTCCCAGGGGGGAGCGACGACCGAAAGGGACCGATTCATCCCTCACTCAAAAAAAGGCGGAGGCGGTCCGCCTGACGCGACAAGGCCAGCGGTATTTGAGAGTGGGGAACCGCGCCGCCGCCCTTCGCGCGTTTGAAAACGCCCTGAAGGTTTACCCCGGCTATGCCGCCGCCCGTCGCGCTCTGACGGCGATGAAAGCCAAAAAGCGATGAAGGCGCCTGGGGTTCGAGACGGCGAAGCGCCCCGGTGACGTTACGGAGACGAGGCAGGTTGAAGGCGCGCCTGCGCCCGTTGTCCCGCCAGTTCGACCGCTTCGGCCCGCGAAGGCGCGCTGCCGTAGCCCACAATGCGGGATTCGTAGCAGACCAGAGCCGCCCACCGTTCCGGGAGGAGCAATTGGTAGAGCCGAAATTCCACTTCGTTCGTGTTCACATCCAGACAATCCACCGACTTCAGCGTAGACTTCATGTCCCTCTCCTGACGCGCGTTGACCTGCCGCGCTCGTGGTTTCAGATTACGCCGTTCGTGACGCCGTCGTTTCGCGCCGATGCGGACGTGTTCTGTCCATCGTCACGCGCGCGGCGAAGGATAAGCCCTGGCGCCATGCGCTTCTTCCATAATACGCGCGGCGCCGCACCACTACGCCCGGCGCCGCACCCTCCACGTCTCCCGCCATGTCACGGTGTTGACAACTTTCAGATTTGGGAGCGCCTTTGTGGGCTGAAAGGGGATACACTATGGAAACAAAACTGTGGGAAGCCGCGCCGCGCTCCTCTGGGCGGCCTCCCTGAAGAGACCCCGCAGCGCCGTTCCCCTTCCTGTCGCTCCCGTGAGAGATGGGACTCTTCTCCGCGTCAACGCTGACGGGGTGGAGGAAGCGGGAAAACGTCACGCGATCCCCGCGCCCCTCAGGAGCGCCGGACGAAACAGGGCAGAGACCGGAGCGTCAGGATGGAGAGTCAATCAATCGATAATGAGAAGGCGCTGGTGGCGATTCGAGGCGGGAGCCTGGAGACGGTCAACCTGGTGAACGCCAATCTGGCGTCGGCCAACCTGGAAAAGGCGGACCTCACTGCGGCGAATCTCACGCGCGCCCACCTCAAATGCGCCAATCTGGAAGGCGCAGTCCTGCGGCAGGCCGATCTGTCCGGCGCCAATCTTCAGGAAGCCAACCTGTCGGGCGCCGATCTCTCCGGGGCCAATCTCTCCGGCGCCACCTTGTACGCGGCGGACCTCACCGACGGCGACCTGTTCGACTCCGACCTGAGTGAGTCGTTTCTCATCGAAGCCGCCTTCGACGGCGCGCATCTTCAGGGGGCGAACCTCACCGACGCCATTTTGTGGGACGCCAACCTCCAGCGCGCCAACCTTTCCATGGCCATTTTGCTGGAGGCGGACCTGAGCCGCGCCTGTCTCGTTCAGGCGAACCTGGCGGGCGCCGATCTCACCCGCGCGACGCTGGACGGGGCGCAACTGGGCGGGGCGGTCTTCGACGAAATGACCCTCTGGCCCGAAGGGTATGATCCCCTGCGGCATGGCGCTCGCCCGAAAACTCCCACTTCGCAGCGGGTTCAGCCGGAGCTGGGTGGCGGCGATTTGGGGAACACTGAAGCGATCCGGGAGCGCCTGCGCCGGGAAGCCGAGGAAGTGCGCCGCCTTCGCAGCCAGAACCAGGGCAATGGGGAGGGCGCTCCCGTGGAGACCCCTTCAGCGCAGGCGCGGCGTCGCTCGTGGATGAATAAGCTGCGGCGCCGGTAGCGCGACACCCTGCGCGGCGAGTCGCTCTCCCGCATCCCCTGCGCCTCGCCGACTCCCACCTCTCTGCTCGCCTCTCCCCCACTTATGTCGAAGCCTCTCCTCCTCCGCGACGCCGTTCATGGCGACCTCGCCTTCACCGCCGAAGAAGTGCGCGTGATGGACACCCCGCAGGTCCAGCGCCTTCGGGGCGTCAAGCAGCTCGGCACGGCGTATCTCGTCTACCCCACGGCGCTGCACACCCGCTTCGATCATTCGCTGGGGACGTGCCACCTCACGCAGCGGATCATCGCCGCGATCAACGCCAACCCGGACACCGAGCGGCGCGTCTCCCCCGAAGAGGAGCGCCTGCTGCGGGTCGCTGCGCTGGTTCACGACGTGACGCACGTCCCGTTTGGCCACACCTTCGAGGACGAGCGCCGCCTCTTCCCCCGGCATGATGAAGGCCCTCGGCTCGCCTGGTTCCTCGACAACCCGCTCTCCCTCCTCACCGAGACGCTGGAGAGCCTGGGCCTGAGGGAAGCCCTCCTCGCGCTGCTGAGTCCCCCATCCTCCGGCGACAGCGCGAAGGTCCCCCGCTTCGGGCGCCTGGAGCCGTGGATGTGGGACATTCTGAGCGGGACCCTGTGCGCCGATTTGCTCGATTATATCCGTCGCGACCTCTTTTTTACGGGCTTCCGGCAAGCGTATGACGACCGCATCTTCCGCAGTTTCCTCATCCGAGGCGGGCGACTGGCGCTCAATCTGACCAAGCGCGGCGTCCTCCGCAACGACGCCCTCTCGGAGGTGATGAACCTGCTGCGCCTGCGTTACCAGCTCACCGAGCGTGTCTACTACCACCACGCCAAGGCCGCCAGTGGCGCGATGATCAGCAAGGCCGTGGAGTGCGCCAATAATCTCACCGAGCGCGACCTGCTGGACCTGACCGACTTTGAACTGTGGGGCGCCCTCGAACGGGACTACGCCTCGCCCATCACCGCGCGCCTCATCGAGCGACTGCGAAGCCGCCAACTGTACAAGCGGGTGTACCTCCTCACAATGGAAGTGGTGAAGGCGCGCCGGATGCAGGCCGCGCTGGTGCGCGATTATCACCTCTCCGCCGAAATGCGCGGGGCCGCCGAACGAGACCTTGCGGCGGAGTGCGGCCTCCCCGACGGCGCCGTCCTCCTCTATTGCCCCGGCGAACGCATGGCCCTCAAGGAGGCGGCTGTCACGGTTTCCCTTCCTGATGAGCCGTCCATTGCCCTGAACGACCCTCGCGCCGATCACCCGGCCCGCGTGGAGTTGCAGGCGCTGGAGGACCGGTACCGGAGCTTGTGGCGCTTCACCGCGCTGCTGGACCCGGCGCACATGGACCGCGCGGCGGAAGTGGAGGCCGCCTGCGAGCGCAAATTCGGGGAGCGTAACGAACTCCGGTAATTCCTGATCTTGATCTTCCACCTGGTGAAATGACTCTAACAAGTCATTGTTAGGGGAAGTGAATGATGGCGGAAACATTGTCGGTGGTGGATGCGAAGAAGCGCTTCAGCGAAGTGTTGCGGCGGGCGGGGCGGGGGAGCGATTTGTAGTGACGAATCACGGCCACACCCCCGCTGAGATTATCCCTCCGTCTCGCCACGCTTGGTCACGATATTCTCACCGCGATGAAGTCCCTCGGTCTGCAACGCTTCGAGCCGTGAGGGAGGGTCGCGCCAAGAGGCAATCCGAACTCTGTTGAGACTCATCGAGCGCGTTACTTTCAGACCACCCGATGCCGCTCTCTAACGGTAATCGGAGTGGGTTGCGCTACTCGGCGGGTAAGGCGGCCTCGGCGCATCGGCGGGTAAGCGCGGCCTCGGCGCACCAGACGGCGGTGGACTCTCCCCATGCGGGTCCATCGCCCTCGCGCGCTCCAAGGGTCGTCGGCCTTCACGGCGATTCGCGTCATCAGGAGGCGGCCTCGGTGGCGCGGTGCGCGAGGGAACCGGCGAAAAGGCTGGAAAATTGCAAAGTTTTATAGTGACAGCGAGCGAGTAAGGGTGTAGGATGAACATG
>JBBRGS010000050.1:0-21014 GCA_038240635.1 Armatimonadota bacterium
CCGGGAGGGCGTTCAGTTTCATCATATTCATCATAGCGCCCCTTCCTAGGCGAGAGTGGCGCGCGCGGCCTGAATGTAAGTCCGAAGGGGAGCCGAAGTCGGTTCCAACGCTCCGATCCACTGGCTCGCCAGTTCTTCAAACCAATCGAGGATTCTCTCTAACTTGTCCAGTAAGCCGTGAGGAGGATTCGGGTTCGGCGCCTGCATCAGCGCCGTAGCGAGAGCGTTCCCACCGCCCCCGCTCCGGTGGACGGTCGTCCCCAATTCCCGGTCGCGCAGCATCATCCCTAAAACGCAACAATCCTGTTCCGCCTCCAGCGCCAAATGCAGGGGACGAAGTGAAGCGGGGGATGTTGTATTCAGTACGGAGTTCGGCGCGGTCAACAGTACTTCAGATGACGGTGGAAGTTGGTGAGAACCCACCGGTACGCTTGCGGGTCGCTGTCGTAACAACAGGAGAAGTAGAACGAGTAGTAAAGCCGATAAAGATCAGATACTCCCTCGCGTTGGAAGCCGCAGGTCGCCCGCGCGATTCGGTCCGGATTGTCGCGCAGTCGCTCCGCCAGGTCGTCGAGGAACGCGGCGCGCCCGTCGCCGGGGGCGAGGAATCGGGCCGTTGACGGATCAGGGTTTCTCGACATCCTCATACACCTCGGCCAACGGAATGGAGACCTGGAGCGACGGCAGCGTCAGTTCCGCCTCCGTCCCCTCCACGATCACGGTGAGCCATTCGGGTTCGGCCCGACGGCGGACTTCCACCTTCCATTCGTTCTGGCGCACATAAACGACCTCCTGAAGCGACTCGATGCGCTGATACCACGCGAACTTCTCACCGAGGTCATACG
The DNA here is from genome assembly GCA_038240635.1 of Armatimonadota bacterium. Taxonomy (GTDB): domain Bacteria; phylum Armatimonadota; class DTGP01; order DTGP01; family JAHWJO01; genus JBBRGS01. The sequence goes on from JBBRGS010000050.1 coordinate 846, forward strand.
CCTCGGTGGACGGCGAGAGGACCTCCACCACCACGCGCGGATTGAGCGCCACTAGTTCGCGACCCCTAATGCGCTTTGTGGGGCCACAGAGGACGGACAGATCGGGGTAGGCGCTGAACTGAAAATCTTCCGTCGCCACCATGAGGTCGCTGGACGCAAGTCGACATCCCTTGCCCCGGAGGCGCGTCCGCAGCGCACTCCCTACATTGGCCGTCAACACGGCGTGGGCTTCCGTTCCCCCCGACATAGCGTAGATCATGCCGTTCACGAATTCGCTCTTAAAGAAGGCGTCCCGCTCGATCAACAGGTACTCGTCAAAGGTAAAGGGACGGGGATAGCGCATTGCAGCCACGGCGACTTCCTTTCCAACGAGGCTATTGTGCGATCAATATCTGAGTCCGCGACTTCCATTTATTCCGGGAGGGCGTTCAGTTTCATCATATTCATCATAGCGCCCCTTCCTCGGCGAGAGTGGCGCGCGCGGCCTGAATGTAAGTCCGAAGGGGAGCCGAAGTCGGTTCCAACGCTCCGATCCACTGGCTCGCCAGTTCTTCAAACCAATCGAGGATTCTCTCTAATTTGTCCAGTAAGCCGTGAGGAGGATTCGGGTTCGGCGCCTCCATCAGCGCCGTAGCGAGAGCGTTCCCACCGCCCCCGCTACGGTGGACGGTCGTGCCCAATTCTCGGTCGCGCAGCATCATTCCTAAAACGCAACAATCCTGTTCCGCCTCCAGCGCCAAATGCAGCGCGATGAGGAAATCTCCTCTCACCATCTTCTGAACGGCGACCGCAATCCGAAATCGAAATCGGTTTCTCCACGCTTCCCAGTCGTCGGCGGTGATCGGTGAAGGTTTCGGAGGCGGATAGGTGCGCTCCAATCGCTCGCTCACCACGGAGGAGCGCGAAAAGAGCGGCGTCGCTCCCTTCCAGAAACTGACCGAAGGCCATTGAGCGATCTCGGCGAGGGCGGCTTCAGTAGTGAGGGTCACATCCACGCGCCGCAAATCGGCCAGAAATATCCGCAGGACCGACGAGCGCTCGCCGATAAAAGTTTCGGCGGCCAACACCTCGGCCTGAGGGTCCAGCCATCTCGTATCTTCTCGAAATGAGGGGAGGGCCTCATCGGTGACCACGACGAGGAGGTCAAGATCGCTCCATGCGTCACCGCCATCGTTGGTGGAGCCATACACCGCCAACGCGACCACCCGTTTATCGCGCGATAACCGGCTCGCTAAAGCGCTCATCAGCGCGGGACGCCAGCCCTCCGGTGGAAGGAGTGCAGCGGATGATGTCGTCTTCGGTTCGGAGTTCAGCACGGTCAACGATTCTCCAGATGACGGTGGAAGTTGGCGAGAACCCACCGGTACGCTTGCGGATCGCTGTCGTAGCAGTAGGAAAAGTAGAATGAATAGTAAAGCCGATAGAGATGAAGCAGCGCCTTGATGTCTTTCCCGTAGCGTCGCGTGACCCATGCCCCACACACGCGGGAGTCTTCCGGAGTGTAGCTTTCGGTGAGTTCAATGAAGGCGAGGGCGCCGCCGAGGTCCATGCGCGCCTCACCGACCAGACTGGTGTAACTGAAGTCCCCGACGCCACAGATGAGGCCGTCGTCGCCGATGAAGACGTTGGCCGGGTAGTAGTCCCCATGCGTGAGACAAGGCGGGGGATGGGGATCAAGGCGCCCCACTTGCCGCTCATAAAAGGCGAGGATTTCAGGAAGATGGGGAACGTCCGCCTCTAATCGAGGGCGGCTCCGGGTGAGAGTGGCATACGTACGCTCAAGGAGGAAGTCGGTCCAACGGGAAGCGCGGAGGGGCGGGTCCGTCACCAATTCGCCATACGCTTCGCCAGTCATTTGGACTCGACTCAATGCCTCGGCGACTTCCATATAACTCTCCAGAGCCATCAGGCGCCGGTTTCCGGTTAACTCCGGCAAGACGTGGGAGAAGTCTCGCCCCTTCATCCGAGCCTCCACCGTGTGACACACTCCCTCATCGGAAGCGAACGAGAAGACATGCGGCGTCTCAATTGGAAGCCGCGCGGCGAGCAGACGCTCGTTCAGGGCATGGCGCCGCTTCAGAAAGCCGGGGGTGATGTCTGGATTGTAGACGCGGAGGATGCGCTCCTCATCCAGGGCGTAGACGCGACTCTCCCCGCCGGCGCCGAGTAGAGGCGCAACTTCGCATCCCAGTAAACGTAGTATCGGTAGGTCGGTAGAAGGGACTTCGCGCAAGAGGGGTCTCCGTTGGCTTCTGGCGCCGTTTTCTATATCGCCTGGGAGGGCCGAGCGCTCAGTCGGGGCTTCCCGTCGAAGAGCGCCGCTTCCCCGAAGCGCGAGAGAGGGCGGGATGCGCGGGGAGGAACGCCGCCGGAAGTTAACGAACAAAAGGAAGGCGATGTGAACAATGGTCGCCCAACCCCGCGTCCCCGACTCCCCGGCGTTCTCGCGCCGTTGCGCATCCCGGTTCAGAGCGTCCCCCGTTTCAGAGGAGGTCGAGCAGTGGCTCAAGAGATCAACGTCGGATTGGTGGGCTACATCTTCATGGGCAAGGCGCACAGCCACGCCTATCTCGATGTCGCCAAGTTCTTCCCCGACATCGCGGCGCGCCCCGTGATGAAGGCGATCTGCGGCCGCAACCGGGAAGGAGTCTCCGCCGCCGCCGAACAGTGGGGCTGGCAGTCGTACGAAACCGACTGGCGCCAACTCGTTCAGCGCGACGACGTGGACATGATTGACATCACCGCGCCGAGCTACGTCCACGGCGAGATCGCCCAGGCCGCCGCCCAAAACGGCAAGCATATCCTGTGCGAAAAGCCGCTCGCCTCGACCGTCGCCGAGGCCCGCGAGATGCTCGCCGCCGTGCGCGACGCGGGCGTCCGGCACATGGTCGGCTTCAACTACCGCCGCGTCCCCGCCATCGCCTTCGCCAAGCAGATGATTGACAGCGGCGTCCTCGGCACGATCCGCCACTTCCGCGCCACCTACCTCCAGGACTGGATCGCCGACCCTCAATTCCCGATGAACTGGCGCCTCCGCAAGGAAGTCGCCGGGTCCGGCGCGCACGGAGACCTGAACGCCCACCTCATTGACACCGCCCGCTTCCTCATCGGCGAGATCAGCGAGGTCGTCGGCATGGGCAACACCTTCATCAAGGAGCGGCCCAAAGAGTCGTCGTCGGGCGGTCTCCAGGCCGTCGCCGGAGAGGGCACGGAAGCCGTCACCGTGGACGACGCCACCGTCTTCCTCGCCAAATTCGCCGCGAGCGACCGCGTGGAAGAGGGCGCGTACGGCACCTTCGAGGCGACACGGCTGGCCCCCGGCCACAAGAATTACAACCGCTGGGAGATCAGCGGCTCCGAAGGCAGCATCTCCTTCTCCTTCGAGCGGATGAACGAACTCAAATACTTCAACCGCAACGATCCCGCCACCACCGCCGGGTTTCGCACCATCATGGTTACGGAAGGCGATCACCCTTACGTCGCCGCGTGGTGGCCGCCGGGACACGTCATCGGCTACGAACACACCTTCATCCACGAGGTGTACGATTTCATCAACGGCGTGACCCAGGAGACGCCCATTCATCCCGACTTCCTCGATGGCGCGCGCTGCGTGGCCGTCCTCGAAGCCGCCACCCGTTCCATACAATCCCACGGCTGGGAAACCGTCGAAACCGTGGAGTGATCGAAATCTCGAACCCAACCATGAGGGAGAGCGCGGCCCCGCCGACCGCTCTCCCTCCTTATTAAACGCTCTTCAGGGGGGTATTGATGCGGAAAGTGAAAGCGGGAATTATCGGCACCGGGTTCATCGGCCCCGCGCACGTTGAGGCGGCGCGGCGACTCGGCTACGTGGAGATGGTGGCCCTGTGCGAGAAAGGCGACGCGCTGGCGAAGGCCAAGGCGGAACAGCTGCATATCCCCAAAGCGTACGGCGAGGTCGAGCAGCTGCTGAGCGACCCGGATGTGGAGGTCGTCCACAACTGCACGCCCAATCACGTCCATTACGACGTGAGTCGCCAGATCATCAACGCGGGCAAGCACGTCATCAGCGAGAAGCCGCTCGCCATGAACAGCGACGAGTCGCGCAAGCTGGTCCAGCTCGCCCAGGAGAAGGGTATCGTCAACGCGATTGACTTCAACTACCGGTACTACCCCCTCGTGCAGCAGGCCCGCGCGATGGTGCGGCACGGCGACCTCGGCGACATCTACCACGCCAACGGCTCCTACACGCAGGACTGGCTCTTCCTCAACACCGACTGGAACTGGCGCCTTCAGCCCGAACTCTCCGGCGAATCCCGCGCCGTCGCCGACGTGGGCAGCCACTGGTGCGACTGCATCCAGTTCATCAGCGGCCTGAAGATCAAAAAAGTGTACGCCCACCTCCACACGGTTCACAAAAACCGGATGAAGCCGAAAAAGGAGGTCGAGACGTACGCGGGCAAGGTCCTCCAGCCGGAGGATTACGAGCCGATGCCGATCAACACTGAGGATTACGCGACGGTGATGTTCGAGTTTGACAACGGCGCGGTCGGCTCGTTCACGGTGTCGCAGGTGTTCGCCGGGCGCAAGAATCGCCTCTTCTACGAGCTGAGCGGCTCGAAGAGCAGCCTGGTGTGGGACCAGGAGCGGCCCAACGAAATGCTCGTGGGGTATCGCGAGAAGCCGAACGAACTCTTCCTGAAAGACCCGTCGCTGATGTACCCCGAAGCGCGCGGCTACGCCCACTACCCCGGCGGCCACCCGGAGGCGTATCCCGACGGCCTGAAGAACTTCCTCGCGCAGGTGTACGGCTACATCGCCAACGGGGCGACCGGCGAAGTGAACTTCAGCACGTTCCAGGACGGGCATGACGAGATCGCCATGGTGGAAGCCGTGCTGGAGAGCGCCAAAAAGGGCGAATGGGTGGACGTGGCCTACTAAAACACGGCGCCGGGCGCGCGGGGGTAGGCTGACACCGCGCGCCCACGCCATCAGGCTGAGCGCTCAACGGCATGGAGGAAGCGCCGGTGAAGCATCCGCGCGCGTGGAAGACGGGAATCGTCGTAGTCATCCTGGCTATGCTCGCCCTGGCGATGTGGGCGTGGTGGCTGCCCCTCGGGGTGTTCAATCCGTACCTGGCGCGCATGGAGCGGTGGAGCCGGCCCGCTGTCGCGCGGTTCCAGGGCGCCTTGAAGCGCGTCAGACCCGCCCCCGAACCACGGCCTTCGTCCGCGCCGCGACCCGTCCCCGGCGATCAGCCTTTACCCGTAAAAAAGAAAGTCGCAAAAAGGGCGTGACAACCCGCCGTGTCATCCGTTGACCCTATGCATTCCGCGTGAACACGGCGCGCGGAAGCCGGGCGATTGGCCATCCGGTCGCGGTCGCATTGACGTGGGGAAGGGTCACAGTTACAATCTTTCGGGCGCGGCGAGGGTTTCACCGTGGGCTTGCCTGCTTCAGGCCGAGCCGTTCCTGGCTATCCAAATCAGTGAGGCGCGCGACCAGATCAAGGGCTGCCCGACCGGGTTCGGCGGAACGGTCTCCCCGTTTTTCCACAGACTCCCGGCCTGACCGGCGGGTTCCATCAGACCCCGCTCTTTATCCCATGTTTCATCCCGCCACCCCGCTACAGCGGTCCGCAGGAGCGTGCGCGTGGCCCGGTGAACGTCAGGGAAGCCGTTGTGACCGCTCCCCGGAGCCGGTCGGTTCACCCCCCTTGAAGGAGCCTCGCCACCCGCGAGCAAGGGTGAGGAACCACCATCCAGTTGCCAATGATACGATTAAACCACCCATAGCGGCCGCAGCGACGGCCCAACCCCGGCGCCACGGAGGACGCGGCTTTTCCTCCCTCACCCCTTTCGCTTCCGCCTGAGATTTCGTGATAAACCCACACGGCAGGCGCCGACCGAGGGAATGAGGGTTCAACGGAAACGCCGCGAGGACGCCAGCGGGTTGTCATCACACCATCTGAAATCAGGGGGAACCGGACTTGGAAAAAATACTGGTGACGGGCGGCAACCGGCTGAGCGGCGAGGTCCGCGTTAGCGGAAGCAAGAACTCCGCATTGGCCCTCATGGCCGCTTCCCTCTGCGCGGAAGGCGTCACGACCCTGGAGAATGTGCCCAACATTGAGGACATTCGTATCCTCATCCAGATGCTGACCCAACTCGGCTGCGCCACCCGATGGTCCGGCAGCCATCAGCTCCAGGTTGAAGTGGACACTTCCGGCCTCAACATGGACGATCATTCCGAGCGCCTCCAGGAGCTGGTCGGCAGGATGCGGGCCTCCTTCACCATTCTTGGCCCCCTCGTCGCCCGGCTCGGCGTCGCCCGCGTTGCGCTTCCTGGTGGCTGCGCCATCGGCACCCGCGCGCTGGATTTCCACATCAAGGGCCTCCAGGCGCTGGGCGCAGAGGTCGTACTGGACCACGGATTCGTCATCGCCCGCGCGGAGAAATTGATCGGCGCCGAGATATTCCTCGACCTGCCCTCCGTCGGCGCCACCAATCATCTCCTCTCCACCGCCGTCCTCGCCGAAGGTCACACCACCATTGAAAACGCCGCTCAGGAACCCGAAATCGTGGACCTCGCCCGGTTCCTGAACGCGATGGGCGCCAAAATCAAAGGCGCCGGCACGCACCGGATCGAGATCGAAGGCGTGAAGCGGCTGAAACCTGTCCGCCACGTCGTCATCCCCGACCGCATCGAGGCCGCCACCTTCGCCCTCGCCGGAGCCATCACCGGCGGCGACATCCTCATCCGGGACTGCGTGGAAGACCACCTCACCCCCGTCATCCTCAAACTGCGCGAGGCGGGCGTGACCGTGCAACCGGAAGGCCCCGCGCTCCAGATGTTCAGCGGCAAAAAGCAGTCTCACGCCCTTAGCGCCCTCCGCGTCAAAATGGAGGGGCGCCCGCTGCCCGTTCAGATCACGGCGGCCCCGCATCCCGGTTTTCCCACCGATGTGCAGCCCCTCATGGCCGCCCTCTCCACAGTGGGGTCCGGCGCCTCCATCATCAAGGAAGCGGTGTATGACAGCCGATTCGGCTACACCGACGAACTGCGGCGTATGGGCGCCCATATCCGAGTCTCCGGACAAACCGCCATCATTGAAGGCGTGGACCGCCTGACCGGGGCGCAGGTCGCCGCGCCGGACCTTCGCGGGGGGGCGGCCCTCGTGCTGGCGGGCCTCGTGGCGGAAGGCCAGACCGAAGTCACGCAGATCCAATACATTGATCGCGGCTACGAAGAGTTTGTGATCAAGCTCGCCGAGATGGGCGCCCTCATCGAGCGAAAAGCGCCTCAGTCCATGCCCTACTTCCGCCCTATGCTCTCCGTCGCCTGACCCGATCCCTCGTCTCTCCCGCGCGATCTCTCATGGGAGGTGAAACGACGGAGGGAGGATTCACAGGCCGCGTTCTGCAATAATAAGATTGCCCCGCGCTTTCGGGACTCAGCTCCCCGTGGAAGCTGAGACCCTCTCTTTGACTCTCCCTTCCTCGACTCACTTCATCTTTTCACAGTGGCCGTGATTGCGGGAGATCGGCCCCTCCCTGAGGCGGTATGCTCGGACTGACCCCTGAAATCGGCATTGACCTGGGCACCACGAGCATCCTCGTGTACCTCAAAGGCAAGGGCATCATCCTGCGCGAGCCGTCCATCCTGGCCGTCTCCCGGCACGACGGCCAGATTTACGCCCTCGGTGAAGAAGCGCGCCAGATGCTGGGCCGCACTCCCGGCGACATTATCGCCATTCGCCCGCTCGTGGACGGCGTGATCGCGGATTACACGCACACCCAGAAGCTGCTGGAGGAACTGATCCGTCGGGCGTGCGGGCGGCGCTTCACCTCGATGTTCAAGCCGAGAGTCCTCATCTCCGTGCCGTCGGACACCACGAGCGTGGAGCGGCGCGCGGTGCTTCAGGCGGCGCGGGAAGCCGGAGCCGCCTGGGCCACCTACATCGAGGAGCCTCTGGCCGCCGCCATGGGCGCGGGCCTCCCCATCGAGGAACCCACCGGCAACATGGTCGTGGACATCGGCGGGGGAACCTCCGATGTGGCCGTGATCTCCCTGGGCGGCATCGTCACGTGTAAATCCATCCGAGTCGGCGGCAACAAGATGGACGAGATGGTCGCCCGCTACATCAAGAATGAATACAACCTTCAGGTGGGCGACCGCACGGCGGAAGACATCAAAATCCGCGTTGGGTCGGCGTATGAGCTGGAGCAGGAGCTGACGATGGAGGTGAAGGGCCGCGATCTGCTGGCGGGCCTGCCCAAAACCATCACCATCAGCTCGGTGGAAGTCCGCGAGGCGATCAGCGAAGCGGTCCTCGGCATCATCGAGAAGGTGAAGGCCGTCCTCCTCGAAACGCCACCTGAGCTGGCGGCGGACACCATCGAGACCGGCGTCTGGCTCACCGGCGGTGGGGCGCTCCTGCGCGGCTTTGACCGCCTGCTGGAGCAGCACACCGGCATCAGCGTCCATGTGGCGGAAGACCCGCTCAGTTGCGTGGCCAAGGGCACAGGCCGGGCGTTGGAGCACCTCAAGGTGATCGAGCGCAGCCATCGCGGCGAAGAGTACAACTGAGCGAAGGTCCAACTCAGCGCCGGAAAGCGCTGGGCGCCCCGGAGGCGCTGTCCTCAGAGGGAGGCGCACCCACTAAGTTGGCGTCGGGGCCGCTTCGCTTTGAGCCACGACCGCCTTCATCTTCTTCAGCCCCTCGCGCGCGACGGCCAGGGGATCGCGTTTCCAGTACGCCGGATTGAACAGCTCCAGCGACAGAACGCCCCGAAAGCCGATGCCCCGCAGGATGCGGAGGAGGTCCACTAACGGCGCGACGCCGTCGCCGGGGAAGACTCGCTCGGCGTCGGTGATGCGCTCGCGCGGGGGATCGGCGGGATAATCGTTCATGTGGAGGACGTGGAACGCGCCCGGCCCCAGCAGCCGAAATCCCTCCGGCGACGAGCCGCCCTTGTACAGATGGAACACGTCGGGCAGCACGCAGGCGTCGGGATGATCCGCTTCCATCGCCACCTGCACGGCGTCGGAGAGGCGGCCCAGCGTCTTCGAGAAGCCCCAGATTTCGGCCTGGGGAACCACTCCGGCGGCGCGTCCTACTTCCAGCAGAGCGCGATACCGTTCCCCGGCGCGGCGGGGGTCCACCAGGGCGTCGGTGGCGCCGGACGGGGGCGCGGCGATGCGAACGCCTCCCAGCGCGGCCACCGTCTCCATGGCGCGGCGGGCGACCTCCAGCGCCTGAGCGCGCCGCGCGGGATCGTCCGCCAGCCAGTCGAAGAAGGCGATGGCGCTCTCCACGGTGAGGCCCGCGTCCCGAATCCGGGTCCCCTGTTCCTTCAGGGAGCCGCCGGAACGGACAGCCTCCTCCGCGTCGCTGACCCACGGCTCGATGGCGTGATAGCCCGCCTGAGCCGTGATGCGAACCTGCTGTTCCAGGGGAAGATGAAACCCGCGCAGGGTACTGGTGTTCAAACTGTACAGAAAAGCGGCGCGGCGACGCGAGGTTGCCCCTTCCGCCGGTGAAGCGGCGAGGGCGGCGCCCGCCACCCAGGTCGTCGTGGAGGCGAGGGCGGCGCGACGCGACAGTTTGATCGAATCCATCGAGGCGGGTTCCTTCACGGTGGGCGAGGGGAGACGCCGCCCATGAAAACAGCGTTGGTTAGCACAACATATGCGGCGCGTGGCATATATAACATGGCGACGGCGACACTATGGCCTCCGTCCAGGGCCTTCTCCCCCTTGTTCTTCCCCAGGTCCTCCTTCCCTGCCCGGCGCCTCCGCCTCCTGCGCTTTGGCTCTTTCGCCGCCCCCGCCTCCCGCTCCCGGTCTGCCCCCGGCGCCTGTGACCTCTGCACTCCTCCTGAAAAGGTGACGTTCCTATGACATTCACCCGTTTGATAGCGCTCGGCCTGGTCGCCGCGCTCTCCCCTTTCCCGGCGGTTTCGGTTTCCGCCGCCAAAACCCCCGCTTCATCCGCCAAAGTCTCCAAATCTCAGCCGCTGGTGGACATCGTCTGCTGCGAGGACGTGCCCGCTAAAACGCACCGAAAAATTCGCCGCAAGCCCGGCAAGCGGATCGGGCCGCCTCGCAAGTACGCGAAGCGCCGTCCGCGCCCCGCCGGTCCCCGCGTGATCAAGAGCGACTGCTGCCTGGACCCGATCTACACTTCCAAGGATTGGCGCGTGAAGAAGCCCGTGCTGAAGAAGGCCAAAAAGTAGGATTCCGGTCCTCCGATTCTTCTGTCCTGCTTCACGGAGAGGCGACGACGTGACTTCCTTGCGACGGCGTGACTTCCTTCAGCGGTCGGCGGCGCTGGGCGCGGGAGCGGCATGGCTCGCGTCGGGGCGCGCCTCCGCTCGTCCCCAACGGCGCGCGCCGTCGCCTGGCGAGAAGTTGAACCTCGGCGTCGTGGGCGTGGCCCATCGCGGCGCCGACAACCTCGATGGCGTCCGCTCCGAAAACATCGTCGCCCTGTGCGATGTGGATGAAACGTACCTCCATAAGGCGGGAGAAGCCTTTCCCGCCGCCACTCTCTACACCGATTATCGCAAGCTCCTCGACCGCGACGATTTGGACGCGCTGGTTGTTAGTACGCCGGACCACACCCATGCCGTCATCACGATGGCCGCCCTGAAGGCCGGTCTGCACGTCTATTGCGAGAAGCCGCTCGCCCGCACGGTGGCGGAATGCCGCGCCGTCACCGACGCCGCCCGCAAGCGCAAGCGCGTGACGCAGCTCGGCACGCAGATTCACGCCGGAAGCAACTACCGCCGGGTGGTGGAGCGTGTGAAGTCCGGCGTCCTGGGTCCCCTCCGCGAGGTTCACGTCTGGCTGGAGGGCACGAAGGTCGCCGGGCCGCGCCCTCCCGCCCTGGCTCCCCCGCCGCCGACGCTCCATTACGACGAGTGGCTGGGGCCGGTGGAGTATCGGCCCTACAGCCCGGAGTACCTGCCCGCGTCCTGGCGCGGCTGGTGGGCGTTCGGCAACGGCATGCTCGGTGATTTTGGCTGCCACTACATGGACCTGCCGTTCTGGGCGCTCGACCTGCGCTACCCCACCCGCGTCACCGCCGAAGGGCCGCCCGTGGACCCCGAATCGGCGCCGGAGTGGCTCATCGTCCGCTATGAGTTTCCGGCGCGCGGGGCGCAGCCTCCCGTCACGCTCACGTGGTATCACGGCGGCAAGGTTCCGGCGTACGTGACGGAGCGGAATCTGCGCGCGGCGTGGCCGAACGGCGTGCTGTTCGTGGGGGAGAAGGGCGAGCTGATCGCCAATTACGACGCGCATCGCCTGCTGCCGGAGACGGCGTTTGAAGGCGTCCCCGCCCCGGCGCCCACCCTCCCTGACTCGGTGGGGCACCATCGGGAGTGGATCGAGGCGTGCAAATCCGGCGGGCGCGCGACGTGCGACTTCGAGTATTCCGGCCCCCTCTCTGAAGCCGTGCTGCTGGGCAATGTGGCGTACCGCGCGGGCGTTCCGCTGGAGTGGGACGCCGAACGCCTCCACGCTCGCAATACCGCCGCCGCCGAGCCGTTCCTGCGGAGTCGCTACCGCAAAGGGTGGCGCCTGTAGTCCAGGGGCGCCTGTTGATGGAGATGGGATATTGGGGTGGCGGAAGCCCGCAGCGGCGGTCGCCTGGGAGTTTGTGAGGAAGCGCGGGAGGAATTGTTGTGCGCGCTCGATGCCATCGCCCACAATCGAGCAGGGCGCACGGCTTCATCTCCCTGCCCGCCTCACTGAGCTACCCTCGACCCTCGCCGATTTGCGCCCGGACGGCCACGGCGGGCGCTCCATGTATCGCCCGTCCGCCGGGTTAGGAACGCCTCTGGCCGGGTATCATCCCTGCGGTCAGGCGCGGTTCCCCACTCCCCAGGAGGCCCATTGAACAGACTCCAGGAGGCCCGTTGAACAGTCGCCCCATCCCCGAACCGACCCTCAAGCGCCTCGCCAGCTACCTGCGATGCCTCAACGAGATTGAACTCCCCGACCTCGAATTCATCCCCTCCGAGGACCTGGGGCGCCGCACGCAGTGCCCGGCGGAACTCGTCCGGCGGGACCTCTCGTACTTCGGCGAGTTTGGGCGTCGAGGCGTCGGCTACAATGTCACGCTGCTGCGCCAGGCCATCGCCAAAATCCTGCACCTCAATCAGAAGCAGCACGTCGTCCTCGTCGGTGCGGGAAACCTGGGCCGCGCTCTCGCGTCGTACCCCGGCTGGCACCAGTACCACGTTGTCATCGCCGCCGCGTTTGATTCGGACCCCGCGCGCATCGGAGAGAAGATCGCGGGCGTTTCCGTGGAGGATGTGGCGACTCTGGAGCGCCGTATCCCGGAGCTCGGCGTGCGGATGGCGATCCTCACCGTGCCCGCCCATGTGGCCCAGCAGTCGTTGAACAGCCTCGTGGCCGCCGGGATTCAGGGCATCCTCAATTTCGCGCCAATCCCGCTGGAAGCGCCGTCGCACGTCACCGTCCGCAGCGTCAGTTTCATCACGGAGATGGCGGTCCTCTCCTACCTCACCGGGCAGGAGTAGCCGCCTAGTCGCCTAATGCCGCTAAATCGGGCATCGTCTGTCTCAAGGAGTGTGACCATGGACGCCAGTACCCCGCCTCCCCCGCCGCATACCGCCACACTGGAAGAGCCGCCCACAATGACCGCCGTCTCGGAGACAGGTGACACGGCCACGCTGCCCCCGCCCGCGCCGGTGTCTCCCCCCAAAGCGCGGATGACGATGGATACCCGCGACCTGGTGGAAGTCGGCGCGATGCTGTTTCAGGAGGCGGAGCTGCTGCTGCGTTCCGGTCGCAAGCGGCGCATCAAGGTGCGACTGGGCCGCAAGACTTTGGCGGAGATTCCCCTGGCGAACGGCGCTTTGGGCGTGATGGCGGCGGCGATGCTGGCGGTGGCGGTGTCGCGCCTCACCTTTGAATTGGAGTAGACGGTTGGCGCCGGGCGGGAGCCAAAGGCTCACCAGGGAGCCGGACCGTCTCCCTTCCCTCGGCGAGGAGCGCGATTGAACGCGAATCGAGCCGGACTCATCATCTTCTTCCTGAGCGGGGCGCTCGTCGGCGTCCTCGGCTTTCAAGCGGTGCGCCTCGTCGCTCCCCGCGAGGACCGCGCGCCCACCCTGCACGCCGCCGCCGCCGCGCCCGGCCTCACCACCGACTACGAGCGCGCCATCATCAGCGCCGTGAAGACCGTCGGGCCGTCCGTGGTGAGCGTCCAAACGCAGGAGACCGTCTCCAGTTTCTTCGAGGAGGACGTGCGGCAGGGTCTCGGCACGGGAGTCATCATCAGTCCCGACGGCTACATCCTCACCAACAACCATGTGGTGGCCGACGCCGAGCGGATCGTCGTCAAGCTGGAAGACGGGCGCCAACTCCCCGCGAAGAACCTGGGCGGCGACCCCCGCATTGATCTTGCTGTCGTCAAGGTGGACGCGAAGAACCTGCGCCCCGCCGTCACCACCGACTCCGATCAGCTCGTCGTGGGACAGCTCGTCATCGCCATCGGCAATCCTCTCGGCTTCGAGCGCACCGTCACCACCGGCATTGTGAGCGCCCTCAAGCGCACCCTCGGCGGACGCGGTAGCGCGGAACTTGAAAACCTGATCCAGACCGACGCCACCATCAATCCCGGCAACAGCGGCGGCCCCCTCGTGAACAGCGCAGGCCAGGTCGTGGGGATCAACACGGCGGTGGTGGGCGGTGCGCCCGGCGGCGGCATGGGGTTCGCCGTGCCGATCAACTACGCCCGGCGCGTGCTGGCCGACGTGAAGCAGTTTGGCCGCGTGCGGCGTCCGCCCCGCATGGGTATCGAGTATTACGATGTGCCCGCGAGCGCGAAGGATTCCGGCGCTCCGGCGGGAGTCCTCCTCAACGTGTACCGCGATGGCCCCGCATGGGCCGCCGGGTTGCGGACCTACGACATCATCACGAAGATTGATACGCAGCCGGTCGCGAACGCTCAGGATTACGCGCGGGCCATGCGGAACAAGAACGCCGGGGACACGATCACGGTGACGGCGTTTCGCCCGGACACCAGCCGCGTCCTGACCGCCAAAGTGAAGTTGGAAGAGGGTGGATAGCCGCCAGCGGCCCTGAACCCTGGGGACCCGAAGCCGCTGCCAAGAGCGCGAGCCTCAATTCTTCCAGGAGCCGCTAGATCATCGGATTGAGTTCCCCGGCGCGCTTCATGGCGAAGCGCAGAGTGAGCAGGCCGGGGAAGTCGTAGGCCTTGACGCCCGCGAGAATGAGCGCGTTGACGAAGGCGGCGTGTTGGGGGAAGTACTGGGGCAGCGTGGACCTCAGGCCGATGACGATCCCCGCCTGCGGGAGCAGCCAGCCCCATCCGGAATGATCCCCACGCCTACCGCCAGCGTCCTCACCGTGAAGACCAACGCTGAGGAGGCTGTGCGTGCGCTGCGTGAGTTCGGCGAGGTCCATAGGCGGAGGCGAGGCTTCAGCGACCCGTGGTTCGCCATGGGACCGTCATGGGACAAAGGCCAGGGAGTTCCCCGGCGCCGGACGCAAGGGAGTTCCAGGGTGAGGATACGACCATTAACCGTGATGCGGCGAAGCGTTCACAAAAATCGCGGGGAGCGCTGAAGGAGAGAGAGCGGGCACACAACCCCTCGCCCCGGCGCGTACAGACCAGGACGAGGGGAGAGGGCTGCTCCGAGCGGCGCGTTATGGAGCGGGGCTTATCCGAATGGGTTCACGGTGGGGACGTTGGAGAGCGCGGCGTCCACGTCGGTCTGGGAGAAGGCGAAGTCCTCCAGCCGCCCGGCGAGGTAGTTGTCGTAGGCCACCATGTCCAGGTAGCCGTGGCCGCTCAGGTTGAACAGGATGGTCGTCTCCTTGCCGGCCTCTTTGGCGCGGATCGCCTCGTCTATTGCGGCGCGGATCGCGTGAGACGACTCCGGCGCGGGGATAAGGCCCTCCGTTTTGGCGAACAGCGCCGCCGCCTCGAACACCGGGTTCTGCATGTAGGAGACCGCCTCGAACACCTTCTGGTCGTACAGCAGGCTGATGAGCGGCGAAACGCCGTGGTATCGGAGGCCGCCCGCGTGGATGCCCGCCGGGATGAAGTCGTGGCCGAGGGTGTGCATCTTCAGCAGTGGGGTCATTTTCGCCACGTCGCCGAAGTCGTAGGTGTATTTTCCCTTCGTGAGGGTGGGGCACGCCGCCGGTTCCACCGCGACGAAGCGGATCTCTTTCCCCGCCAGTTTGTCCGGCACGAACGGGAACGCCACGCCCGCGAAGTTGCTGCCGCCGCCCACGCAGCCGATCACCACGTCGGGGTAGTCGTTCACGAGGGCGAACTGCTTCTTCGCCTCTTCGCCAATAACCGTCTGGTGCAGCAGGACGTGGTTGAGCACGCTGCCGAGGGCGTACTTCGCCTGCCCCCCGCTCTTGACGGCCTCTTCCACGGCTTCGCTGATGGCGATGCCGAGGCTCCCCGGCGTGTCGGGATGCTCGGCGAGGACGGCGCGCCCGGCGTCGGTCTGATCGGAGGGGCTGGCGACGACTTCGGCCCCCCAGAGGTTCATGGCCGATTTGCGGTAAGGCTTCTGCTCGTAGCTCACCTTCACCATGTAGACTTTGCAGGCCATGCCGAAGAAGTTGCACGCCAGCGCCAGCGCCATGCCCCACTGACCGGCGCCGGTTTCGGTGGTGAGGCGGGTCACGCCCTCCTGCATATTGTAGTACGCCTGCGCGATAGAGGTGTTCAGCTTGTGGCTGCCGACCGGCGAGGCGCCTTCATACTTGTAATAGATGCGGGCGGGGGTCTTCAGCGCGGCTTCGAGGCGACGGGCGCGAAAGAGCGGCGTGGGACGCCAGAGCCGGTACAGCTCCATCAGCGGGTCGGGGATGCGGATGAGGCGCTCCGGCGACATCTCCTGCTCGATGAGGGCGCGCGGGAAGAGCGGCGCGAGGTCGTCGGGATTGAGCGGCTGGCCCGTGCCGGGATGCACCGGCGGCGCGAGCGGGGCCGGAAGGTCGGGCAAGATATTGTACCAGTTCTGCGGCATCTCGTGTTCATCGAGAAGGATTTTGGTCGGTTCCATGGCTCGCTCCGGCGGGAAAGCGCTGCGCGTCATTACAACGTGGACGGGACGGCGACGGCGCGGGGAAGACGTGAGGCATGAGGAGAGGATCAGGTGGCGGCCTCTCCCTGGCGAGAGACTCTCGTTTCATTTTGACACAGGCGCCGCGTGGGGGGCTTGGGTGTGGTTAAAAGTTTTTACAGGGAGGAGAGAGTGGGAGCGGTTCCATCGAGTGACAGAACGACCGTCGTGAGGATCACCCCGCCGAGCGAAAGAGTTCACCGGCTCACCGCCATCCCGGCGTGATTCGCCGGAAACGGTTCGACCAGGGCGCCGCGCTACACTCATGCCATGGCGACTAACGAATTCGCAAACGGCTATCCCGCAGTCCCGGACGATGCTCGCGCCCTCACCGAAGCCATCCGCGCCCGCGCCCTCGAACTCGGCTTCGACGCGATAGGCTTCGCCGCCGCCGAGCCGTCCGCCCACGCCGACCGCCTCAACGCATGGCTCGCCGCCGGGATGCACGCCGGGATGACCTGGCTGGAACGGAATGCTGACCGCCGCCTCGACCCTCAACTTGTGCTGCCCGGCGCGAAGAGCGTTGTCTGCGTGGCGATGAACTACGGGCCCGGCGATCCGCCTCCCGAAGCCGATGGGGAGATGCCGCGCGGCCAGGTCGCCCGATACGCCTGGGGCGACGACTATCATGACGTCATGCTGGAGCGGCTGCGGCGCCTTCAGGCCGACATCGCGGCCCTCTCCGGCGGAAAGGCGTACGTGGACACCGGCCCCATCCTGGAGCGGGAGGTCGCGGCGCGGGCGGGGGTCGGGTGGGTGGGCAAAAACGCCATGCTCATCCGGCGCGGGCTGGGATCGTGGCTGCTGCTGGGGGAACTCCTCACCACGGCGGAACTCGTTCCCGACGCGCCCGTGCGGGACCTGTGCGGCTCATGTGCGCGCTGCATCGACGCCTGTCCCACCGGCGCCATCGTGGCGGATCGCGTCATCGATTCCCGGCGGTGCATCTCGTATCTCACGATTGAGGAGAAGGGAAGCATCCCGGAGGAGCTCCGCGCGGAGATGGGCCGGTGGGTCTTCGGCTGCGACGTGTGCCAGGAGGTCTGCCCGTGGAACCGCAAGGTCTCCCCTTCCCCGATGGATCCGTTCGCCACGCGGGGCGACGAGGTCCGCGCGCCCGATCTGACGGAGCTGGTCCGCCTGAGCGCCGAAGCGTTCCGCGAGCGTTTCCGGGGCAGCGCGATGAAACGGACGAAGCGGCGCGGCCTCCTGCGAAACGCCGCCATCGCCTTGGGCAACATCGGCGACCCGCACGCGGTTCCGGCGCTGATGGAGGCGCTGGCGGACGAGGAGCCGCTCGTGCGGGAACACGCGGCCTGGGCGCTGCGGCGGATTGGGGGGCCGGACGCCGACGCCGCCCTCGCCAGGCATGAACGATTGGAACTGCAAGCCGACGTGGAACCCGACTGATCACGGCGGCAGCAGCGCCAGCAGCTCCGCCAGGGTGAGCAGGTCCAGCATATTGTGCTTCAGCACGCCGGCAATACGGCGCGCGTCGCCGGTGCGGACGAACGCATGATAAATTCCAGGAATTTCCGACCCCGGCGTGTCGCCCACGCGGCGGCGGCGGCAGATGGAGGCTTCCAGCGTCTGAAGTTTGCAATTGGGCAGCTGGCGGCTCCACGCCCGGCGGCTTTCGTGGAGGAGGTCGAGGTGCGGCAGGTTGATCTCGTACGGGATGCCGTGCGTGGCCGCGCGATTGCGGAGGAAGGGCATGTCGAAGCTCTTCCCGTTAAAGGTGACGATCAATCGTCTGGATTGCGCCTCCCGGCGAAAGGCGGCGGTGATGGCCGGTTCCTCCGAATACCGCCGCGCGAAGTACTGCCGCACCACCAGTGAATCGCCCTCCCACGCCATCACGCCGACGAGGAAGACCGGCAGATTGCTCAACCCGGTCGTCTCCAGGTCCATGAAGAGGAAGTCTTCCGGCGCGAGGTCCCGCCCGCCGCACAGGGCGTGCAACTTGCCCGACAGCCCGAACCCGCGCCGCTGAATGGCCTCCGAAAAGACGCTACAGAGCGCGGCGCCCTCCTCGCCGAGGTCCCGCGCCCGCTGCGTGACGACCCACGCGCCGCCCCAGCCCGGCTCCAGGGCCTCTTCTCCGCGCACGAGGTCCGTGAGGGACCGGAAGCCGACCGGTTCCGGGTCCTCCTCGGCGAAGTGGCGCTTCCAGCCGGTCGCCGCAGGGAGGGGCGCGGAGTGAGCCGGAGGGACGGGCGCCGTTTCGGGGAGGAGGGCGCGCCGCGTCCGGCTGCGGCGCCGCTCGGTCGCATCGGCGGTTGGTTGGGCGACCGCAGGCTTCGGCTTCTCCCGCAGGGGGCCGCCATTCAACGCCTCAATGCGCTGCTTCAGGTCGTCCAGACTGCCCATTCCGCCTCCAGCGGTTACTGCCGCGCGCGATCCAGCATCTCTTTGACGGCGCGATTTGGCTTCAGGATGTCGTCGGGGCCGCCAATCGTCACGGTGGGAATGGCGCCATGTTCAAGATGGATTTTCATCCGCAGCTCCTCGGCGGGAGTGGCGCCCGACAGCCCGCTGTACCCGATGGTGCGACACAGTTTGCCGAACATGAACTCGTTGAGAGGGCAGCCGCCCGCGCGTTCCAGCCCGTCGATGCTGTTTTGATGACTGCGGAACAGGTGCGCCTGCGCGAACGAGAGGCCCTGCATGGTGATCTCGTTCAGCCCTTCGCCGCCCATGACCAGGCCAACGCCCAACGCGCCCATCTCCTCAATGAGCCGCTTCATCCCTTCCGAAGTCGTTTGGTTCTCCACAAGACTCATGTCGAAGTTGCCGGAGACGAGCGTCACGTCGGTGAAGGCGGCTTCCAGGCCGAGGTCGGCGGCGGCTTTCCCGATGCTTTCGCCGAGGAGGGAGCGCCACATGGCGAGGCCGGGATGAATCTTCACCATCACCTTGCGGGTGCGGTTGTTCATCAGGCTCTCATTGGAGTTGGGCACGCCGAGGACTCCCGCCTTGTCGTCGTAGCCCCAGCCGAGCAACCGCTTCGACTCGGTGTCGCGGTACTGGAAGTCGCCCACCAGCCGGTGCGCCGGGTTCGAGGGGTCCATGTCAATCGCGTTGAAGTGCGGCGCGATGCGAAACCCCATCGCCTTCCCTTTGGCGACGAACCGCCGCGCCGCGTCCGACGGGACGTAGTTCGGATAGTTCTCATCGTACTTATCGGTTCGCCAGTCAGGAACGTGCAGGAGGACCGTCTTCGGATTGAGCTGGGTGGCCAGCGCGTCGAGGACCGCCGGGTTGAGCGGGCACCACGAGACGGCGAACCGGAGCTGATGAATCCAGTCGCGGCGCACGCGGTCGGCTTCGGCGAGATGATAAGCGCCCCAGAGCCAGTCGCGGTACTGCGCGGCGGGAACCTTCCAGTCGCCCTGATAGACGTTGATGCGCCAGGCCAGCCCGCCCGCCGCGAGGTTGGCGTCCATCGGGCCGTACTCCTCAGTATCGAACGCGAGGGTGTTGGGCGCGTCCGGCGACGGCGTGAGGAGCGCCTTGTAGCGGTAGCTCGTATCTTCACAGCGGACCTGGAAGCCGCCGGTCTTCCCTTCCAGCGCCACAAACCCGGATTCCCACTCCTGCGGCCAGCGCCACCGCCCGCCCCGGATGAGCGAGTCATCCAGCGCGAGTTTCACGCCCTGATAGAGCGGCGCGACGAGTTGCAGGTCGGGCCGAATGCCCTTCATCGTCCACCGGCACGCGAGGACGCCGGGCCGCGCCGACTGCGCCGACGGTTCCACCACCACGTCGCCGGTGGCCGGGTCTTCGCTAATGGTGAGGAGGCCGTCGCCTTCCCAGGCGTGGAAGCGGATCTCCGCCCGCGTGGGGGAGAGGAGCCGCGTGACGATGCGCGTGACGTTCGTGCCGCCGAGCGCGACCCGCTCCCCGCCGCGATAGAGGAGCTGGACCGCCGACCCCTGCGCCGCGTCCACCCCGGCGATGAAGGGGGGTTCGGGGCCGGATTTGGGCCGCAGGTTCGTGAGGAATCCGTTCACGAAGACCGCCGTGAGCGTGGAAGTGGAAA
>JBBRGS010000051.1:0-20516 GCA_038240635.1 Armatimonadota bacterium
AACACACGATTCTCACTGAAGTCAACATTATGCCGGAGCGTCCTTTCTACCAATCATCCAACAACGGCTATTGAACATACCATGATATGTATTTTACGACGACTGGGTCTTGGGATTCGCATTGAAATTCAGGATTGTTTCCATAAGTTAAATTTGGTGTGCCTATAATATCTCCAGATGAGGAAAATGCGTTTCGTTCAGGCCCAGGATGACTTCCGTCAGGGCAAAGTCCGAACCGATAGCGTGGCGGGATCGAACGGAAGGCTGCCATCTCCCTTTGGCATAAAGATTACCCAGGGTCTCTCGATACCCTCTATTTTCAATTGATAGTCGCCCCCTTTTCCAGAAAGGGCCAAGTACCCTTGAGAAGGATCAAAGTTGGATACGAGCATCTTTTCAAAGAAGGTGAGCGCGGGAACAAACCAATCCACCATCGCGCGCTGTTGCGTCGCTGGAGTGAGGGAGGAGAGGTCAACCAGGCGACCGGAGCCGAGGGCTTGAAGGTCTTCCTGAGGGAGCTTGTTCAGCAGCTCGCCAGCGCTGGTAAACTGTTGAAGTCCTCGTTGCTGCTCCGGTAACGCCAACAGTTTCTGAGCTTGTTTTGGCAGACTTTCCGCCAGATCATCCAAACGGTCGGAAGGGGGAAGCGATTCAAACACCGCTTTGGCGCTCGTCAAATTCCACTGAAGCCGCAGTGAACTTCCGAGGGCGTCCAGCACGGCATGGAGCGTCTGCTCCTTTACGCTGAGGAACAGTTCCTTCTTCATCGCCGCGTCCGGTAGCGTGAGGGGAACTTCCGCCCCCTTTAGGACGGCTTCCGCCCACTCTCCCGCAGACTTCACGCCGGGACCCAGTGTTAGTTTTTTGGAAAGACGCGCATCCTCCCTGATCGTGACGGAGTTTAACCCATCGGAGAGAATCGCTGGTTCCTCATCTGCGCAAAGCAAGGGTTGCGGCGGACCTGCAAATAATGCAACAAATACAAAAGCCAGGATGAAGTGGCGCTTATAGATCATAACACTCTCCTGTAGCCGAACAGGTCCGTTACCTCTATAGTCCCCCCCCCGCCAAAAAGGTCAAGAGCTGTTACATCCCTCGGAAACCCTTCGATCTGAACCGAACTCCAGTTGTGACGAACTCGCCGGAATTTCGGTAGGAGAATGTCAATTATGCGTTTCTCACCTGCTAATCCGGGGGCCGACCCCCGCGCGGGCCTCGCGGGCCGTGGCCTTTCTGGCGCATCGCTTTCATCGCCTGCGTGAATTGATCGAACTGTGCGGGCGTGAGGACACGGCGAATCTCCTTTTGAGTCTGGAAGTGCTGCTTCATGATTCCGTTTTGGATGGAATTAATTTTGTGAATTGTCCCCCAGATGGCCTTCTCATCCAGAGTGTAAGAATCGAAGTATTGTCCCAGTTGGCTACGGGTCTGCCGCAATTGATCGTACAGTTTATCGGTGTCGCGCCGCGCTTCGTCCATCACAGCGCGCAGGCGCGTTTTCTGGTCCTGCCCCAGACCCGGTAAAAAATCCCCCGGCGGCGGTGGACCCTGAGCGAAGACAAGGCCGCCGATCAGGCTGAATATGAGCGCCAGCGCGGCGCCACTGAAGGACTTTCCAATGCGGAACATGAGGGATCAATGACTCCTTGCGCGAGGGAGAGAACAGGAGCGGCGCGCGAGAGGGCGGAGCGAAGGGACGGGGGAGGCGAACGGAAGATTTATTCGGTTTGAGTCGCTTTGTCCACGGCGGCGAACAGGTTATCCATCTGATCGCCCATCGGGTCGTCCACGCTGCGATTGATCGTCGTGCGAGGGCCGACCGTGTTGGCCAGCTGGATGAGCGCGGAGTCGCTGGTCATGGCGACCGGCGCGGGCTGCTGGGAATGAAGGAACAAGCCTCCGGCGACCGCGAGGACTGTGGCGCCGACCGCCAGGGGCCGAAGCGCGTGGCTCCGCAGGAGGAGCGCCCAGGCGGGGACCGCTTTGGGGGCGGGAGCGTCGAGCTGGCTCGCGACGGAAGCCCACAGGTCGGCGCGGGGGGCGAGTAGCGGGGCGCACTCGAGGTGAGCGGTCACCAGCGTCTCATCCCGGAGGAAATGGGCGCAGGGGGGGCAGGCGTCGAGGTGAAGGCGCACGGCCTCCGCTTCAGAGGGGGCCAACCGCCGCGTAGAGTAGTCCGCCAGTTGTGTCCGTATCCGTTTGCACGTCGTCATGGGTAGGGTCCTCCCGGTATGGCGCGAGGTGTTTCTTGAGGCGCTGCCGGGCGCGGAATAGTTTGGATTTGATATTCGCGTTGGAGAGGCCGGTGATCTCCCCAATTTCTTCGTAAGAATGGCCTTGCAAATGATAGAGCGTCACAAGGAGACGGTCGTCGGCGTTCAGTTTGCCCAGCGCGACATGAAACTGCTCCTGCGCCTCGTTGCGGAGGAACGACTCTTCGGGATGGCTTTCCGGGTCCGACTCGGCGAGGGCGGCGACCTGGGTGGGGGGCAGGTCCTCCAGGAGAGTGTATGCGCGAGATCGGCGGGAACGGAGGCGATCCACCGCTAAGTTGGAAGCCATTTGATACATCCATGTGGTGACGCGACTGCGGCCCACGAAGCGGCTACAATTGCGCCACACCTTGAGGAAGACTTCGGCGGCCAGCTCCTCAGCGTCCTCATGGTTGCCGAGCATGCGAAACGCGAGGTTATACACCATGCGGTGGTGGAGGTCCCACAACTCTCGAAGGGCGGCCTGACTGCCGCTCTGGCACGCCTTCAGGAGGTCACGGTCCCGTTCATCCGTCACACTGCGGTCAATCGGGGGCATAACGTCTCGGTCTCCTCATCCAATCCTCATAATCTAAGACGAACGCGACGCCTCACGGTTGCGATTCATCCTCTCCTGGAGTTCCCTGGCGGCCTCGCCGCTCCTTCCCCGAAGTCGCACAGCCGCTCAGGAAGCCAATGCGGACGATTGAATTGCGAACCGCGCCGACCGGGTACACTGAAGCAACCCTCGCGCGGGGGACTCCTGCGGGGCCAACGCAGTACAGGTCGCGCCGCCGCGCGCATTCACCCTCGAAGGGAGGCTTCATGTCTGACGGGAAAACCACGCAGGTGTCGCTGGAGGTTCACGCCGACACCCAACGCACGTATGAGATGTGGACGGAGATGGAGCAGTACCCCCACTTCATCCCTGGTCTTACGAGCGTCCGCCGCACCGGGGCAACCGTCACGCACTGGACCGTGAACTGGGGCGGCTCCCCTCATGAGATGGAGGTGCAGATCGTGCAGATGGACCCTGAAGCGCGCATCGTCTTCCAAAGTCTGAACCTCGATCCGCCGGTGCGCGGCATCGTCACGTTTGACCCGACCGGCGACGGCACGCGAATCACTTTTTGCCTCGAAAACGACCCCGGCGACCCCGCCCGCGTCGAAGGCGTCCTCTCCGACGCGCTGCAACGGTTTAAGGAGATCGCCGAAAGCGGTCCGCCCACTCGCTGGCCCACTGACCCGCCCGCCCCGGTCTCCTCCGGCGGATGAAGCGCCCCTCGGCTGTGAAAACCCGCATTGCGGCCCCGTCGTGAAGACGGCGGTCCATTTCGGCGCCGGGAGCGTGGGGCGCGGCTTCCTCGGCCAGCTCCTCTCCGAAGGCGGCTACGAAGTCGTCTTCGTGGACGTGCGGCCCGACCTCCTCGCCGCTCTGAACGCGCGCCGCGCCTACCCTCTGCGCCTCGTTTCGGCGGCGGGCGAACGTCGGCTCACCATCGGCCCCGTTCGCGCGGTGGACGGGCGCGACGCTCAGGCGGTGGCGGATGCGGTGGCGCGGGCCGATCTCGTCTCCACGGCGGTCGGCGAGGCGGCCCTGCCTCACATCGCGGGTCCGCTCGCGGCGGGTCTTGCGCGCCACGAGACGCCGATTCACCTCCTCATCTGCGAGAATCTGCCCGATCCCGCCGGAGCCTTTCGCGCGCTGCTGGCCGGGCGGGAGCCGTCGCTGGCGGCCCGGTTTGGGGTGAGCGTCGGCCTCGTTCCGTGCGTCATCAGCCGCATGGCCCCGGTCCCCGATCCGACGCCTGGCGGGGACCCGCTGGAGGTTGTCGCCGAGCCGTACGCCCGCCTTCCCGCCGACAAGCAGGGCTTCGTGGGTCCGCCGCCCCCGCTCCCCGGCCTCGAACCGCGCGACGGCTTCGGCGCCTATGTGCGGCTGAAGCTGTATGTGCACAACGCGGGGCACGCCGCCGTCGCGTATCACGGGTTCGCGCGCGGCCACACGTTCATCCACGAAGCGATGGCGGACCCGTTCGTTGCGCGGGAGGCGGATGGCGTGATGCGCGAGGGGTGCGAGACCCTCCACCGCGCTGACGGGCTGTCTATCGCCTACCTTGACGAGTACCGCGAGGACCTGCTGGAGCGATTCCGCAACCCGTACCTGAACGACACTGTGGTGCGCGTGGGCCGCGACCCTGCGCGAAAACTGGGGCCGGAGGACCGTCTCGTGGGCGCGGCGACGGCGGCTCTCGCGCATGGCATCCCGCCGGTTCATCTGGCGCGCGCGATGGCGGCGGCCCTCCGCTTCACGCCTCCCGATGACCCTTCGGCGGAGCGGGCGCAGGCCCTCGTGGCGGAAGGCGGCGTTCCGCTGGCGCTGCGCGAGCTCTCCCGCCTGTCGCCCGACAGTCCGCTCGTCCGCATGACCCTGGAAGCCACATCCGACTCGTTCGCATGACGCTGGAAGCCGCCCGATCCGACTCGTTCGCATGACGCTGGAAGCCGCCCGATCCCATTCCGCCGCCCCCGATACCCTGGAGGAGACTTCATGACCCTGCGCGACGTGGAAACTCTCGATCTCGCCACTCCGTCCGGCCCCATGCGCACGTTGCTCTGGCGTCCCACCGCCGAGGGCCGCTTTCCCGGCATCGTCCTGTTCACCGAAATCTTTCAGATCACCGGCCCGATGCGGCGCACGGCGGCGTTCCTCGCCGGGCACGGGTATGCGGTCGCCGTACCGGAAATTTACCACGAACTGGAGCCTGCGGGCACGGTTCTCGCCTATCAGGGCGAGGAGGCCGAGCGCGGCAATCGTCACAAGAATGATAAGCCGCTCGCCGCCTTTGACGCCGACGCCCGCGCGGCCCTGGACTCTCTCGCCGTACAGACCTACTGCACGGGCCGCTGCGGAACGGTCGGCTTCTGCGTGGGCGGCCACCTCGCCCTGCGCGCGGCGATGAACCCGGAGGTCCACGCGGCGGCCTGCTTCTACGCCACCGACATCCACAAGCGCGGCCTGGGCGGCGACGGCCCGGACAACACGCTGGACCGCCTCGGCGACCTTCATGGCGAGGTCATGATGGCGTGGGGCCGCAACGACCCCCACGTTCCCCTCGAAGGGCGCGCCACGATCTATAACGCGCTGACGGAGGCAAAGGCGCGCTTCGAGTGGCACGAGTTTGGCGCGGCGCACGCCTTCATGCGCGACGACGGCTACCGGTATGACCCTCCGGCGGCAGCGGCGTGCCTCTCGATGGCTCTCGCCCTGTTCGCGCGACGGCTGTCGGGCTAAACAAGCGGCTGTCGCAGGGCCGCCTGCCCCGGCTCTCTACGGCTTCCGCCCCCGCCGCAGGAGGAGGAAGGCGACCGCTCCCGCGACGACCGCCGCCCCGACGATCATCGGCGCGTGTCCGCTCCCCCGCTCCGACCCCATGAGCGTCACTTCGCCCTCGTCGCCGCCGATCACGCGCAAGGCGTCCGGCAACACGCGAAAAGTGACGGGCGTCTCGCCCAGCAGCTCGCCGTCCAGGTTGACCTGTTGCGGTGGGGTCGCTTCGAGGCGCGCCTCCGCAAGGCGATACCGATGAACGCGCTCCGGATTCGCCGCCTTCGCCCGCGCCACTCGCAACGCCGACCAGAGGAGTCGCGCCACTCGCTCCACGCGGAAGACCGTGAGGGTGAAGCGGCCATCGTGGAGAGTCTCACCGGGGATGTCGCCGAACCCCCCGGCGTAGACGCGGCCCAGTGTCACGCTCGCCTGCACGACGCGCCACCGGCGAAAGGAGCGACTCGCCGCCAGGGTGAGGTGGAACGGCTCGAAGTCGCGGTAGGCGGTCCACGCGCCCACGGCGTAGGCGAAGTAGCCGAGGCGGCGCTTGAGGGCGGGCGCGACCTCCTCGTTGGCCAGCCCGAAGAGGCCGATGTGCGCCGAATTGATAAAGATGAAGCGCCCGCCGTCTCCGAACTCGGCGGCAGCGACCTCTACCGGGCGAACGGCGCCCTGGGCGATGGCCCGGCACGCCCCCGGAAGGTCCAGCGGGAGGCCGAGGTCCCGCGCGAAGTTGTTGCCGGTGCCCTGCGGGAGGACGCCGAGGACCGCTTCGCCACCCACGAGAGCCTCCGCCGCGAGCCGGAGCGTCCCGTCGCCGCCCGCCACCAGCACGAGGTCCGCCCCCTCTTCCACGGCGTGGCGAACGCGCTCGGTCATCTGGCCGCCTTCCACCAGTTCGTCGGCGTGGAGGAGGACGCCCTCGGCCTCCAGCGCGGCGAGGGTCTCGTCCCGCATGGCCTCCGCCGTCTTCGCCCCCGCGTTGGCGAGGAGGACGACACGCTTCCAGCGGGACGAAGGCGAGGGAGAGTCGGGCGGCAGGGACACGGGAACGGAGCGGTTGGGCGGCAGGGACACGGAGACAACGCTTTCAGAGCGTGACACAGGGGCGGAGGGGTGAAGAGCGGCTTAACGGCCCGCTTTATCCCCTTCGTAATGGACCCATCGGCTGCTGAATCGCAACTGAACCAGCGACAGCACGAGGATGATGCCAAACAGCAGCCACGCCAGCGACGACGCGAACCCCATCTTGAAGTACTGGAACCCGTTGCGGAAGAGGAGCGGCACGGGCATCATCGTGCTGTCCGCCGGGCCGCCGTACGGGTCGCCGGTCATGATGTACACCTCTTCAAACGCCTGCACCACGCCGATGGTGCCGATAATAAGGTTGAAGAAGATGTAGGGCGAGATCATGGGGAGGGTGACGTTGCGGAACTGGCTCCAGGCGTTCGCGCCGTCGAGCTGGGCGGCCTCGTAGAGCGACTGGGGCACGCCCTGCAATCCCGCCAGCCAGAGGATCATCCCGCCGCCCGCGCCCCACAGCCCCAGCAGGATGAGCGACGGCTTGCTCCAGACCTCGGAGGCGAGCCACTTGGGGGCTTCGATTCCCAGCCACGGCTGAAGGGTCAGGCGCCAGGCGGCGTTGATGAGGCCGTATTCAGGATTGAGGATCCAGACCCAGAGGATCGCCCCGGCGACGAGCGGCACGATGCTCGGCAGGTAGTAGACGGTGCGGTACCACGTCATGCCCTTCACCTTGGCGTTGAGGAGCATGGCGATGGCGAGGCCGAGCGCGATCCCCAGCGGCAGCCGAAACGCCGCGAGGTACAGCGTGTTCCAGAGCGATTTGGCGACGATAGGCCAGTCATCGGCGGGGGAGACGAGATACTGGTAATTCTGCGTTCCCACGAAGCGGGGCGCGTGCAGCACATCGTAGTCGCAGAAGGAGAGGACCGCCGAGACGAGGATGGGGCCAAGCGTGAAGATCAGGAACCCCGCGATCCAGGGCAGGGCGAACATGTAGCCCGCCAGCGCCTCTTTTTTAGCGAGGCGGCCCATCTTCCCTTCGCGGCGGAAGGCGATGAGGATGAACCCGGCCAGCAGCGCGAACCCCAGCGCCACCGCGCTCGGCAGCGCCCACGCCGGGAGCAGCGGATTGTTCCCGCGCTCGTACACCTTGTTGAGTTCCTTCTGCACCACGCGCTGGCCGTCCACCAGGGCTTCATGGGGCGTCTTCTTGTGCCGGGTGGCCTGCTCAAAGGCGCGGACGTGTTCATCCCAGAGGCGCTGGCCCACGAAGGTGACGGGGCGGAACTTCGCGCTGGGCATCATATCAATGAAGAGTTTCAGGCTGTCCCGCAGGGCCTGGCTCTTCGGCGCAAATTGAGCGAAAACGGCGGCGTTGATCTTCTGGTTGGCGGAAAGGCTCGGCACGTAAGGGCGGCCTTTGGAGAAGTTGTAGCGACGCTGGGCGGCGCTGGCGATCAGGTTGCTCTCCACCGTGTTCATCCACTGGATGAAGCGCCACGCTTCCTGAATGTGATGCGCCCCGCGCGGGATGGCGAGCGAGAAGCCGCCCGCCCAGGTGATATACGGGTCCTGCCCCTTAAACGGAGGCTTTCCGGCGAGGCGCGCGGCGGGCACGGGAGCGGGGGCCACGGCGAAATTGAGGTCGGGGGCGTAGCGCGCGATGTTGCTGAGGACCCAGCTGCCATCCACCTTCATGGCGATCTTGTTGGTGAGGAAGGGATCGAGTTCGTTGCCCTGAAAGCCCGCCTGATAGGCGTTGACCTTCTCCACACCGCCGAGGGAGTCGTAGACGCGCGTCATGAAGGCGAGGGCGCTTTCGGTGCGTGGGTTGGCGAGGGTGCAGACGCGGCCCGTGGGGTCCATGAACTCGCCGCCGTTTTGCCACGAGTACAGGTAGAGCCACGAGTTGCCGTAGTTGGGGATGAACCCGATGGAGCGGAAGGAGCCGTCGGGGTTCTTTTGCGTCAGTTTGACGGCGTCCGCGGCGAGCTCCTCCCACGTGCGGGGCGGGCGATTGGGGTCGAGACCGGCCTCGCGGAAGAGGGTTTTGTTGTAGAAGAGCGCGCGGTCGTCGGTGCCGGAGGGGATGGCGTAGACGTGACCCTTGTAGACGGCCTCCTGCCAGCAGGCGCGGTAATAGTCCTGGGGACGGATGGGGCCAGGGTTGGCGCGGAGGAGGTCGTCGAGAGCGCGGAAGGTATCGCGGGAAGCCCAGTCGCCGATGGTGAAGCGGTCCTGATTGATGACATCGGGGGGCACATTCCCGGCGATGGAGGTCATCAGCTTCTGGGGGTCCATGCCGCCTGCGCCCATTGAGAGGAGGGAGACGTCAATGTCGGGGTTGCGGCGCTCAAACTCGGCGACCTGCGCGTCGAGTCCCTTCGTCTCCTCGGAACTCTGAAGACCCCAGACGACGAGGCGCGTTTTGGCGTGAGACGGCGCGGCGAAGCCGAGCAGCGCCAGCAGCAGGCAGAAGCGCTTCAGGGCGCTCATGAGGCGGATGTGAACAGCGGAGTGAGAAGGCATGAGGTATGAACCGTGGCGACTTGGGATGAGAACCACTTCGGGAGACGGAAGCGCGTTCCTGCGTGAGGAGCAGGGCAGGCGCGTCGTTCGTCTCATGGTGAGGGATGTCGCCCTCGTCCCGCCACTCCGGCGAGACTCAGGGGAACCGGGCGCCCAAAGCGGGAATTGCGCCTCGCCGCCGCGAACAAAGCCTCACGATACGGCGCAGTCGGGCGACGGAGGAGTAACGGGATGGGGAATGAACGGAGGGGCGACCGGGAACGGTCCTCCTCATACCTCAGCGATCGGGGGAGCGACGGGGCGCAGCGCTTCCTGCTGGCCGCCCTCTTTTACGAGATGGTCATCGGCTCCTCGCTGGCGTTCCTTCTGCTGGAAGCCCTCAAGGCGATGGGATTCCGGGTGGAGTCGGGTTTCCTCTACTGGAACCTGTTCCTCGCGTGGGTGCCGTATCTCGGCAGCCTGGCGATGATGGCGCTGTATTGCTCCCCCAACGGGCGACGGTGGGCCATATTCCCGGCGCTGGTCTGGCTGGCGTTCTTCCCCAACGCGCCGTACCTCGTCACGGACATCATTCATCTGCCGGAGGTGGCGCCGTTCGGGTGGGGCAGCAACCTGGGCCTCCTCGTGCTGTTCGCGTGGCTGGGGCTGTTTCTGGCCGTCATCTCGCTTCACATGGTCCATCTGGTGGTGGAGGACCTGTTCGGTCGGGTGGTCGGGTGGCTCTCCGTCGCCGCGCTGATTGGCCTCTGCTCGATGGGCATCTACCTGGGCCGCGTGGAGCGGTGGAACAGCTGGGACGTGCTGCGGCATCCGCACCTCATTCTGGATGACCTGATTGTGCCGATGATTCATCCGCGTTCCCATATGGGAGTGTGGGGGTTCATCGGCATTTACGCGATGCTGGTGGGCATCAGCTACCTCACGTTTGTGGGGGCGCGCCGCCACCCGATGCTGCAGATGAAGGAGTCGGCATAAGCGCCCTCTCACGAGACGAGCCGGAGCGGACGGGTGAGGTGTGGCTGCTGAACGGCATACCCGGTTCCGGCAAGACGACGACGGCTCAGGCTCTGGCCCGGCGATTCCCCCGTGCGGTTCACATCGAAGGGGACCGCTTACAGGAATGGATTGTGACGGGAGGCGTACCGCCGGGCGGATTTCCTCCCGAAGAAGAGGCTCGTCAAATCCACCTGAACGTTCGCAATCAGTGCTGCCTGGCCGTCTTATATGCCGGCGAAGGCTTTACGGTGGTTCTCGATTATGTGATGGTCAACCGGGAACGCGTGGAGGAGTATCGAAAGCGATTCTCCGACTTAACCGTGCGGCTGATCACTTTAGACCCCGGCATTCCGACCGCCCTGGCGCGGGACGCTCGCCGACCGGAGAAGACCGTCGCCGCCGCATGGACCCATCTCGAAGCGACCATGCGCCGGGAATTGAACGGTCTGGGTTGCCGTTTGGACAACTCCACGGCTTCGGTAGAGGAGACGGTGGATTGGATTTTGGTCCATCGGGAGGCCGCGAAGATTTAGGGGTCGCCGACTGGAGGGCTTACCGACCTTCCCTCATTCTCACCTGCCAGGCGCGGTCCTCCTCGCCGTAGAAGCCGTCGTGGAGGGTGGCGCGGCGGGTGTAGGGGATGTACGACCCGATATGCCAGCCGACCGCCCGATAAAACGCGACATCCCCGGCGGCGAGGAGTTTATTCACTGCGCCCGGCATGCTTCTCGCATAGTCGCTGCACGTTCGTTCCCGTTCCTCGGCGGTCATGGAGTCGCGGAGGTCGGGGCCGCGTGGAGGCATATCGGGAAAGGCGGCGTGTTCCGCCTCCGTATCCCGGCGAATGTGGCTGCCGGGAACCACCCAGAGGGAGGCGTCCTGGTAGAGCGCGCCATTGAGTTGATTGAACATATTCCGGTTTTGAGCGGCGGCAAAGAAGAGTTCCTGGTCCAGGTCAGGGACATGGTGTCCCCAGTCGCGGTGCCAGTTCGTAGCCCACGGGTCCTGCGCCGGTTCATATAGGATGCCCATGTTATCCGAAGAGCGGTGGTCGGGGCTGAGGAGGCGCTGAACCGTCTCCCGCAATCCGGGCAGGTTCAGAAAGTTTCTGAACGGACGGTCGTCTAATTCCGGGTGCATGTAGACGGGTTGGAGACGCTGCGCCTGAGGTCCGTGTTCCCGGCGGGCGATAGGGCGGCCAATCTCCGCCTCTCGCCGAAGGTCGGTGAGCAGGGACGCGGGAATGAGGCCGCGCATGACGGTCAGCCCGTCGCGTTCATACTCCTCCCGGAGTTGCTCGGTGTAATGGAAGTCCATTCGGTTCCCCACAGGGTCGTGCGGTTGTAAAGGCGCGGTAATGGTGCGTTCTTCGACGCGCTGCGAAACGGTCCTTTCGGCATGAGAAATGCGTTGGTACGCCCTCCGTGGCGCTTTGACCGCCGGGCCGAGTGGCTTTGGCTTTTGGGCCGCTGCATCCGTTCGTGCTGAACACTCCGGGGACGGGAAGGCGCTTCGAGTGGGTTCGCCGGAGTATGCGGAGTGGCGACAACCGAGCCACATCAACTGCCGGAGGACGCTTGCTTATGTATCGAAGGACGAAGCGGGAATGGAGGCGGACTTCGAGCGGCCTGACGAGGCGTTGATCGCGGAGCACGGGCATTTTCACCTGCGACCGAGGAAGCATGCGGGGTATCGCGCGCCGGCGCAACCGGCGGGGCGTTCGTTCGTGGTTCGTCATGGGGTGACGCCGGAGGGGAAGCGGAAGACGTGGGTGGACTGGGCGCCGTGGCTGGAGGGGTTGAGCGAGCGAGAGCGGCAGGCGCTGCTTTTGGCGCGGGCGACGCAGGATGACGGGGTGTTGAAGCATGCGTTATCCCGGCTGGGGATCACCGATCTGGCGGATCCGGTGCAGTGGAGGCGGGTCATGCTGTATGGATTACAGGACCGGGTGGAAACGCTGGTTCCGGACTCCCTGTTGGGTCCTCTCTCTCCTTCCCGGCTCACCCGATTGCTGGGCTGGGAACAGGAAGCCTTCGACACCACGTCCAATGAAATGTTACGAGTGTATGACCGACCTTCGGGCAGGGTGGTGTTTGAGGAAACGGGAGAGTAGTCCAGTGTATCGGTATCCGGGCAGGAAATTGGACTTTGGAGGGACCTGAATGGCGTGGTGATCACCCACAATCACCCGGGCGGCGGTCCGTTTTCTCTGGCGGATTTTCGGATTATGGCGGCAAGTGGCGCATCGGAAATTCGGGCTTTTGGAACGGATCGGTTGGGGCGTAAGTGGCTGTATCGCTTTTATGGATTGTCGCAGGAATGGCAGAATGGGGAAAAATTGCAGGCGGTGATTATTCAGGCAGATCAAATGGCCCAGGCTGAATATGAAACAAAAATGGATGGACGAAACCCTGTTCACGCCGATAAGGTGGAGCAATATCACCGAAGATGTGAAATCCTCGCCGATTTAATAGGTGCGCATTACGAAAGAAAGCGGGTTTAGTATGGACGACCTCACGAAGGCTGGAGAAGCCCAAGGCGAGACATTAAAGAAGAGACCCCCAAGGGTTTATCTTTATACTGATTATTTTCCTTCCCTTGAACCGGACGAAAACGACATCATTCATTTTCTGACGGAGGCGGAGTGTATGGCGAGAGATGAACTTTGGGAGAGGGGATTGCCTCCACCTCCGAAAGGGAAGTTTGTTCTTAGTGACGGATAGAACGCGGCAGCGACAGAAAGCACAATTCACGAGGCGACAGAAAGGGGGGGAGGGCCAACCGGGCCTTCTCCCTTTTTTTGTGAGGCGAGGATGAGGCTCATGGCGTCGTTCGCTCGAATCGCTCCCGAAACGCATACAATCCGCTGAATGCATGGGATTGGCTTTCAGTGGAGGGGGCGAGCCAGAGGGTGACAGCCTGCCTAAACAGGCTGCGGCCCTCTCCTGCCTAAACAGGCTCTTGCCCTCTGGAGGCGTGTGATGGACGGAGCGGAAGAGACGCGAGCGTTTGCGACGGACCTGTCGGGGCTGACGTTTGCGGACGCGCCGGACGGCGTGAGCGGCGAGACGTGGATTCAGGTGTGCCGCGACGGGAAGTGGAAACACCCGGCTTACGGGGCGGTGACGATCACGCCAAAGGTTCGGGCGGCGTTCGTCCGCAACTTCTCGGACAACGTGCGGAAGAGCGATCTGCCGGTGGATTACAACCATCAGTCGGACACGGGTCCGGCGGCGGGCTGGATTCGGGCGGTGGAGAACCGGGGCGACGCGCTGTTTGCGCGGGTGGACCTGACGCCCAAGGCGCGGGAGGCGGTGAAGGCGCCTGCTAAAGTCGCTGGTATAGAAAACGCCGGAAACCGGAGAACCTGAAGTTTTCTGATACTTCGTCCATCATGGGTTCTGATGAATGAACCGCAGACGCCTGCCTCCGGAGGAAGCCCCCTTCCCCTCATCCGTGTGGGGGACTGCCTCGACATCCTCCCCACTCTGGACCTCGCCTCCGTGGGAATGACTCTGTTTTCGCCGCCGTATGACGGAATCCGGGATTACAAGGGAGGGTGGACCTTCGACTTCTCCCGCCTGGGGACTGAACTGCTCCGCGTGACCCAGGAAGGGGGAGTCTGCGCGGTCGTCATCGGGGATGGCACGAGGAACTTTGCCAAGTCGCTCACATCGTTTCGGTTGGCGGTGGACTGGTGCGACCGAGCGGGCTGGCGCCTGTTTGAGACCTGCATTTACGAACGAGCGGGTAACCCCGGCGCGTGGTGGAAGCAGCGATTCCGTGTGGATCACGAGTATATTCTCATCTTCTTCAAAGGTGACCGGCCGCGCGTCTTCGACAAGTCACACCTGATGGTTCCCTCCAAACATGCCGGTAAAATCTACACCGGCACCGACCGACTCACCAATGGCGGCACCCGTAAGATTGAGCCGAAAGCGGTCAATCCCTTCAAATGTCGGGGGACGGTCTGGTCTTACGCCACCTCCAACAGCGAAGGCAACCGGCTGAAGTTGCAACACCCCGCCACCTTCCCTGACGCTCTGGCCGAGGACCTGATCCGCTGTTTCTCCCGTCCCGGTGACACTGTGCTGGACCCGATGGCAGGGAGTGGCACCACTGCCGTGGCGGCGGCGCGCTGGGGTCGGCAGGCGCTGGCCATTGAGATCAGCCCGGAGTATGCGGAGATCATCAAAGAGCGGCTGGAGCGCGAGGCCCCGCTTTTAACCTGAACACGTCGCGCATTCGGGACCTGTTGGCCAAAGCGATCAGTTCGGATGATCATCATGCGATTTTAAATGATAGTTCCGCGACCCAATCGTCCATTTCCGCCCATGGCGAACACGGAGTGATGTTGGCCCTATGCGATGTGGAGTATAACGACCAGGATCGTTCCTTTCAGCGGTGGCGCTCTGAACTGAAGGGAGGACGGTCCGCCTACGAGCAGGCTCGGATGGAGCGCACTTCCATCAGCCGCTACCGTAAAACGCGGGCGGAACTCATGGAGATTCTGTTCCTTCGCCTCACGGCGAAAAATCTGGACCAATTGGCAGTGATGAAGCAGGGCCGGAATTCTAACGGAGCGCCACGTCCCTTAAAGTACCTTCTGGACCTGTCGCACGCCGAACCATTCCTTGTGGATCATCTCCTGTTTAAGTTGTAGTCCTGCCCATCAGTTCCTCCCCGTCACTTTTTGGTAGGGAACCTGCCGCGAGAGGGCGAACAGGAGTCCGCCCTCTCAATCGTGACGCTGGAGGACGGTTACTTGTCGAGCAGTGCGGCCACCCCAGGGAGCGTCTTCCCCTCCAGGAATTCGAGGCTGGCGCCGCCGCCGGTGGAGATGTGCGTTACCTTGTCCGCGAAGCCGAGCTGCTCAATGGCCGCTGCGCTGTCGCCGCCTCCGACAATGCTCAGGGCTTCGCTGTCGGCCAGGGCCTGCGCCACGGCTTCGGTGCCCGTCGCGAAGTTCGGCATCTCGAAGACACCCATCGGGCCGTTCCAGACCACCGTCTTTGCGCCCAGGATGATGTCGCGGAACCGACGGATCGTCTCCGGCCCGATGTCGAGGCCCTGCCACTCCGCCGGGATGGCGGTGGCGGGGACCACTTTGCGCTCGGCGTCGTTGCTGAAGCCGGACGCCGCCATGATATCGGAGGGCAGTTCGAGGCTCACGCCTTTGGACTTCGCCAGTTCGAGCGTCTCGCGCGCGGTGGCGAGGTTGTCGGCGTCGAGGAGCGATTTGCCGATCTCGTATCCCTGCGCCTTGAGGAAGGTGTAGGCCATGCCGCCGCCGATGAGCAGGGTGTCCACCTTGTCCAGCAGGTTTTGGACGACGCCGATCTTGTCGCCGACCTTGGCGCCGCCGAGGATCGCCACGAAGGGCCGCTTCGGGGCCTCCAGCGCGCCGCTGAGGTAGTCAATTTCCTTCTCCATGAGGAACCCGGCGACGGCGGGAAGAAGCCGCGCCACGCCTTCGGTGGAGGAGTGCGCCCGGTGCGCCGCCCCGAAGGCGTCGTTGACGTACAGTTCCGCGAGAGACGCGAGCTGTTTGGAGAGTTCGGGATCGTTCTTCTCCTCGCCGGGCTGGAAGCGGATATTTTCGAGGAGGAGAACCTCGCCATCCTTGAGGCTTTCCGCCAGATTTGTCACTTCAGGACCCACGCTGTCGGGCGCGAGTGTGACGGGAACGCCCAGCGCCTCCGAGAGGCGTGTGGCGACGGGTTTCAGGCTGTATTTGGGGTTCAGCTGGCCCTTCGGGCGGCCCAGGTGCGCCACGACGATCACTTTGGCGCCATGGTCCACCAGATACCGCAGGGTAGGGACAGCGGCCTCGATGCGGCGGTCGTCGGTGATGGCGCCTTCCGCATCGAGGGGAACGTTCAGGTCTTCGCGGACGAGCACGCGCTTGTGCGCCACGTCCACGTCTCGCAGGGTCTGTTTTTTCATCGAGGTCTCCTTATCGGCTATTAACGCCTCGCTTCCAAAGAAGCGGAGGGAGTGGATCATCGGTACACGTCGCTGCGATGGGCGACCTTTACCACGAGGACGAGCAGGACCTCATCCCGCACTTCGTAGAGAATGCGGTAATCCCCCACGCGGATGCGGTAGACGTTCTCCTCCCCCTGTAGTTTGAGGCAGCCTGGCGGGCGAGGGTCGTTCTCAAGGGCGAACAGGTGAGAATAGATGCGGGCATGGAATTCCTTCGGGAGGCGCCTGATCTGTCGGCTGACCGCTTTTTCCACGACGACGGTATACGCCATTAAAGCCCCAACTCCGCCTTCAGTTCCTCCAGACTGAGGGTCTCTTCCCCTTTGGCGCGGGCGTCGGCGATGGCGTCGAGGTCATCCAGTTCCTCCTCGATCTCCGCCAGCCACTCCTCCACCTGATCGTCGGTCATCTGGAGGATGAGTTCGATGAACCGCTCGCGCGGGGTGCGCTCCGTCCGACGGGGCCAGCGCGCCGACAACTCCCCCGCCTCAACCTCCGGGATCGGCTCCTCGACACTCACGCGCTCCTGCGGATTCAACTCCGGCGCTTTCACGCTCATGGCGGTCTCCTGACTCCTTCATCTGGATTAGCGGTACACATCGCTGCGGTGGGCGATTTTCAACACGAGGATGAGCAGGACTTCATCCTGCACCTCATACAGGATGCGGTAATCGCCCACGCGGATGCGGTAAACGTTCTCATCCCCCCGGAGTTTGAGGCAGCCCAGTGGACGAGGGTCCTGTTCAAGAGCGTCGATGTGTGGCGCTATTCGGTGTTTCAGGTTGGCGTTCAGACGATCATACTGCCGCTTGGCGCCAGGTTTAAAAATCAGCGTATAAGCCATCAAAGGCCGAGTTCCGCTTTGATCTCACTCCAGGGAATGTTCTCCCCCTCTTCCGCGCGGGCGTCGGCGATGGCGTCGAGGTCATCCAGTTCCTCCTCGATCTCCGCCAGCCACTCCTCCACCTGATTGTCGGTCATCTGGAGGATGAGTTCGATGAACCGCTCGCGCGGGGTGCGCTCCGTCCGACGGGGCCAGCGCGCCGACAACTCCCCCGCCTCAACCTCCAGGATCGGCTCCTCGACACTCACGCGCTCCTGCGAATTCAACTCCGGCGCTTTCACGCTCATGGCGGTCACCTAACTCCTTCATCTGGATTAGCGGTACACATCGCTGCGGTGAGCTATTTTCAGCACGAGGACGAGCAGGAGTTCATCCTGCACCTCGTACAGAATGCGGTAATCGCCCACGCGGATGCGAAAGGCGTCCTTTCGGCCCTTCACCCGAATGCTGCCAAAGGGTCGCGGTTCCTCCCTCAGAACGGTAATGTGTGAAGATATGCGCTGGCGGAGTTCGGGAGAGAAGCGCTCCAGTTGGCGTTCGGCGCTCCGGGACAGTTGAATCTGATAGTTCATGCCAGCCCCAGTTTCGCCTTAACTTCCTCCCATGGAACCGTTCCCTCCTCTTCCATTTCCTTGTGAGCCGCTTCGATGGCGTCGAGGTCATCCAGTTCCTCCTCAATCTCCACCAGCCACTCCTCCACCTGATCGTCGGTCATCTGGAGGATGAGTTCGATGAACCGCTCGCGCGGGGTGCGCTCCGTCCGACGGGGCCAGCGCGCCGCAGGCTTCTCTGTGGGCGCCTCGCTCGTCGCTGTGGCATCCGAGGTCGTATCCAGAGCCAGCGGTTCGGGCAGCTCCTGCTCCGGCGCTCTCACACTCATGGCGGTCTCCTTGTCCATCGTCTACCGGCGGCCTGCGGCCCTCATGCCGGGGGCGGGGTCCCGGCGTTATTGTACCAGACGAACACCTTCCACTTGTCCGGCCCGTGCAGCGGACGCGACGCGATGTCCAGGACGCCCCGGCTACGGAAGTCGGCGACCCGCGCGTGATGAACGCCGACGCCTTCATCGAGGATGTGCCGGGTGAAGCCGCCCTGGCCATCGTTCTCATACACCATCAGGCGCGGCGGCGACTTCTCCAGCCGGTCATGCACGCCGATCTCGCCCACCAGCACGTCCAGCCGCCCATTGCCGCACAGGTCCGCGAGCTGCACCGAGTGAGGATCGAGGAGGCCGTCGTCCATCGGATGCTCCTCCCACGGCTCCCGGAGGTCCCTGCCCGGCTTGAACCAGGCGAGTTTGCCGCCCTGAGGCTTGCCGTAGATGCAGGCGTCGCCTTCGGAGAGGACGACTTCGGGGCGACCATCGCCGTCCAGGTCGCCGACGCCGATCACGGTAGTGATGTAGCCGTGCGCGTATTTGTGCCGCTCCCAGCGGCCTTCGGCGTAGTGGAACCAGTGGGTCCCCGCAAGGAGTTCGAGGCGACCGTCGCCGTCCAGGTCGGCGAGGGCGAGGCCTTCTTCGGGCTGTGTCCCTTCCACCATCCCGTCGGCGATGCGCTCCAGGCCGGGCCAGGGGCTGACGCGCGGGTCGTCGGGCAGCGGCAGCCAGAAGAGCGAGGCGTTCCCCTCGTTCCAGAAGACCATCGAGTCGCGGCCTTCATTCCGCACGTCGCCGATGAGTTCGTCGTGGAACTGGTTGGCGCCGGTTTTGGCAATCATGCGCCGTCGCCATGGGCCGCCCGCCGGGCCGGGGTTCTCCCACCAGGCCACTTCATCGGCGCCCGCGTCGCTGCCGTTGATGAGATGGAGTCGCCCGTCGCCGAGGAGCGGATATGCGAGACCGCCGCACTCCTGATAGGTCACGTCACCGACGATATGACGGGTCCACTCGCCCATGTCGCCGGGGTTCTCGAACCACGCCATGCGCCCGTTGCGCCCGCTGGTGAAGAGATCGAGGCGGCCATCGCCGTTCAGGTCGGCGACGTTGAAGAGGGTGTTCATCGGGCTGCCGCCCACTTCGTTGTCGAGTTCGCCGATGACTCGGCG
Source organism: Armatimonadota bacterium (assembly GCA_038240635.1). Lineage (GTDB taxonomy): Bacteria > Armatimonadota > DTGP01 > DTGP01 > JAHWJO01 > JBBRGS01. The sequence goes on from JBBRGS010000051.1 coordinate 19,013, forward strand.
GATGAAACTCGGTTTGGGCATGAAACCTCCTGTGAGGGATCGAGCCGCTCTCTTTTGAGAGACCGGAGAGAATCAGTCGTCTTCGAGGGTGAGGACGCGCAGGCCGTCGAAAATCTCGTCGAGCTGGCGCTTCACGGCCTCGCGCGTGGGACCCACGGTGATGTAGCCCGCCACGCGGTCGTAGTTGGAGAGGAACTCGTTCATCCGCACGCCGTAGGGAAGGTAGGTCATCACGTCGTCCACATACCGGGGGCGCTCCACGTGAACGCCTTTGAGGTGTTTGCCCGGTATCGGCTCCACAAAGCGGACGGCGACGCATTGACGGAACGAGTTCACTTCGGAGCGGAGAGTTCCGGCGTCGAGTTCGCCGAGGGCAGTCTTCAGCGCCAGTTCGAGGAAGCTCTGGTTGGTGGAGCGGTGCGTCAGGTGGCTGCCGATGGTGTCGCCGCTGATGCGCGGGTTGATCTCCACGACACGGGGGCCGTCGGCGGTGATCATCATCTCCAGGTGGCAGGGCCAGTCGGTGAGGCCGATTGCGGCGATGGCGCCTTTCACGACGGCCTGAATCTGCGCGAGGAGAGCCGGTTCGTCCCACGCGGTGGAGGGCTGGAGGTGCCCCACTTCGACGCAGGCGGGCGGCGGCGTGATGCGCTTATCGGTGAGTTGGAGCAGCACGGGGTCATTCCCCACCACGATGATCTCGGCGGAGACTTCGCGGCCCACCATGAACTCCTCGATGAGGAGGTCGGTCTCCATCTCCGCCGCGTAACCGCAGGTGTCGGCGAGCCACCGTTCGGCGTCGGCGCGGCTTTCGATCTTATACACGCCCTGGCTGGAGGCGCCGCGCGCGGGCTTCACGATGACGGGCCAGGTCAGCCCGGCGGCATCCATGGCGGCTTCGAGGCGGTCAGCGAGGGCGGCGGGGGAGTCGGGCGTGGAGGCGATGAGGGCGTGGCGCGCGGTGGGCACGTCATGCGCGAGGAACGCCTGCTTCGCCTCCAGTTTGCTGGCCGCAATCCTACCGGCGGCTTCGTGGACGCCCCGCAGGCCAAGTTGATCGTTGATCCAGCCCATGACGGGGACGCCGGAGTCGAGGGTGGTGGTCATCAGGCCGTCCACCTGAAGGTCGCGGGCGGCGAGGAGCAGCCCTTCAGGGTCGGCGGGGGAGGCGGAGATGACCTTTGCGGCCTTCCAGCAGCTGGGGGAGACGGGGAGGGGGTCCGCCACAATGACGCGGAGGCCCATTTCCACCGCTTTTTCGATGAGGAAGGCCTGCGTGGGCCCGCCTCCCACAATCATCACCGACTTGTCCGAAGATGCCACGTCGCACTCCCTTCCCTGCCTGAGTCACTGAGCGCCTGAGCGCGGGGTTTCCGGACTCCCCCGGACGAATTGAGGAGAGATGTCCAAAGGCCGGCCTCGACTCCCTCATTCGCCATGGGCGGGGGCGACTCTTCCTTCCCGCGATTCCCGCGCCGAGTCTTTCAGGGAACTTCATGGGGTT
>JBBRGS010000052.1:0-20364 GCA_038240635.1 Armatimonadota bacterium
GATTGGATCCAGCGGAACCCAAGTACCACGCCAAACGGAACCAGTACGAGAAATACGGCGCCGATTGCAGTGAAGGCGACGTTCAAGCCGGCGGATTGCACGAATCTTTCAAGGCCAGACCTCCCTAAGAATTCTTCACCATTCTCCCAGTTCTATGATAATCCGAGGATAGCAATGCATACCGAAGCAGCCGAGTAACCTATTCGAAGGGCCAGTCCCGCTCCACCGAACCACACCAATACATACATCAGAACGATAACGATGAGGATCGAGCAACCCACTGCTGTGGCCCCCGACGGCAATGCCGCTCCCAATCGAAACAGGCTGGGCACGGAAGACGCCCACGGGAGGCTGGCCCAATAATCCCAGCACGGAGCCAGAATTATCAAATACGCCAGCACAAGAACAACGAAACATGGGAGGGTCACGCGAGAAGTGTTGAGTGTGGCGCAGCACGACAGCACCACGACCGTGGAAAAAAAACGCATACCGCTGCTGCGTCCGGCCGACCTGGGAATACGATTGAACCAAGTATGGCCAACAGCATGGGGAGCAGCAACCTATCCAGCCGCGCGTTTGCTATCGCCTGGCGAAACAGGTTCAGTGTGGATGGGGGTTTTCGCGGCATTCGCATAACCGGAACTCCGTTGGAAGCTGACTCATCCCGATACAGAACGATGAAGTCGCGAGATTGAGGCGTGTGACTCCCAGGATGGAACGCTTCCACGCGTCATCCAAATTTTGGAATTAATTGGATGTAATTTGGATAACGCCGGGTCGGCCCCGCGCTGAGTGTCCTCGCCGGGGGCCGAAGCGCCCTCTCATTGCCGTCCAGGACTGATACTCCCCGCTGCTTTTCACTCCTCGAAATCATACGGCGTGAAGGTTGTGGTGAGCGACTGGGTGAGACCGGTTTCGGCGGCGCAATAGGCGGCCTCAATGATCTCGATGACGTGCGCCGCGTGTTCCGCCGCGCCCATCGGAGGCGTACCCTCGTTCACGTAATCCACCAACTGCATGATGTCCTCGAAGACGTGCGCCTCCCCCATCTCCCGATGTCGCCCCGTGATGTGAGGACCGCGCTGATACGAGTCGAGGCCGTCGTCGCAGCCAGGAAACTTCAGGGGCTGACCGTTCCACCGCGAACCGGCGATGGTTCCCTTTTCCCCAAAGAAGGTCGGCTGGCCGAACTCGTCGTTGATGTGACCGGCGGCGGTTCCGTAAGCGAAAGCGAAGAGGCTCTCCTCAAAGCCGATCAGGATGACGGTGTTGTCATCGGCGTCCACGGGATACAACTTTCCCTGGTACTCGCGCTGCGGGATGAGGACTCCGGACATGGCCGTGACTCGCTGAGCGGGACCCAGGATGCCGGTGAGGGTGTGCAGGCCGTACACCGTCATGTCATACAAAGGGCCGCCCCCTGGTTTGCGCCAGTACCAGGCCGGATTGATCTCCCCGAAACCTTCCTGGCCCGATCGGATCTCCTCATTTTCGTGGTACGTGCCGAACGCCGATCCGACGGTCGCCCAGGCGAGCCGACCGAGCGCCCCCTGCCGGATGAGACGGCGAATGGCCCGGTTTTGCGGCTGGGTCATCTGGCCCGGCGACGCCACGAGTTTCACATCGCGCTCGTTCGCCTCGCGGATGAGCTGTTCCGCCTCCGCGGCGGTCGTGGTCATCGTCTTGTTGAAATGGGTGTGTTTGCCCGCCCGCACCGCCGCCAGTCCCTGCTCGTAATGCAGGCCGATGGGCGTCGCCAGGGTGATCAGGTCCACGTTGTTGTCCGCGAGAACGTCTTCGTATCGCTCGTAAGCGCGCCGAACCTTGTATTTGCGCGCGGCGGCCTCCGCGCGGCCCGGCGCCGGATCGCAGACCGCCGCAAGGAAAACTTTGTCCTGCGTGTCGGGCAGACATAGATGATCCAGCGCGCCCCGAATGCCGATACTGCCCGCCCCCACCACCGCGATGCCCAAAGGTTCCGCCATTACAACCTCCTGTAGAGAATTGTCCGATACCGCCTCTACATACTCTCCCTGAAGGAGTTTTCCTGCGACGCAAACGCCGGAAAGGGACTTCAGGCTCGGCGCGGAATGGGAGGATGAAGCGGCGCCGTCCAGCCCTCGGTCATCCGGCGCGCGCCTCCACTGCTCCCCCCTGTATACGAAAGGAGACTCCACATGAGCAAACTCCGAGTCGGGTTCATCGGCACGGGCCGCAAAAAGGAACGTAAGGACGCCAAAGGGTACTACATGGCGTATGAACACGGTCAGGCGTACACCTCCATCCCGGACTGTGAAATGGTCGCCTGCGCGGACATCGTGGAAGCGAACGGCAGCGCCTTCGCGGAGGCGCACGGCTTCACCTCCGTCTACTCCGATTACCACGAGATGCTGGAGAAGGAAAATCTGGACGTGGTGAGCATCTGCACCTGGATGCACCTCCACGAGCCGATGGTGGTGGACAGCTGCCACGCGGGCGTCAAGGCGATCTACTGCGAAAAGCCGATGGCCAACACCTGGGGCGGCGCAAAGCGCATGGCCGCCGCCGCGAAGGCTTCAGGGACACAACTCACGTTCAACCACCAGCGCCGCTACGGCAACGCCTGGACGACCGCCAAACAGCTCCTCGACGACGGGGCCATCGGCGAACTCCAGCGCCTCGAATCCGAAGCGCCCAACATCTACGAGTTTGGCACGCACTCCATTGACATGTTCAGTTTCTACAACGGGGAGCGCCCGGCGAAATGGGTCCTCGCGCAGATTGATTACCGCCGCGAGAGCGTCGTCTTCGGCGGCCACACCGAAAACCAGAACCTCGTCATGACTCAGTACGAAAATGGCGTCTACGGCCTCATCGCGTCGGGCGCGGGCGGAAAAGGGCCGGTCGCCTGCTTCACCCGGCTCATCGGGTCCGAAGGCGTGATCGAAGTGTACCCCAGCGGCGGCCCGTCGCTGCGGTATCGCCCCGCCGGATCGAAGGAATGGATTGCGCCGGAACTGGGGCCGGACGTGAACCAGATCACCGCCGCCATCACTGACGCGATGAACTGCCTTCAGGAAGGCCGGAAGTGCCAGCTCGATGTCTCCAACGCGCTCATCGCCACGGAGATCATCTTCGGCGCCTACGAGAGCAGCCGACGTCGTGGCCGCGTGGACTTCCCGCTCGACATCGAGGACAACCCGCTCGAAGCGATGGTCGCCTCCGGAGACCTCAAGCCCGCCAAAGGCTGAGAGGCGCGCAACGGGACTGCCGGAAGCGGGAGTCTACGGCTCCATGGCGAGGGCCTGGCGGGTTTCGTCGATCCACGAAGCCCTTCAGGCCCGGTCACTCCTGGGGTTACAGGATGTAGCGGCTCAGGTCGGCGTCCGTCACTACGCCGTCCAGCCGCCGCCGCACGAACGCCCCGTCTACCTCCACCCGCACCCCATCCATCTTGCTCGCCGCGTAACTCACTGCCTCGGATCCGACATGATGAGCAGGCCGTGAAGACGCGCGAAGTGTCGTGGGTTTGTGGTCAGGAGGATCAGCCCATAGTGTAGCCCGGTAGCGCCGATGAAGAGGTCCATGTCACCGATCAACTGATTCGCTTCTCGTAGCCGCGCCCGTTCGCGGCCAAAGCGGTCGCAAATGTCCGGCGTCAGGTTCAGAACCGCTTTATCAGACAGGAAAACCTCCACCGCCTGGCGCGCCAGATCAGGGCGCTGAGCGCGATAGATCCCTTCGGAGAGTTCGGCGACGCTGACCATGGATACCGCCAGATGCCTGGCTCCTATTCGTTGCATGGACTCGGTCCAGGCGTTGGCGCCTCGTAAGTGGCGAATGATCCAGCCGGTATCGAGCAGGTGAGTGAGAATCTCGGTGTGGGTTTCAGAGGACGACATCGGGGCGAGTCTTCATCAGGCGATTTTGGTACACATCGGCTTCAAACAGTTCGCAATCCAGCAGGTCTTTCCATGCTCCGGCGGTGGCCAGCGTGGGGTCCGCTTCGGGCGCTGACGCTTCGTCCCATGAGATCGTCAATTCAAGTTCCACGCCTTCGGCGACCGGGAGGGGTTCCAAAGGCTCTATATGCCCATGTTCATAGCGGGCTTTGATCGTTTTGAGCATCTCCTCCTCCTAACGGCGCCGGACCTTCTCAACGTGAATTAGGATAGTGGAAACTGAGCAAAGGTTTCAGTGGAGGCGCTTCCGCCTCGATACCCGCTGGACTGGCATCACAGGATGTAGCGGCTTAGGTCGGCGTCCGTCACCACGCCATCCAGCCGCCGCCGCACGAACGCCCCGTCCACCTCCACCCGCACCCCATCCATCTCGTTCGCTGCGAAACTCACCTCTTCCAGCAGGTGCTCCATCACCGTGTGCAGCCGCCGCGCCCCGATGTTTTCCATCCGCGCGTTCGCTTCCGCTGCCACTCGCGCCACCTCCCCAATCCCCTCCTCCGTGAACGCCAGTTCCACCCCTTCCGTCTGAAGCAGCGCGATGTACTGCTTCACCAGGGCGCCCTCCGGCTCGGTCAGAATGCGCACGAAGTCCCCCTGCCCCAGCGCCTCCAGTTCCACCCGCAGCGGCAGGCGACCCTGCAACTCCGGAATGAGGTCGCTCGGCTTGTTCGTGTGGAACGCCCCCGCCGCGATGAACAGGATGTAGTCCGTCCGCACCGGCCCCTGCCGCGTCTGCACCACCGTCCCTTCGATCAGCGGCAGGAGATCGCGCTGCACCCCGCCCCGGCTCACGTCGGGACCGTGGCCCTCGCTCCGCCCGGCGATTTTGTCCACCTCGTCGAGGAAGACGATGCCGTGCTGCTCCACCCGGCTCACCGCCTCCGCCGACACGTCCTCGGCTTCCACGAGCTTGCGCGCCTCCTGCCCCGCGAGCGTGGCGCGCGCCTCCTTCACGGTCATCTTCCGCCGCTTCTTCGGCTTCTGAAGCATCCCGCCCAGCGCGTCCTGCACGTTCATCATCATCTCTTCCATGCCCGCGCCGCCGATGAACGCCGGGGCCGCCGCCGGAGCCTCCATCTCCACCTCCACGGTCTCGGCGTCCAGTTCGCCCGACGCGACCCGCTTCCGAAGCGCTTCCCGGCGGTCCCGCTCCTCCGGAGACGCGGCGGTGGGCTGCGGCGGGGGCGGCGGACCTTCCACCCCGCGCGGAGTGATGCGCCCGATCATCTGCCCCACCTGGCCGAAGGCGGCGTCCCACGGATTGCCCGCAGCGCCGGCGCCTGCCCCGTTCCCCGCCGACTTCGGGCGCAGCAGGAGGTCCGCCACGCGCTCCACGGCCAGTTCCTCGGCGCGCTCCTTCACGGCGTCCATACGCTCCGTTTCCACCATCCGCACCGAAGTTTGCGCCAGATCACGGATGATGGAATCCACATCGCGGCCCACATAGCCGACCTCGGTGAACTTGCTCGCCTCCACCTTGATGAAGGGCGCCTTCACCAGCCGGGCGATGCGGCGCGCGATCTCGGTTTTGCCCACGCCGGTCGGCCCGATCATCAGGATGTTCTTCGGGATCACTTCATCCCGCATCGCCTCGTCCAGCCGACTGCGCCGGTAGCGGTTCCGCAACGCGATGGCCACCGCCCGCTTGGCCGCCGCCTGCCCTACAATGTAATGGTCCAGTTCGGCCACAATCTGGCGGGGAGTCAACTCTTCCAGCGCCGCCGTCGTTGCATCCGCTCGCCCCATCCTGTCTTCACTCATCGCTCCGCCGCTCCTTCGTCCCCTTCAGGAAATCTCATGCCTCCTCTATTATGCATCGTCCGGCCCCCTGGCCTAACGTCGTTGCTGAACCGGGCAAGTTGCGCTTGCGGGAAGGGCGCATGATCCACATTCGACAGATGAACGGCGACGGCGTCCTCCGCAAGGTGGAGGACCCCAAATCCATCAGTGACCTTCTGAAAGCCCAGGAGACGCTGCTTTGGGTGGACGCCGAAGCCCCCTCCCACGACGATCTCGCCTGGGTGAAGAAGCAATTCCACGTTCACCCCATCGCCATGGAAGATTACAGCGCCACGCAGGACCGCGCCCGCATCGACCGATTCCACCAACTCTACTCGATGGTCTTCTTCGCACTCGGCTTCAACGAGGAAACGGGGGAGGTCCTACATCGCCCCATCACGCTCTACATCGCCCCGAAGTTCATCGTCACGCTGCACGCCGAGCTGTTCCCCGAAGTGAAGGCCGCGCAGGACCTCTGGGAGCGGCACGCCCCGGAGATGCCCCGTGAGATCGGAGTCGCGCTCTGGGCCTTGCTCGACACCCTCGTGGACGACTACTTTCCCGTGGTGGACCACCTCGCCGACGAAGTGGAAGAAGTGGAAGATTTGGCGCTCCAGCCGAGCCAGGCCACCAACCTGGACCGCATCTTCCGCGTGAAACGGCAACTGCTCTATCTCCGTCGCTCCGTCGCTCCCGAACGCGACGTGCTGAACGTCCTCCTCCGCCGCGAACTCCCCCTCTACTCCGAAAACACCCAGCTCTACTTTCAGGACGTGTACGATCACCTCGTCCGCGTCCTCGACAGCCTGGACATCCACCGCGACCTGCTCTCCGGCGCCCTGGACCTGTATGTCTCCGTGGCGTCCAACCAACTCGCCACCAGCGCCAACCGCCTGAACGCCACCATGCAGACCCTCACCTCCTGGTCCATCATCCTCATGTCCGCCGCGCTGATCTCCGGCATCTACGGGATGAACTTCCGGGACATGCCCGAACTCAACTGGCGCTACGGCTACCCCGCCGCGCTGGGGACGATGGTGATCGTGGGCGGCGCTCTCTCCGCTTACTTCAAGCGTCGTAAATGGCTCTGACTCGCCCAGGCGACGAACCACCGCCTCAACCCGGCGACGTTCCTCCGCTCCGCCCCGCCCTCTTCCTCGACCGCGACGGCGTGCTGAACCGGGATCGCGACGACTTCGTGAAGCGCCTCGACGAATTTGAACTCTTCCCTCAGGCCGTGCGCGCCGTCGCTGAACTGTCGCGCGCCGGGTTGACGGTCGTTGTCGTCTCCAACCAGAGCGGAATCGCGCGGGGACTGCTCACCCTCCCCATCGCCCGCGCCATGACCGACGCCCTCCGCGCCGCCGTGGAAGCCGAAGGCGGCCGCATCGCCGGGGTGTACCTCTGTCCCCACGGTCCGCAGGACGGGTGCGCCTGCCGCAAGCCGCTCCCCGGCCTCCTCCAGCGCGCCGCCACCGAACTCAATCTCGACCTCTCCCGCTCGGTCATGGTCGGCGACAGTCTGCGCGACCTCCAGGCGGGCGCGGCGGCGGGCTGCGCGGCCACCCTGCTGCTCCTCTCCGGCAAAACCCCCGCCGCCCCCGATGAACCGTGGCGCGGCTGGCCCGCCCCTCCCACCCGCGTCGCCGCCGACCTGAGCGCGGGAACGACGTGGCTGCTGGAACGGCTCACCGGCGCCTCACTGCCGCCGGACGAATCCCTCCGCTGATACATTACCCATGCCTGCGTCTATCGAACGCCATCCCCAAACCCGTCTTCCCCTCCAGATGAAAAACACGCCCGCTATCCTGTGCGGTCAGGGGTTTTTTGACGGGAGCGACGCCTTCCGAGGGGTTTTTTGACGGGAGCGGCGCCTTCCGAAAGTGGGAATTCCGGGGCAGATGCCGTAGGAAATTCCTCTGGGGAGGACGGGGAGAAAACCAAACCTCTTCAGCCCAGTGGACTTTTTTTCTGCGTTCTCTGCGCCCTCTGCGCCCTCTGGGTTGGAATTCCCACTTCCACTTCCACGGCCTTGATCTGGAATTTCAGAATTCTCCCAAACTCATTGAGGGTATCGTATACTCAAACCACAAGAAGGGTCGGTTTGGGGCAGCGAAGGTCCCCTCTCAGGCTATCGGGAAGAAATGGCCTGCCCGGTTCCTCCAGGCTTTTTCTCCTTCACACTTCCGGCGGCCCGACTCCGGCGCCACCCAGGTTTCAGGAGAATACATGACACGCAATCGTTCACAGTTCCGCATCGCTCTCGCCGCCGCCGCGATTACCCTCACCGCGACGGGAATCGCCCGGCAGGTCGGCGCCTTCAATCCGCAACCCGACCCGCCCGGTCGATACGCGCTCATCGGCCTCCTGCGGGGCCAGACCGCCCGTGTCAACGTCTACAACGCCCGGAACCTCGAAGCGCTGGCGGACGGAAGCGTGAGAACCGTCCCGCCCGACCCGTGTAAGGTCACCGTCCGCTTCTTCTACGAGTTACCGGGCCGCACCACCCGCACCACCGACGGTTCCGCCGATCCGGAAACCCAGGGGAAACTCCTCCCCGCCGTTCAGCGCACCTTCTTCCTCCGCTCCGGCGAAACAGGTCATCTGGACGTGGACAGCGGCGCGCTGCTCCCCGCTGTTCAGCCCGCCGACGGTTCGGGGCAGGTCAACCGGGTGCAACTCACCGCAACCGTTCAGGTGACGCCGCTCTTCAACTCGGCCGGGCGCGCGTTCCCTCCGGGACCCTGCAAGTCCACCCTCGAAGTGATGGATTCCGAGACGGGAGAGACCCGCTTCTTCAGTCCCGGCGGCCTCGGTGCGCACAACCCGCCCTCTAATTGAGGGGCTATTCACGATCCTCTATCGCGTAATTCTGACCGCCGACTTCCGCACCCTCGAAGTCGGCGGTTTTTAGATTGACCAGACGCTTTACGACCTTTGCTGGAAGGGCCACCTTTTGGAAGCGCAACGAATATTAGGATACGCTGGAGTGTCTTCGGTGGAAACGAGCGTCGGCGACGCAGCCCTTATGGCCCTCATAACGAACAAATGTTACGGGATGAACGAGACGAAAGTGAACCTCCGGTCGGGTGACGAGGCTGTCGAGAGGGCGAAGTCGCGTTCACCGCGTCGCCTGCACCCTCCCGATCACCCCCGGCGGCCATAGGCTTTCGGGTTCAGCAGCGTCTTCAGCGTGAACGCCTTCACCCGCCGCTCGTTCTCCTCATTGAATTGGGTGATGTGGAGGACCTCGCTCCCGCGCACGGTCATGAGTTCCGCGTTCCCGAAGATGCCTGGCAGCCACGCGTGGATGAAGGTCCCGTCGCCGTACCCGTCGGCCTTGCGATCCCCCTGGCTGTACTCGCCGCGCGTCTGGAACTGCTTCACCATGTGGTCCAGCAGCGGGACTCGCATTGCGGTGAGGCGCTTCCATTCGCCGGAGTTTGGTCCGTTCTCTTTCCCCTCGCAGCCGTCGGGGCGGGGCAGCACGTTCCACTCGTTTTGACACTTCTTGTTGATCCACCAGTGATCGTCGCCCCAGCTGACCACTCGAAACCGCTTCGCCACAAGTTCCGACGCCCAGGCGTAATGGCCGTTGTACACCCTGATATCGGTGTAGTAGACGATGCACTGGTCGGCGATGGTGGGGTCGAGGGTCCAGGCCGAGGCGAGCGTGGCGGACTGCCCGCCGATGTTGATGAGGAGGGGACGGCGCGGGTCCTTCCGATACTGCTCATGGATGAGGCGGATATAGAGCCGCGCGCCCGCCGAGTCTTTGCGTTCACCGAGTTTCTCGCTGTCGGCTTCCGTTCCCACGGTGATCGGCGGGATGCGGCTCATCCTCATGCCGGAGGCTTCCGCGTTGTGCCGGGAATCGAGGGCGGTTTGCTTCCAGTCAGGATGTGAGAAGCCCCAGCCGTCGGTCAGGACCGGCGTGACGATCAGTCCGACGAGGTTCATTTCGCCGAGGCTTGCCATCGCGTACGCCCATTCATCATCGAACACGTCGTCGTACACATCGTTGTCGTAGATGACCGGGTTGGCAACAGTTTCACCCGCCTTTACCGTGACGCCCTGGAGATAGAGGCCCATCGGATAGCCGGGCCGGTCAAATCCCCAGTCGCCCATCTTTGGCGTCGGATTCCGGCTCCAGTCGGTCGTTCGGGGATTCCATCGGGCGGCCTGAGCGACCCCGGACACCCCCGCGCACGTGAGGGCCAGCAGAGAGAGGGCGAGAATTCGCCACCAGATCGAGGTCATGGGGAAGCCTTTCGTTGAACGTTGTGTGACAGGGCCTTTGTAAGGTTCGCCGGGACCGATGATGAGCGACGACATTCTCCACTTCGAGGGATATGAAGCGGTTCATTAGGTCCACCGCTTCAGACTCCCGGAGGCGACGAAAGGTTACATGATTTCGACCCCGCGTTTTCCCCGGAGCGTGACGGGGGTACATCATGCCTGTGAAGCCGGGCGCCTGTCCCCCCACGAAAGGAGAGCCATGTCCGCTGCGGAGACGCTGGAAACGATCCAACGGGAGAGAGTCGTCGCGGTCCTGCGCGCCGCCACGGCGGACGAGCTGATGGAGGTGGCCAAGGCCCTCCTCGACGGCGGACTGCGCTGCCTGGAGTTTACCATGACCACACCCAACGCCCTCGGCATGATCGCCGCAGGGACGCAACGCTTCGGCGCCGAACTCCTCCTCGGAGCGGGCACCGTCACCGATGCCGCCACCGCCGACGCCGCTGTAACCGCCGGGGCGCGCTTCCTCGTCTCCCCGGTCCTGAAGGCCGAAGTGATCGGCGTGGCGAAGCGGCGCGGCGTTCCCGTCATGCCCGGCGCCTTCACCCCCGCCGAAGTTCTCGCCGCGTGGGAGGCGGGCGCCGACCTCGTGAAGGTTTTCCCCGCCGGGCGGCTCGGCCCTGGCTATCTGAAGGACCTCCACGGCCCCTTCCCCCACATCCCCCTCATGCCGACCGGCGGCGTGGGGCTGCACGACGCGGCGGCTTACCTCCAGGCGGGCGCCGTGGCCGTCGGCGTGGGAGGGAACCTCACGCGCCGCGCCGCCGGAGACTCCCTTGCCGACCTCTCCGCCCGCGCCGCCCGCCTGCTTCAAAGCGTCCGGGACCTGCCATGACTCCTCTCCAACTCCAGCGCCACCATCCCGCGCCCGCCTTCAGCCTGCTCGATCCGGTCGGCCAGCCGGTCCTCTCCCACGATACGCTGTTTCAGCAGGACCAGCTGCTCGTCTTCCTCCACGGCTCCGGATGCGACGACTGCCTCCGCATCGCGCAGGACCTCCCGTCCCATTGCGCCGACTGGGAGAAGTGGAATACGGCCCTCCTCGTCGTGGTGAACGGCTCGGACGCCTTCCCCGACGCGCCGGGCCGCATCGCGTGTGACCCCCATGGGAGCGCCCGCGCGGCGTTCGGCGTCGCCCCCGATGAATACGGCTGGGCCATCGTGGATCATCGGGACCGCTTCATGGACGGGGCCGCCGCGCCGCATCCGGAGCCGATGGACTGGCACGACCTCGCCGTGACGGCCCAGTGGGTGGCCATTCAGGAGCCGGAATGTGGCGCCTGCGAAGTCCTGCCTGGCTGGGGCGACCTGGCGGGAACGTAACTTCAGGGGCGGCGCGAAGGGAAAGCGGGCGTTATCGTCTACAACGGTTGGTTAGGAATTCTGCGCATCCTCAGCGTCGGCGTCCTCGCCTACTTCGGCCTGATCTTCTTCCTCCGCATCTCCGGCAAGGGCCCCCTCTCCCAGATGAACGCCTTTAACCTCGTGGTGACGGTGGCGCTGGGGTCCACGCTGGCTATCATCCTCCTCTCGAAGACGACGCCGCTCGCCGAGGGAATGACGGCCTTTCTCCTCCTCATCCTCCTCCAGTTCGTCACCACAGGGGGGTCCGTCCGCTCCGACACGGTGCGCCGCCTCGCCAAAAGCGACCCTACACTGCTCATCTACAAGGGGAAGTTCATCGAGATGGCGATGCGAGCCGAGCAGGTGACGCGGGAGGAGGTGTTCGCCGTTCTCCGCGACAACCATATGGGAGACGTGAGCGACGCGGGCGCGGTGGCGCTGGAAACCGACGGGAGTTTCAGCGTGATGAAGCGCGATGAACTCGGATCGGAGTCCGCCCTCCCGTAAACCCTGGAAACTCCGGGCGACTGAAGTCGCGGCAACAGGAATACGAAGTTCGCGTAGGCGGACTTCGCCGACGGTGAGACCCGGCAGTCAGGGAGTCGGCGCAGGCCGACTTTGCGTGGAGGTTGCCGCGACTTCAGTCGCCCGTTATGGGATTCCCCCGCGAGGGGAGACTACAATGGGGCCATCGTCTTCACACAGGGAGCTCCTCATGTCCGAACCCGTTCCGTCCGTCGCGCCCTCCGTGGCCGAACCTGCCCTCGTGGAGGAGTGGGAAGCCTTCCTGCAGAAGCGATTCCCTCCGGATGCGCCGACCGCCTTCCGCGCCACTGACCCGGAGAAAGCCGAGACCCAGTTCCGCAACTACGAAGCCGACGCGCGCCCCTCCGTCCGCGAGTTTTACCGCCTCAATCACACCCATCAGACGCTCGACTTTGTGCGCGAGAAGAAGCGCCAGTACGGCGGCAAAACCCGGCGCCGCATGGGCGTCTGGGAGGCGATGGAGTACCTGAACACCCTCGTGGACGACAGTGACCCCGACACCGACCTATCGCAAATCCAGCACCTGCTGCAAACCGCCGAGGAGATCCGCGCCGACGGTCATCTCCGGTGGTTCATCCTCACTGGCCTCATTCACGACCTTGGTAAAATCCTCTGCCTCTGGGATGAGCCGCAATGGGCCGTCGTCGGCGACACCTTCCCCGTCGGCTGCGCGTGGGACCCCCGCATCGTCTTCCACGAGTTCTTCGCCGCCAATCCCGACCGTCATGTCCCGGAGTATCAGACTCCGCTCGGCATCTACGAGGAGGGCTGCGGCCTCGACCGCGTGCATCTCTCCTGGGGGCACGACGAATATCTCTATCAGGTGGTGAAGGAGTATCTGCCGGAAGAGGCGCTTTACATGATTCGATACCACTCCTTCTATCCGGCGCACCGCGAAGGAGCCTACGGCGCCCTGATGAACGACCATGACCGTGAACTATTCCAATGGGTCCGCGCCTTCAATCCGTATGACCTGTACTCGAAGAGCCATCAGCCGCCCGATGTGAAGGCCCTGCGGCCGTATTACGAAGACCTCATCGCGGAGTACTTCCCGGCCAGCCTCGACTGGTAAGGCCGGGCGCCCGGCTCCGTTTCATCAGTGGGAGAAGCTCACCATGATCCAAATCAGTCGTCGCGAGGCGTTGCGACGAGCCGCGTGGCTTACCGGAGGCGTCATGACGAGCATGAACGCTGTGGCGGCTCCCCCCACCAGGTCCCGGATACAGACCGTGCGGGGGCCGATCCCCGCAGGGCGTCTGGGTCCCACCCTCATCCATGAACATATCATGTGCGACTTCATCGGCGCGGAGAAGACCGATCCCTCGCGGTGGTCGGTGGACGAAGTCACGCGGGTGATGACGCCCTACCTGCGGCAATTGAAGGAGCGGGGCTTCACGGGGTTTGTGGATTGCACCCCGGCCTTCATTGGGCGCGACCCTCGCGTGTTGAAGCGGCTGGCCGAGGAGACGGGGCTGCACCTCCTCACCAACACCGGCCTGTACGGCGGCGCGGGCGACCAGTACGTTCCCGCATACGCCTGGAAGGAGTCCGCTTCCGAGCTGGCCGGGCGGTGGATCACCGAGTGGGAACACGGCATCGAAGACACGGGAATCCGGCCGGGCTTCATCAAAACCGGCGTGGACGAAGCGACCGGCGACCCTCCGGCGCTGTCGGAGATAGACGCCAAACTGATCCGGGCGGCGGCGCAGGCGTCCCGACAGACGGGGCTGGCATGTGTCTGTCACACCGGGGGCGGCCCGGCGGGGCTGGCGGCCACCCGCCTCTTCATTCAGGAAGGCGGCGCGCCGGCGCGGTTCATCGTCGCGCACTCAGACGGGCACGGGCTGCCAATCAACAATCAGATCGCGGACCTGGGCGCATGGGTCTCCTTCGACGCGATCAGTCGCAGGCCGATCCAGGAACACGTAGCCCTGGTGAAGGCGATGGTGAAGAACCATGTCGGGCGTCTGCTGCTGTCTCACGATAACGGCTGGTACTCGGTGGGCGAAAAGGGCGGCGGGGAAATACGGGATTACAATACTCTCCACGATGAATTCCTACCCGCCCTCCGGCGTGAGGGGATGAGTGAAGCCCTCCTCCGCCGCCTCACGGTGGAGAATCCGGCGAAGGCGTTCAGCCTGTCCATCCCCTCTGGCGCCTGAAGGACTGACGCCGCGGAACGTGGATCGCGCCTACGGATGCAGCAGCCGGGCAAGTTGCAGCACGGCCCCGGTGAGGCGCGGGCCGGGCCGCTCCAGCACGGGCATGAACGCCGGAGCGTACACCCGTCGCTTCGCCACCGCTGGAGTGGAACGCCAGACCGGATTGGCCATGATCTCTCCCGGCTTCCCCGCCGACAGCAGGATCACGTCGGGACGCCGCGCCACCGCCGACTCCAGGCTGAACTGCGGATACGGCCCGCGCGCGTCCGCCGCCCCATTGATCGCGCCCGCTACCTTCAGCGCGTTGTCCAGAAACGTGTTCGGGCCAACGACGATCAGGGGCCGCGAGGAGATAACCGAAAGTACGCGGGGGCGCCGCTTATCGTGGTCGGCGACTTTGGCCACTTCCGCGAGTTCCCGCCGCATGCGGGCCGTCACCCGTCGCGCCTGGGGCATGGCGCCGGTGATCGCGCCCACGGCTTCAATCGTGGTCAGGGTGTCCCGCACGTTGTGCGGGTCCACCGCGAAGACGGGAATGTGAAGCGCTTCCAGCCGGGCGACGTTCGCCTTCTGGAAGTCCCACTTCGCCACCACGAGGTCAGGCCGAAGCGCGATGATGCGCTCGATATTGAGGACGACCCCGCCGACTTTGGGGCGGGACTTCGCGGCGGCGGGCCAGTCGCAGTAATCCGTGACGCCGACGATTTTGGCGCCCAGCCCCAGCGCGAACAGGATTTCCGTGTTGCTCGGCGCGATGGAGACGATGCGCTGAGGCGCCCGCTTCAGTGTGATGACTTTGCCGCGCCCGTCCCGCGCGGCGAGCGGCACGGCGTTCACCGTCCTGCCGACGCACAGCATCATCCCCGCCGCGAGCGCGAGAGTCCCCACTCGCCGCCGCGTGATTCCTGATTTGCCGCTCATAGGCATCCGCCTCACTTCTCCCGGTTCACCACGAGGAACAGGTGACGCTTCTTCGCCCTAAGCAGCTGTCGCAGGCTCCCCGGCCCCTGAGTCCCATCAGCCCCCTGAGTGCCCTGAGTCCCATCAGCCTCCTGAGTCCCATCAGCCCCCTGAGTGCCCTGAGTCCCATCAGCCCCCTGAGTCCCTTCAACGGCTTCGGTGGACTTTAGCAGTTTCCAGACTTCCTTTGTTGTCAGCTCGCGCCAGCGGCCCAGGGGCAGGTCGCCCAGTTCGAGGTTGCCCACGCGCAGGCGCCGCAGTTCCAGCACGGGGTGCCCCACCGCTTTGAGCATGCGCCTCACCTGCCGCTTGCGGCCCTCGCGCAGGGTGATGCGGAGGATGGAGAGCGACGACTCGCGCCCGTCGGGGCGGGTTCCGATCACCTTCACCTCCGCCGGGAGGGTGCGGCCATCCTCCAGTTCCACGCCGGTTTGCAGCGCCTTCACCGCGCCGCGCCCCACCACACCTTCCACGACCGCCTCGTACAGCTTGGGGACCTTAAAGTTCGGATGGGTGAGCCGGTGCGCGAACTGCCCGTCGTTGGTCATGAGGAGCAGTCCCTCGGTGTCTACATCGAGCCGCCCCACGGGGTAAATCGCCTCCTCCACGTCGGTCACGAGGTCCATCACAGTGCGGGGGGCGTGCGGATCGCTGCGGGTGGAGGTGTAGCCGCGCGGCTTGTTGAGCGCAAGGTAAAGGCGTCGGCCCGGCTTCGGCAGGGGACGGCCGTCAATCTCGATTCGATCCGTTTCGGGGTCCGCGCGGTCGCCCAGGGTGGAGACGGCGCCGTTCACCGTCACGCGGCCTTCGGCGACCCAGTTCTCCGCTTCCCTACGAGAGGCGACTCCGGCGTTGGCGATGAGTTTTTGCACGCGTTGCATACTTCCACGCTCCCAATAATCCTAAAATCAAAACAGTGAGCGGCGCGAGCCACCGATTATGAGTGACCGCCGCGACAATGGGTCTCTCCGGCGCCGGTTCGAGGGCCACCAGCTCGGCGGCGGCGACCGTTGCGCCCTTCCCCGAAGGCTTCAGGATGGAGGCCAGCGTGGGCCGGGGAGCCGCTCCCTCCTCCGTCCAGATCGCCTGGCCACCGGCCTGACCGGCGCTCAACGGCGCGCTCAGGTCGGGGCGCCATTCGTAGCGGACGGTGACAGGTCTCGTGTCCTTCGCCGAAAAGACGCCGTACACGTCACTCGCCGATCCAAAGGCGACCGCCCCGTTCGAGCTCCCTGGCACGGCCCGGCGGAGCAACAACGTCCCCTTCTCCGCTAGTTTCCGGGAGCGGTACGCGCGGAACCCGTATTGCAGCATCGCCTGCGTGTCCAGCCCCACCTGCGGGCTGCTCAGCGCCACGGTGAGCAGTCGCCAGCCGCCGTACGTCGCCGACCCGATGAAGCAGTGCCCGGCCTGTTTGGTGTACCCGGTCTTCACGCCGTCGGCAAGCGGCCAGCGCCACAGGATTCGGCTGCGGCTCTTCACCACGGAGTTCCCCTTGCGGATGGAGCGGGTGATGGTGTGCGTTTTCGTCTTCACCATTTCGTTGAAGAGGGGGTGCTTCATCGCCTCCAGGGTGATGCGCGCGAGGTCCGCCGCCGTCGAATAGTGGTCTGGCGCGGGGAGGCCGTTGGGGGTCACGAAATGGGTATCCTTCAGCCCCAGTTCCTTCGCACGACGGTTCATGTGGGCCACGAACTTCGGTACGGAGCCGTCCACGTACTCCCCCGCCGCCACGCATGCGTCGTTCGCCGAACGGAGCAGGATCGCCCAAAGCAGATCGCGGAGCGTCAGTTTCTCGCCCACCGCCAGGTAGATCGAGGAGTCTCCGGTGGCGTTGGCGGTCTTGCTGGCGATGACGGTCTTATCGAGTTTGCCGCTCTCCAGGATGAGCAGCGCCGTCATCACCTTGGTGAGCGACGCCATCGGGCGCCGATCATTGGCGTGCTTCTCCCACAGGATGACGCCGGTGCGCGGGTCCACGAGGATGGCCGTCTTCGCCATGACGACGGGTTCGCCGGTGGCCGTCTGAAGGGAGCGGGCATCCTTCTGAACGAGGGTTTCTTCCGGCTCCTCATCGGAGGTTGACGCTTTCGCTGATTTGGCGGCCTTTGACACTTTGGCGGCCTTTGACACTTTGGCGGCGTGGGGCGACCCGTCGGCGGGTTTGCGCGCGTCCGCCGAACCGCTCGACAGGCAAAGCGCGGCCACAGCCATCAGGCTCCATCCGCGCATGCGAAGGGACGCCATCAGGCGGCCTCCGTGCGGGCGGCGTCCATTTCGGAGACTTCACACGGAGAGGCGTCGGCATCGGGGAGGGATTCGGAGGACGGAGCGCTCACCGCAAACGTGTCGAGATCGGGCAATTGAGTCAGGTCCTTCAGTCCAAAATACATGAGGAAGTCGTCCGTGGTGGCGTAGAGGGTGGGGCGGCCCGCCGTCTCCTTCTTTCCCGCCTCCCGCACCAGATTCCGCTCCATCAGCGTCTTCACCACACCGGAGGAGCTGACGCCGCGCAGGGCCTCGATCTCCGGCATGGTGATCGGCTGCTGATACGCGATGAGCGAAAGCGTCTCCAGGGCCGCGCGGGAGAGGCGGGACGGCGGCGCCGACAGCAGGCGCGTCACATACGGGCCAAAGTCGGGGCGGGTCGCCATCTGCCAGCCGTCGCCGACCTGCCGGATGATCATGCCGCGTCCTTCGGAGTAGCGCAGCCGCAGCTCCACCATGCCGCGATACGCTTCGGGTTCGGGGCAACCGAGCGCGGCGGCGATGACGGAGAGCGGGAGCGGCTCCGGTGCGGCAAACAGCAGGCACTCGATGGCTTCGGGCAGCCGGTCGGGCGTCAGGTCAGTCATGCGCCGGTTCCTTCGCCATGGGCCGCACGAGGATGGGGCCGAGCGGTTCGCGCTGCGCCACCCGGATGCGCCCGCTCCGCAGCAGTTCCAGCAGCGCGAGGAAGGTGGCGATGATCTCGTCGCGCCCACCGCCGTGCCGAAACAGCGCCTCAAAGACGAGGCCGTCCGGCGCCGCCTGGAGCGCCGCCCACACCTCCCGAATCTTCAGCCGCAGCGTCATCCGGTCCCGCCGCAGCGTGGGCGTCGCCTCCTCCCGCGTCTTCGAGTCGTCCAGCAGGCGGCGCAGGGCCAGCAGCAGGCTCACCGCCGCCGTCTCCGGCTCCAGTCGCAGGGTGGGTCCCGGCGCGTACTCCACCGCTCCGCCGCGCAGGAACGACCGCCGGTTCGCCTCCTCCAGTTCGCGCAGGACAGCGGCGGCCTCCTGATACCGCTGATACTCCAGCAGGCGGTCCACCAGCTCCCGCCGGGGGTCGGGGCCGTCCTCGTCGCCCTCCGGGGCGGGGGGCCGGGGGAGAAGCATCCGGCTCTTGATCTCCATCAGCGTCGCCGCCATGACCATGAACTCGCCCGCGAGATCGGACTTCATCGCCTCCATCGCGCGCAGGTGTTCGACATACTGGCGCGTGACGAGGGCGATGGGGATGTCATGGATGTCGAGCTGATTCCGCCGAATGAGGTGCAGCAGCAGGTCCAGCGGCCCTTCGAAGGCGGGCAACCGGATGGGGGCGAGGGTGTCCGTCACGAGGTCGCTCAGTGGGGGGCGCCCACGCCGTTCATCGCGCGGCGCACTTCGGTCATGGTGTCGGCGGCGACGGCTCGCGCCCGCTCGGCGCCCTCCCGCAGCGTGGCGTGGACGTGGTCTCGGTTCGCCTCCAGTTCGCGGCGCCGAGCGTGCAGCGGCTCCAGCGCGGCGATCACGGCGTCGGCGAGGTCGCGCTTGTCGGCCACGCAGCCGAGCGTCCCGGCCATGCAGCCCTCGCGGATTTCGGGCGCTTTCTCCGGCTGGTACACCTTTTGCCAGGCGTAGACCGGGCAGACGTCGGGGTGACCGGGGTCGTTGCGTCGGATTTTCTGCGGGTCGGTGAACATCTGCATCACCTTCTGGCGGATGGCATCGGGGCCGTCCGACATGGCGATGGTGTTGTTGTAGCTCTTGCTCATCTTGCGCCCGTCGAGGCCGGGGAGTTCGGCGGCGTGTTCGATCAGCAGGCCCTGGGGCTCCGGGAAGACCGGCGCGTAGAGCGAGTTGAACCGGCGGCAGATTTCACGCGCCAGCTCGATGTGCGCCATCTGGTCCTTCCCCACGGGCACCACGGTGGACTTATACAGGAGGATGTCCGCCGCCATGAGGACCGGATAACCCAGGCGGCCGTACGAGACGTTCTCGCCGGTTTCGGTTTCGCGGAACTCCTTCCATGTCGGAACGCGCTCGACCCAGCTCAACGGCGTGATCATCGAAAGGAGCAGGTGCAGCTCCGCGTGCTCCTTCACGTCCGACTGGTAGAAGATTGTGCACCGCTTTGGGTCGAGTCCCGCCGCCATGTAGTCTATGGCGACCTCTTCGGCGTCGGCGCGGACGCCGGCGGTGTCGTCGTATCGGGAGGTCAGCGCGTGCCAGTCCACCACGCAGGCGAACAGGTCATACTCGTCCTGAAGTCGGACCCAGTTTCTCAGCACGCCTTCCAGATGCGCCAGATGGAGGACGCCGGTCGGTTTCATGCCGCTGAAGATGCGGCCTTTATTCGTGGTCACGGACTCAGTCTCCTGGCCTACGCGCGAAGAGGTTCAACAAAGTCAGCGCGGATTCAATCGGTTCATCCCGTCATGGCGCCGCTTCAGACGGGGGGATGCCAGCCTCGCAGGGCCGTCTCAATGATGAACGAAGACGGCACGCCTATCCAGCTCCCCACGAACCCGGCTCCCGCGAATACGAGCAGGAAGAGCATCATCATGCCGTATTGCGCCATGAACTGCTGGAACTGAACGGCCAACTTGTCGGGAAGAAGGTGCGTCATCACAGTGGCGCCGTCCAGCGGCCCGATGGGCAGCAGATTGAAGAAGGCGAGGAAGAGGTTCCACTGCACCAGCGCAAAGGCGAGTTGGGGCCAGGGCCGCCAGGGAATCGGGATGAACCGCAGAACGAGAAGAACCGTGATGGCGAGCAGCAGGTTCGACAGCGGCCCCCAAAGACTGATCATCAGGCCGTCACGGCGAGGATGGCGGTAGGTCGCCGGGTCCGTCCAGACCGCCCGGCCCCACCCCATGCCGACGACGAGGATCATCGTGGTGCCGATGGGGTCGTAATGGGCGACCGGGTTCAGGGTGAGGCGGCCCTGACGCCCAGGGGTTGGGTCTCCCGCCTGCGTGGCGCGCACGGCATGGGCGAACTCGTGGACCGTGATGGCCACGAGGGCCGCGATGACGAACGCGAGAAACTCGAAGCTGGTGATGCCGCCGCGCACAAATTCAAACAACATG
>JBBRGS010000053.1:0-19693 GCA_038240635.1 Armatimonadota bacterium
CGACGCGGGCGGCGTGGTGAAGATCAACCCGTTTGTCCCAACGATTCCCCTCGCGCGCCCGATGGATATGAAGTTGGGGCCGGACGGCGCGCTCTACCTCATCGAGTGGGGCAGCGAGTTCAGCGGCGCCAACAGCGACTCACAGCTGGTGCGAATCGGGTATGTGAACGGCAGTCGCGCTCCTGTCCTGAAAGCCACAGCCACCCCCACATCGGGCCAGGCTCCGCTCACAGTGGCGTTCAGCGGCGCCGGATCATACGATCCCGATCCTGGCGACTCCCTGACATGGGCGTGGGACTTTGATGGGAATGGAACGACCGACTCCACCGAGGCGAACCCGACCTTCACCTACACCGCGCGCGGCGCTTACGACGCCCGCGTGACACTGTCCGACCAGACCGGCAAATCGGCCACGCTCGCGATCCCGATCATGGTGGGGAACACCGCTCCCACAGTGATGGTTCAGTTTCCGCCTGACGGCGCCTTCTTCACCTTCGGCGAGACGATCCCATACCGGCTCTCGGCGACCGACCCGGAGGACGATCCGGTAGCCTGCGCCGACCTGACGCTGGAGACGCTGCTCGGTCATGACACGCACGGCCACCCGCTCGCGGAGTACGCCGGATGCGAGGGGTCGTTCATTTCCGCCCCCGACAGCGGGCACCCTCAATCGGAGAATCTCTTCTACGTGCTCGATGGCGTCTACACCGACAAGGGCGCCCAGGGGCTGCCGTCGCTTCAGGGCCGCGCGGAAGTCATCCTGAACCCTCGCCGCAAGCAGGCCGAAAACTTCGCGGCGCAGACCGGCGTGACGATCAACAAAGTAGGGAACGCCAGTGGCGGCGCGGACATCGGCTACATCGATTCGGGCGACACGGTGACATTCCGCCGCCTCAATCTCGCCAATGTGACTCAAATCCGATACCGTTACGCCTCGGCGGGCGCGGGCGGAAAGGTGGAGGTTCACGTCGGCGTGGCGAACGGGCGCCTCATCAGCACGGCGGCCCTGCCGGTGACGGGCGGCTGGAGCGCCTTCAAAGACGTGACCGCCAACATCAGTGACCCCGGCGGAACGCGCGATCTCGTCTTCAAATTCATCCCCACCAACGGCTCCTCCGGGACCAATTCGCTCTTCGATATCGATTATATGGACTTTTTGGGGCCGACTCTGACCCTCCCCCCGGCGCGCGGCGACGTGAACGGCGATGGAACCGTGAATGTGACCGACGCCGTGCTCGCCCTGCGCCTGATCGCCGGACTGGACCCCCCAACGCCGGAGAAGACGCAGGCCGCCGATATGAACGCCGACGGCTCGGTGAACATTCGGGACGTGATTCTGCTGCTTCAGGCCATTGTGAAAGCGGGGAACTGACGCTCGAAACCGGTCCGGTCATGGACGCTTCCGTCTTGACCGGCTTCGGCCAGAGGAATAGACTGGAAGCGACAATAGCTGCGCAAGCCTGCCAACTTTGTTTGCGCCGCCTCTCTAAAAAGAGAAAGAAGGACCTTTGAAGAACCGTTACCTGATTGCGGTCATGTTGACCGTATTGGCAATCCTGCGCAGCCCCGTCGCCCGCGCTCAGACGCTCACCGCTCCCATGCTTCAGGCCCTCCCCGGCGCACTCGTCAACGTGAGTCTCACGGTCGGCGCCGATATGGTGGACACGGCGGGGGTGCAGTTTCGCCTCGACTACTCCGCGCCCAATTCACCGGCGGCCCCGGCTCTCGTCCTGCAAAATCCGGACGACATCGGGCCTGGCCCGGTGTTCACCGGTTTCTCCACCCTGCTGTATGACCAGCCGCCCACGCTCAATGTGGGGATCGCCTCCGCGCGAGGAAAGAATGGGCCGGGCGTCATCCTCACGCTGCCGTTTCAGGTCCCCGCCAACGCCCAGGTGGGAACGGTGTACGCGCTTCACCTTCGGGACGCCCTGGCCGCTCCCGCATCGGGCAGTCCGCCCACCGTTCCTTTCAAAACCGTGGACGGCTCCATCACGGTCGGCGGCGACGCCACGCCGCCCACCATCACAGCAACGCCGACTCCCGCTCCCAACGCCGCTGGCTGGAACATGACGAATGTGACGGTGAGACTGGCCGCAGCGGACACCGGCGGCTCCGGCCTGAAATCCATTCGCTACCAACTCTCCGGCGCCACCGTCCAGCCGCTCACCGATCTTGCCTCCGCAGAGAGCAGCATTATTATTTTAGCGGAGGGAGAGACCACCCTAAGCTACTCCGCCCTTGATAACGTCGGAAACAGTTCCTCACCTCAGACGCTGACGGTGAAAGTCGATAAAACCCTGCCCTCCACGACCTCGCTGGTGGAGGGACCGACAAACACGGCGGGCGATTTCACGGGGCCGGTAACGGTCCAACTGACGAGCGCCGACGGCTTATCCGGGGTGGGCGCGCTGGTGTACTCCGCGACCGGCGCCGAACCGCTCGCGGAAACCTCCGACTCTAGCGGAAAAGTGACGCTGTCTCTGAAGAAGGTTGGAACCACCACCCTGTCGTATCACAGCCAGGACCGGGCCGACAACTCGGAAGCTGTCCACACCCTGACCGTTCATATTCTTCCCCCCGTGGCGCTGCCCGACACCCTTATAACTACCGCGTTGAGCGGCCTTCAGTCCCCCTGGAGCGCGCTGGTGAACGCGGACGGCGGCCTGTTCGTCGCCCTGGGCAATCACACAGTGGTTAATTTTTCCAGCCTTGCGGATGCGCCGAAAATCGTCGCCGGCATCCCCGACGCCCCCGCCTTCACCGGGGATAACGGATTGGGAGTTCAGGCGCGGTTGACCGCTCCTCGAGAGCTGGCTATAGACGCTTACGGGAATCTCTACATCGCGGACAGCGCCAACTCCCGTGTGCGACGCCTCAATCCCGCCGGGCGTATCTTCACGGCCGTGGGGGGAGGTACTCTGCCGGACGGCCTCGGGGATGGCTTTCCCGCCCCACGGGCGGCCCTGGGGCCTCCCTGGGGCCTGGCGGTGGACCCGGAGGGCGCGTTGTATATCGCCGACTCCGGCGCCCATCGGGTGCGAAAAGTCACGCCTGATGGCATCATCACCACGGTGGCGGGGACCGGCATCGCCGGGTTCTCCGGGGACAACGGGCTGGCGACTCAGGCGCAACTCAACGCGCCGCGAGGGCTGGCGCTGGACCTGAACCATAACCTCTACATTGCTGATTATGGAAACCACCGCGTCCGCAGGGTAGACTCCCAGGGGGTGATCTCCACCCTCGCGGGAAATGGACAGCCGACCTCCACCGGCGATGGCGAACTCGCCGCGAACAGCTCGCTTCACTCGCCCATCGGGGTAGTGGTGGACGCCAGCGGCGCCGTCTACATCTCGGAGTGGGACGGCAATCGCGTCCGCCTCGTCCACATCCCCACCGATTCGCCGAATCCCCCCGGCGGTCCGATCATCGTCACACTGGCAGGAATCGGCGAGGCGGGATACTCCGGCGATGGCGGCCTCTCCATTCAGGCCACCCTGAACCATCCGGCCGGCCTGGCCCTGGATGCCATGGGGAACCTCTTCATCGCGGACAATGGCAACAATGTCCTCCGTGAGGTTCTCAAAGCGGGCGCGGCGGGCCTCTTCGACGGCAAGCCGCTGCCCCTCGTCGGAACCGTCACCCGGCGCAAGGGCGATGTCGTCCCGGATGGCAAGGTGAATGTGCTCGACGCCGTGCTGGCCCTGAAGTTCACGGCGGCGCTGATCGTTCCCTCGGAGGATCAGAAATGGACGGCGGACCTGGACGGCAACGGCAACGTCAACGTCTCGGACGTGATCCTCATCCTTCGCCGATCCATCGGTCTTGATCCGTCCTGACCGTCGGCACGGCGCAAACCGAACAGAGTGGCCCCCAATCCCGCCACGGGGAAGGGGGCCGATCCTTGGGAGGATGGGATGAGGCAGGGTTACGGCGCCGTCACGCGGGGAGGATCGGAGGCGCGGCGCCGGACCTGCGACCGGCTGAGAGCCTTTTTGATCACCATCTCCCCAAACAGGGTGTTGGCCCATGCGAACCAGGGCCGCGTGAAACGCTCCGGGTTGTTGGGATCGAACGACTCGTGCATGAATCCGGTTCCGGCGTCGGTATTCAGAAGCATCTGGATCAATTCAGGGGCTTCCTCCCGCGTGGTGGCGGTGAGAGCCTGCATGCTCAGGGCGATGGGCCAGATGTGGCCTTTGGGGGTGTGAGGGCTGCCGATGCCGCGCGCGTGTTCCCCTTCCACATAGTACGGGTTGGCGGGAGAGAGGATCATCCGTCGCGTGTTGCGATACACGGCGTCCTCATTGGTGGTGTAGCCCAGATACGGCGCGGACAGCAGGCTGGGAACGTTGGCGTCGTCCATCAGGAGATAATTGCCCAGGCCGTCCACCTCGTACGCGAACACATCGCCGAACTCCGGATGCGACACAATTCCGTAGGCGTGAATCCCGCGATCAATCTCGGTTTGCAGGTTCTGGCACTCCGCCGCGAACGAAAAGTCCCGGTAGACGCTGTGCAGGATTTCAGCGAGATGGGCGAGTTCCACCACCGCGAACATCTGCGCAGGAATGAGATAACCGTACGTGCATGAGTCGTCGCTGGGCCGGAAGCCGCTCCAGGTCATGCCGGTGGGGGCCACCGGGTTCCCCAGGCCGTCGTTGGGGAGGGTGTCGGTCGCCGCCACGCCATGCCGCTGGAAGCGATACGGGGATCGCGAATGATCCTGCTCGGTGCGCCATGTTTCCACGATGCGCTGAGCGGCGCGGAGCCATTCCTCGGTAAAATGGGTGAGGTCATCGGTGGCGCGCCAGTAGGTGTAGGCCAGGCGGATGGGATAACAGAGCGAGTCCACCTCGTATTTGCGTTCCCACAACCAGGGATTTTGTTCGGTTTCATCGGACTGATGGCCGCGACCGTTGGCTTCAAAGTTGAAGGCGTTGGCGTACGGGTCCACATTGATATACCGGGCCTGCCGCGCGATCAGGCCGGTCACAACCCGACACAGGATCGGATCCTCGGCGCAGTACGGGAGATACGGATGCACCTGCGCGGACGAGTCCCGCAGCCACATGGCGTCAATGTCGCCGGTGATCACATAGGTATCCTCGTCGGTGAGCAGCGTGGTCGTCTCCAGGGTGTTGGGGAAGCAATTCCTGAACATGCGCGCGAGTTCAGGCTGGTCAAATCGAGCCTGATCCATGACGCGCTGAATCGCTTCGGAACGGACGGGCTGAGGCTTGCAGGCGGGCATGTTCAACGAGACTCCTTCAACGAAAACCTTCTCCGGGTTCGGGCAGCGAAAGACCGCCCCACTTACCAGCAATATAACACACCGCCCATCCCTGAGCGATGCCTGTTTCAATGTTGCGACGAGTGAAACTTTTGAGGACAATGGATTCCGCAGGAACCTTTCGGCGGCGTCGCTCCCTACTCGTCTTAATTCGAATTTTTACCTCGTGAACCCCTATGACTTCTCCTGACCCCTTGCCCCCTCGCTCGTCGCTAACTCTCAATCCCTGGCCTCTCCCCTCGGTTCCGGAGGTGGTGGTGGCCCCGAATATCAGTTTCGGCGGGGGCCGGACGGTCGCCCTCATCGCGGGGCCGTGCGTGGCGGAAAGCCTCGATCTCTGCCTCCATATCGCCAAAACCATGAAAGCGATCTGTGATCGGCTGGGAGTGGGCTACGTCTTCAAGGCGTCGTTCGACAAGGCGAATCGCACCAGCCGGAACTCCTACCGAGGGCCAGGACTGTCCGCCGGTCTCGCGATGCTGGATGAAGTGAAGCGGACGGTCGGTGTTCCGGTACTCACCGACCTGCATGAGTCGTCTCAGGCCGCACCAGTCGGAGAGGTGGCAGACATCCTCCAGATTCCGGCGTTCCTGTGTCGTCAGACGGACCTGCTGCTGGCCGCCGGGGAGACGGGGAAGGCGGTCAACGTCAAGAAGGGGCAGTTCGTGGCGCCCTGGGATATGAAGCACGCGGTGGAGAAGGTGCGCTCCACCGGGAATGAGCGCGTCATCCTTACCGAGCGGGGCGCCACCTTCGGGTATGGCAACCTCGTGGTGGACTTCCGCGCGCTCCCGATGATGCGCGAACTCGGCTGCCCGGTGGTGTACGACGCGACTCACAGCCTGCAACTCCCCGGCGCGGCGGGAAACGCCACCGGTGGCCTGAGACGCTACGCCCCGGACCTGATGCGCGCGGCGGCGGCGGTTGGCGTGGACGGCCTGTTTCTGGAAGTTCACCCAGACCCCGATCACGCGCTCTCCGACGCGACGACGGTCCTCCCGCTGGATCGCGTGGAGGAGATTCTTCGGCCTGTGCTCCGCATGGACGCGATCACCAAAGGGAAGGAGGCGGGATGAACGAGATCTCGGAGACGCAGGATATTGATATTCTGGAGCTGGCCCGCGAAGTACTGGAGCGTGAAACGCAGGCGCTGACGGCGATGCGCGACCGCCTGGATGACCGGTTTGAGCGGGCGGCGCTCCTCATGCGCGACTGTGCAGGCAAGATCGTGGTGACGGGGATGGGCAAGAGCGGCGCGGTAGGCCGCAAGATCGCCGCCACTCTCTCCAGCACGGGCACGACCGCCGTGTATCTCCATCCCGGAGAAGGCATCCACGGCGATTTAGGGGTGCTGGCTCCCGGCGACATTTTACTCGTGCTCTCCCAAAGCGGAGAGACCGACGAGGTGCTGGCGTTGCTGCCGGCGCTTCGGCGGTTGAGCCTTCCAATTATCGCCCTGACGGGTGGGGCGAGTTCCACGCTGGCGCAGTACTCCGAAGTGGTCCTGGATACGGCGGTAGAGCGCGAGGCCTGTCCCATGGGATTGGCGCCGACCAGCAGCACTACCTGCCAGATGGCCCTGGGCGACGCTCTGGCGCTATGCGTGATGCGACTGCGCCGGTTTACCCCCGATGATTACGCCTTGTATCATCCCGGCGGCTCGCTGGGGAGGCGGCTGCTGCTGCGGGCGGCGGACCTGATGCGCTCCGGGGACCAGCTGGCGATTGTTCCCCTGGGCGCCACCCTGAAGGAGACGTTGTTCGCGATCACACACGCCCACGCCGGGGCGGCGGCGGTGGTGGACGCCGACGGGAAAATGGCGGGCCTCGTGACCGATGGCGACCTGCGGCGCTACGAGTTGAAGCGCGGTGAAGGCGCGTTTGGCGATCCGGTGGAGCGGGCCATGACGACGCAGCCCATGACGATCTCGCCGGAAACGATGGCGGTGGAGGTTTTGGCCACCATCAATGAGCGGGCGCGGGCGACGGGAGCCAGCATCGGCGAAGTCCCCGTCGTAGATACGGAGGGGCGGCCCGTGGGCATTCTCATGCTGAAGGACATCGCGCGCGCGGGCATCCTCAGCCCACTGTGATCGTCAGGATCAAAGAGACGACTTGAGGAGTTGACAGGTTTGCGAGGCGGCGTCGAGGGCTGTTACAATAAGGCTGCACGAGCGGGAGTAGCTCAGTTGGTAGAGCGCTAGCCTTCCAAGCTGGATGTCGCGAGTTCGAGCCTCGTCTCCCGCTCCAAATTGTTTTGGAGTGTCCCTGTCGTGCGGAAGCGTGCGGACCATTTTGTTCCCACTGCCGCCGTTATACGCCCTCGACGCAGAACCCCTGGCTCAGATGGGTCCTCCTGGCCGGAAAGGCCCCTCGTCCGGCGCTCCGATAAGAATGGTTATGTTGCCTTTGGAGAGCCTTGGAGGTCCTTGATGGAATCGCGCGAAGTTGTCGAGGCGAATCGCGTCGCCTGGAACCTCACCGCCGGCGCCTACGCTGCAGACGTTGAAGCGGACATTCAACGTCTGCAGCTCGGCGTTCTCTCGTTGTTCGATCACGAACTGCGCCTGCTGGGCAAACTCTCCCCATGGTGCGGTCGAGCGATCCACCTGCAGTGTTCGCACGGTCAGGACGCGCTCTCCCTGTGGAAGCTCGGCGCGCGGGAGGTCGTGGGAGTGGACCTCAGCGAGGCGATGCTCGCCCTCGCCCAGCGGAAGTCGGACGCGCTTCAGGCGCCCGCCACATGGGTTCACAGTGACATTCTGTCCACGCCCGAAGCGCTCAACGCCTCCGCCGACCTGGTCTACACCGGCAAGGGCGCCCTGCCCTGGATGATGGACCTCGCCGCATGGGCGCGGGTCGTGACGCGGCTGCTGAAGCCGGGCGGCCTCCTCTACGTCTTTGAAGGCCATCCGCTCGACTGGGTCTGGGAGCCGGACGCCCGCGAGTACCGGCTTCGACGCGACGGGAGCGGCTACTTCTCAGAGGCCCCGCGCGTCAACGACACCTTCCCGGCGAGTTACCTCCAACGGGCCACGGAAGCGGGTGAAGCCGCCCCCCTCGCCCGCGAACGCCAGTGGACCCTCGGCGACGTTCTCAACGCGGTGATCGGCGCCGGTTTGAGAATCGAGCGACTGGAAGAGCGCCCGGAACCGTTCTGGCGACTTCTGACGAATCTGCCGGAGAAACAGGTGGAAAAACTACCTCATACCTTTTCTCTTCTCGCCAGAAAGTAATCGATCTCCAGGGAGATGAGTGACCATCGGCCGTTCACCGGATGGAAGGCTCGCCGGGCAGGCGCCGGATGATTTCAGTTCCCGATGATCGGCCTCTTTTCAACCCGATGGCGCTTCCATTTGTCACTCCCCCGTTTTTTTGATAACACTCATGCCCTCAGGCCGCACGGCCGCCATGTGTCATCCCTCCTCTGATGGGTCCCGCCAAGCGTTCCGAAGAAGGAAGCCATGAACCTTCTCATCCGCTCCATGCGTTCCACCGGCGTCCCCCGCGCGCGCCGTCCTGCACCGCCCCGGCCGCTCCGCGCATCGCTCTCCCTTCTCGCCTCGCTGCTCCTCACCTTCCTGTGTGCCGCGCCCTGGCTCACCGCTCACGCCGCCCCGATCATCGCTCTCGACCATCAGCTCCTCGTCAACCCTGGCGCCGAGGATGGAGCCGCCTCCGTGGATGGTAAAGAGGTCGTCCCCATCCCCGGCTGGTCCGGCCCCGGCAACTTCACCGTGGACCTGTATGGCGGCATCAGTATCCCCCTCCCCGAATCGGGCCGAATCGGCGGTGGAAACCACTTCTTCAGCGGCGGACCCAATAACGCCTACTCCACCGTCAGCCAGCGCGTGGATGTCGGCCCCCTCGCCGCTGACATCCAGACCGGACAAGTGACCGTCATCCTGAGCGGCTTCATGACCGCCTACAAACGTGAAAGCGACTACGGTACCATCGTGATGGGGCAGCGCGACGCCTCCGGGGGGGCCGTTCTCACCAACTACGTGACGCTGGGACCCCAGGAGGGCAACTACGGTGAATGGGTCTACTACCGCGCCACCCAGGCAGTCCCCAAAACGACGCGCTACATTGACGTGCAGATCAACGCGCACCGGCTCCTGGGGGTCTTTAACGACGCCTACTTCGACAATCTCTCCCTCGTCCTCACCAAAACGCTGCCCCGCGCGCCCACGCCGGTCGCAGACCCTACCCGCGCTTTCCGGCCTAACATCCTCAACCCCAATCCCAACGCGGAGGACGGCCCCGTCTCCCCCTCCGGCAATGATATCGTCGCCATTCCGGGCTGGACGACCACCGGCGCCTTCACGGTAACGGCGTATGGCGGCCCCAGCGCCCCCACCGTCGCGCAGGGCGCGGCCGTTGCGGGGCAAAATGCGCTCTTCACGGGAGGCGCCGGCGATAAGCCCTCTTCCGCCACTCAAACAGTGGACCTCTCGGCCTTCGCCGCCGAAGCCGACACCGATAAACTCGATATCCGCCTCTACTGCGCCCTCGGCGCCGCCGGTGAAGGGAGCCAGTCCGCCCGTGTCCTGCTTGAGGAACTCGATGCGAACGATCAGGTTCTGCTCACCCTGGACCCCCCGTCCCAGCTCGGCTCCTCCAATGGGATGACCGCCTATCTCTGGGAGGCGCCCGTCGTGAAGGGGATGCGGAAGGCTCGTATCACCCTCCTGGCTACACCTGAACCCGGCGCGGCGCACAATGACGCCTTCTTCGACAACGTCCAACTCCGCCTGATTGACACCATTCCCCTTCCCAACGGCGGCTCCACTTACTACGCGCCCCCCCTCACGTATGGCGCCAACCTCCTCACCGATCCCGGCGCCGAGGACGCGACGCCCCAGTTCGACACCTACGGCAACGTCGTGCCGATTCCCGGCTGGGCGACCACCGGCAACTTCAGCGCCGTTCACGCTTATAGTCCTGGCTTTGGCTCCAGCCCGGAGATGGAGCGCATCGGCGGCGGCCAGGCCTTCTTCTCTGGGGGCAACAGCGCCCCGATCTCCACCGCCTCCCAAACCGTGGATGTGAATTCCCTCAGCCAGGCGATTGACGAAGGCGGAGTCAACGCTCACCTCGAAGGCCAGCTCTCCGGTTGGATTACCCAGGGCGATTATGGCCGCGTCCTCGCCCGGTTCCTCGATTACACCTCGACCCCTATCGGCGAACCGCTCTTCATCGGGCCGGTCGCAGGGGGCGCCCCCAACGGCCTCAAGTTCCGGTTCGTCCAGAACGACGCGGCCGTTCCTCCCGGTACCCGCTTCATCGAGACCCTCATGGTGGCCCGACGGACGAACGGCGTGTATATAGACGCCAACTTCGACAACCTCTCCCTCTCGCTGCATCCCGTGACCACACCCGCCCTCCTCTACGGCGATGTGGACGGAGACGGCTCCGTCGCGGTCGCCGATGTGATCCTCCTCCTGCGCTACGCCGTGCATCTCGGCCCTCTGACTGCGGAACAGGTCGCCCGCGCCGACATCAATCACGACGGCGTCGCCTCCTTCCTCGACGCCCCCCTCATCCTCCGCCGCCTGGTGGGACTCCCGTGGAACAATTAGCCATGAATCGACGCGAACCGCTCCACTCTCTCACGCGGCGCCATCCGGGAGAACTCCACGCCATTCGCTCCCTCTGTTCCTCGCGCCACCTGACTCCGCTCGCCCTCGCCCTGGCCGTCGCGGTCCTTCTCCTCGCCGGGACGCCCGCCGCGCGAGCGAACGACGCCAACTCGTTCGTCTTCGACGACCTCACGTTCCAGACGACGACGATTGACTTCGATCACACCTTCGACGGTCTTCCACTTTCCGCCCCGAAGGTGTTCCAGGAGGCGCAACCCCTCCGGGACCAGTACGCCTCCCTCGGCGTTCACTTTGGCGGCGCGAACGGCTTCGTTGGCGGCGTCATCCTCCATCAGGACAGCCACTTCGGGGTGAACGCCCGCAGCGGGACCAACTTCCTCGCCTTCAACCGCGAAGCCGACACTCAGGACCAGGAGACTCCCTCCGAGCCGCTCATCCTCACCTTCGACTTCCCTGTTCCCGCCGTCTTCCTCTACGTGTCGGGCGGGTTCGTCAGCCAGACGTTCCGCATGGACGGCTACAACCGCGCGGGGGCCGTCGTCGACTCTCAGACGGTGGCCGCCAAAGAGTTTATGCGCCTCTCGGTAGCCGCGCCGGACGGCATCACCCGCGTGGTCGTGACGCGGCTCACTCCCCAGCCCCACACTACCGTCACGCTGCCTACCGTCACCGGCTCGCCCGGCGGCGTGGTCTCCATCCCGATTCGCGTGGACGGCGGGGCCGTGAATCTCGCTTCCGCCCAGTTCACCGTCACGCTGCCCGCCGTCCTGACCGTCGCCGACGAGACGAAAGTCGCGGCTGGCGAGTTGCTGAAGAATGGCATGACGCAGGTGAACCTCTCGAAGCCAGGCGTCGTGGAAGTGACGGGCGTCTCCGGCGTGGCGACCAACGGCCCCGGGGCGGTCCTCACGCTCACCGGCTCCATTCCGGCCAACGCGGCGCCGGGGACGTATCCCCTCCAGCTCACCGCCGCCGCCCTCGGCTCCCTCAACGGCAAACCGATCAGCGCCGACCGCGTAGACGGCTCCCTCATCATCTCCAACACCCTCTGCGGCGACCTGGACGGCAATGGTAAAGTCGCCGTTACGGACGCCGTCATCGCCCTGCGCATCACCGTGCACCTCGTCACCGCCACACCCGCGCAGACACAGGCGGCCTGCGGCAACGACATCAACGTCTCTCTCGCCATCAAAATGCTTCGGGTCGCCGTGGGGCTGCTCGACAAAATCACCCCGCCGGGAGGAGGCTAACCATGGGATACCCCCTCATGAATCGCAAGCGGGCGCGGACGGCGGGCTATACCCGACCGCTCTTCGCCCTCGTTCTCCTCCTCGCAGGATGCGTCACGGGTGTCGCGCGCGCTGGAGACACCGTACTGACCTTCGACGACATCGGCATTGGCAGCGCCACTGTCTCTCTGGGGAATCAGTACGCGGACAAGGGTATCACATTTGAAAATGGCTATGCGGGGCTGGGTTCACCAGCGCGTTCCGGTGCGTATGAAGCGGAAGGCATTCGGAGTGGTGAATTAGGCACGCCTTACATCAAAGGGAATTTTACCAATCCTCACCACAACCTGATCACGCTCTGGGTGCGCTCGCAGACCAGTGTCCTCTCCATGGAAGTGCGCGACCCAGGTGGCAATCTCATCGGGCAGGCGAAAACGCCGCAAGGCGCCCCGGCGGGCGTCTGGTACCCCCTCACGGTGGAAGTCATCAGTCGCAATATTGCTTCCTTCAACGTCGGTGGCTTCCCTGGTGGTTCGCTGGTGCAGGTGGATGACATCCGCTTCGACGACATCGGGTCGCTGGAAGGCCCGGACTTCTACTTCTACGCCAGCCACGACCGTCCGATCCTCGTCCCTGGTGGCGATCCCGTCACGGTGCGCCTCTACCTGGGACGCCGGGCTGGTTCCACCGGAGCCATCACCCCCGCCATCACCCGGCTCCCTTCCGGCGTAAGCGTCACGTTCAACCCCAACCCCATCAACGGTTTTCAGGTGGATGTGACGCTTCAGGCCGCCTCAACCGCACCTTCCACCAACGGCCAGGAGATCGTGGCCGTGGCGCGCGGCGTCCCCTCCCCTTCCGCCGGGATCTATGGGACGCGCTATACCGATCTGCCCATTGTGGTGGTCGGGCGGTTCGATATGCGCATCGTCGGCATGGAGGTCACGCAGGGCGTTCAGCCGTTCGACCTGCCGCAGAAGGACCCCGTCCTTGTCAATAAGTATGTGAGTTACACCGAGCCGGGCAAGGCCGGGGTGCGTCTCGTCCGCTACGGCAAAACAACCGTCCGCGTTTTCCACAACCTCAGCCTGGCCGGCGCCATTCCCGCCTACAGCATCCGCCTCCACGGCTGGCGCTACGACCCGGCGAATCCCGGCGCCCGGACGGAACTGGAAGGCAGCCCCCTCTTCCCGGAGAAGTACACCGGCGTTCTGGCGCTCGGCGAGGCGGGCGTCACCGACAAGGCGCGACAGGGGAAGGAAGGCGCCATCGCCCTCTTCGATCTGCCGTGGAGATGGACACAGGGCTTCATCCAGCTCGAAGCCGACATCGAGTTTCCGCCCTCCTTCTTCCCGCCCCCCACCTTCGACCAGTCTGACTCCAACAACCACTTCGTTATGACGGACATTGGCTTCACGTCAGCCTATGGGTTGAGAGTGGACTCGGTGGAGCTCAAGGTCACCAATCCGCCCGGCCTCGACCCGTTGCCCAAGCCGTGGGACGCGCTGAAGCAGGCGAGCCTGACCACGCCCGGCTCCGTCTCAAGCTCGATCTGGAGCGGCACGATTGACATCACCGACGTCTGGAATCAGACGAAGAAGGCGTGCGGCTTCCTCGGCCTGGGCAGCTGCGACGAAAGCAATGAAGGCCGCTCTGCATCCGTCGTCGCGCGGATGCAGAGCATGGCCCGCGACATCAAAGAGAGCATTCGCCCCGGCATCTACCAGATTGACCCGTTGATCGTCGGCCTGTTCCCCAACAACACCTCCGACCAAAAAATACGTGGCTCCACTGTGAAGAGCTGCGGCGGCTTCTTCTGGGGGTGCGAAGGCGATCCGGTCGCCATCGCGCGCGCCTCCGACCGCCCTCTCTCTTCCGTGGCCCACGAAATCGAACACCTGCTGGGCCGCGACCACGCCGGGGGAGCCTGTGGCGCCAGCGCCGAGAAATCCCCTTTCGACCCATGGCCGCCCGACGGTCAGGGCTTCCTGAACAGCGTCGGATACAACTGGGACACCGACACCACGATCTTCCCCGACCGCGCCGGGGGCGACCCGAAGGACTATGACCTCATGACCTACTGCGGCCAGAACAGCGGCGATGATCCCGATAAGTGGATCTCGGTGCAGGGCTGGAATCAGCTCACGAACACGCTGATGGACGGCTTCACGCTCGGCCAGCTGCCCGCCGGTATGGCCCAACTCTCCCGGCCCACCGATCCGCTCCAGGGGGGCCCGCTCATGCCCGGCCCGGCGGCGCCGGCGCCCTCAGTGGCGTCGCTGGCGGCGTCCACCATCGCGCCATCGCAGTTCACATCCCTTGCATCACTCGCCGCCGCGCCTCTCTCCCCCCGCCTGAGGCGGACTCCCGTCGCGTCGTCGCCCTCACCGACCGGCGCGGGGCCGCTACAGGCCAAGCCGCCGATCCTCAATGTGCGCGGGTTCACCGGCGCCGACGGCTTCATCAACGTCACCCAGATCGCGCCGGGCAATCCCGACCAGCCGCTTCCGTCTGACCCGAAGTCGCCCTACCACCTGATCGCTAAAGACGCCGCCGGGGCGACTCTGGCAGACGTTCAAATGCTTCAGGCGCTGGAAGAAGTGGGAAATATCTACTTCCTGTCGGCCAGTGTCCCCGCCGCCAGCGTGCAGTCCATTGACATCGTGAAGGACGGCACGCCCGTCGCGCGGCGCACCCGGAGCGCAAACGCCCCGGCGGTCACGGCCCCGGTGGTCACGCCCGACACCATTCGCGCCGGAATCCGGTACACCCACGTGGAGTGGCAGGCGACCGACGCCGACAACGACCCACTCATGACGAAAGTGGACTACTCGGCGGACGGCGGCGCGACGTGGAAGCCGGTCTCCTTTGGCCCCAACGCCAGCGCGGCGGACCTCCGGGACTGGTTCTTCGCCAAATCGGCGACGGGCAAAGTGCGGGTGCGGGTGAACGACGGCTTCAACGAGACGACCGTGGTGTCCGATGTCTACGCGGAGCCGGGCGCCCCGCCGGTGGTTCAGATCACCCGCCCGCTTACGGAGACGGAGATCAAGGTGGGTGGACAGGTTCAACTGGTCGGTAACGCCATCAACGATGAAGGCATCCCACTCGTCGGCGAGAGCCTGAAGTGGTATGTCGGCGACACCCTGGTCGGCACGGGTGAAATCCCCGTCGTGACGGACCTCACCGTTGGGAACCACCTCATCCGACTCGTGGGGATGGACGCGGCGGGTCGCACGGGCAACGCTCACGTCACGGTGCGCGTCACGCCGTAGAGCGGTCCACCGTCGCCATCTAAGGCCCTCGCCCCGTACTCCTCGCACTGAGGGGAGCGACCCGCGCGAGGGCCTTCCTGCGCCTGGCCGCGAAGTCTGCGCCACGATCATCTCAGGATCAGCCGGAACGGATAAACGCCCTCCGGTGTCGGAGGGTAAGGTGGCCTGACTGTGTCTCAAGGGGGTGTCGCCAATCCCGCGTGGACTGCGGCATCATGAATACGGCATCATGACAACGGTAATATGCGTGACACCGCCTGAATCCGCGCGAAGGGGATTTGAGGTGGCCGTCTACCGAAGCGCCTCCGGGGAACCGGCGTCGGTGAAGACGGCGCGAAACTTTTCCATCCATCTTTGAGGAGTGTGAGCATGACTGGAATGAATGGGCGACGCCGCGCGTTGGCGGCGGTGGCGTGTGGCGTGGCGCTGAGCGCAATCGGCGGCATGGGGCGCGTAGCGCGGGCGGCGGACGCCCCGGCGACAATGGCGGTCTTCCCGATGGCCACCAAACCGCCCAAAGGCGCGGTGGTCCTCTTCTCCGGCAAAGCGGAGGAACTGAAAACCCTCTGGCTGCAACGGTACACTCAAAACCCCTCCAACTGGACCGTGGAGGCGGGTGGAGTGGCGACTAACCATCGCGCCGACATGATCACCAAGCAGGAGTTCGGCGATCAGTTCATCCACGTCGAGTTCCGCACGCCGGTGAACGCCAAAGGCGAGCAGGACGGTGGCGGCAATAGCGGCGTCGGCATCCAGGGGCGGTACGAGATTCAGATCGCCAGCTCCTACGGCCAGGAGCCGGAAGCCCACGGCGCGGCGGCCCTCTACAGCCAGAAAGCCGCCATGGTTCAGGCGTCGAAGAAGGCGGGCGAGTGGCAGACCTACGACATCATCTTCCGCTCCCCCCGCTTTGACGGGGACCAGGTGACGGAGAAGCCCCGCGCGACGATCTTCTTCAACGGCGTCCTCGTGCAGAACAACGCCGAGTTCAACGGGCCAACCGGCATCCAGTACGGCGAGTTCGCGGGCATGGCGAAGACCGGTCCCCTCATCATCCAGGGAGACCATGAGAGCGTGCAGTTCCGCAACATCTGGGTGGTTCCGCTCCCGTAGCGCGGAATGAATGAGTGTGAAACGCCGACGGCCCGGAACTGAGTCTCGTTCCGGGCCGTCGCGCGCACCGGGCCGTCGCGCACATGAGGCGAAGCGGATTGGGATGGCGTCGAGAGGGCTACCGTTTGGTCGGGAGCGGAACGCCACCGGGCATCGGGATGGACTTTCCGTCGGTGATGATCGTCTGGATGTTGGGCGCGATCTTCTGCACATATTCGTACGGGACGATCCGGGCGTTGGCCGCGATGGCCTGGCCCTTCAGCCGGATGGCCTGCGCCTCCCCCTGTGCGAGGATGATCTTGCGCTGCTTCTCCAGCTGCTCCTTTTGAAGCACATACTGCATCCGCTGCGCGTACTGCTGGGCGATCTGCTTCTGTTCAATCGCCTGCTGGAACGCTTCGGAGAACCGCACATCCCGTAGCAGGACCTGATCGACGAGGATATAACTCTTCGCCAGTTTCTCCCGCAGTCGGCTTTCGATGTTGGATTCGATGGTGCGCCGCTGCGTGGAGAAGACCTGATTGGCCGGATACTCGGAGACGGCGATTCGGATATGACTGCGGAGTTCCGGGCGGATGATCTTGCTCACGTAGTCCCGCCCGATCTCCTTGTGCAGTTTCCACACGTTATTGGGGTCCACTCGGAATCGCAGCGACAGTTCCACCGTGACCTCCTGGCCGTCACGGGTGAGGGCGCGCATACTGTCGTCG
The DNA here is from genome assembly GCA_038240635.1 of Armatimonadota bacterium. Taxonomy (GTDB): domain Bacteria; phylum Armatimonadota; class DTGP01; order DTGP01; family JAHWJO01; genus JBBRGS01. The sequence goes on from JBBRGS010000053.1 coordinate 17,223, forward strand.
CCGCGCACTTCGCCTTCCCAGGACGTTTTGCTCATGGAGTAGGTTTGCCGTCGCACGTCGTAAAACTCCGGGTGATCCACAAACGGGGTGAGCCAGTGCATCCCTTCGCCATACTGGGTGGGGAGGACGCCTTTTTGCAGGTTGAAGATGACGACCCGATCCCCCGCCGGAACGATGACAAACGGCTTCAGGATGATAAGGACGAGGAGGAGGAGACCGAAGCCCCACAGCATACTTTTGGTCACAGGGCGCTTCACTGACCGCCTCCTTCCGGCTTGTCGCTGCTGGGCGGAGCGCCGCTGAAGAGATCGCTCAGGTTGAGGATGGTCTTCCCGTCGGTCACGAGCACGCGGGTGTTGGACGGCAGGCGGTGGACATACTCGTACTGCACGAGTTGCGGGTTTTGCGCCAGGGCGGCGGCTTTCTCGCGGATGGCGCCCGCCTCGCCCTGGGCCTCGATGATGCGCTGCTGCCGCTCGGAGCGCGCCCGGTCCAGCTCGTAGACCATCTGCTGCGCGGCCTGCTGAGCCACCTGCTTGTCTTCAATCGCCTTCTGGAACTCCGGCGGGAACCGAATATCGCGGAGCAGGACTTCATCGAGGATGAGGTAATTCCCTTTGAACTCCTCGCGCAGGTCGCGGGTGATGCGGTCCACGATGGCCTGTCGCCTGCCGGAGTAGACATCCGTGACGGAGAATTCCCCGAACGCCATGCGGACGGCGGAGCGGGTCTGCGGGCGCACCACCTTGTCCACGAAGGCGGGGCCGAGGTCCTGATGGAGGCGCCACACTTCATCGGGATCAATGTGAAAGCGCACCGACACATCCACTGTGACGGGCAGCCCGTCGGAGGTGAGGCAGGCGAGCGAATCGTCAGGGACCTGGCTCTCAGAATCGGCGCCTTCGGGGTTCGGGCGGCTTTCGCCTTTGGCGTCGCTGGACGCGCCGCTCATGGTGTAGGTGAGCGTCTTCACGTCGTATTTGGTGGGGGACCAGAGCCAGGGGATGTTGGGGTGCATCCCTTCGGCGAGTTGGGTCTTCTGGAGGCCGCTGATCTTGCTGAAGATGACGGCCCGCTCGCCAGGCTGCACCACGATGAACGATTTCATCAGCCCGATGAACGCCAGCAGGACGAGTACGGCCACGAAGCAGCCTTTGCCATTGAGTTGAGCGTGGCTCTCTATGTTTTGAAGGTTCGGGTTCAGCCAGGCCGGGGGTTGCGAACCGCCGGGAGGTCCGGGTACCGCCATAGTGTAGGCTCCTGTGGGGGAGACGGCGAGTTGCTTCATGGAGCGGCCCGCGAGCGTCTTGATATCCATTCTGAAGATACGTTGCCCTTTTCTCAAAGTCAAGCCAAACCGTCCGCCGGTCGGGTCTTTGCATACAAGTTCCAGAGTGTCCGGGCGGTTGAAACCGCTGCAACGACCACGCAAAGTCGGCCTTCGCCGACTCCCTCCCGTCGAAAGATTCCGCGAACGAGCGACCTCCTAACCCGCGAGCGACTTCCTAACCCGCGAGCGACCTCCTAACCCGCGAGCGACTTCCTAACCCGCGAGCGACTTCCTAACCCGCGAGCGACTTCCTAACCCGCGAGCGACGTCCTAACCCGCGAGCGACTTCCTAACCCGCGAGCGACTTCTTAACCCGTGAGCGACCTCCTCACCCGCGCAGGCGGGTTTCGTGTGGGTGTTGCTGCGGTTTCAACCGTCCGTCTCCCCAGCGGACCGGCGGAAGCGACCTGCTGGATGATCCAGGCTCGGATGAAGCGGTCGGGGATGAACTGGAGCGAAACCGGAGCCGAATACCTCCTCTTCCTCCGCGCGGAATAGCGCAGCCGCCTGAAGGCTAACCTCTACCGATACTCTTGAAACCTACCCTTCCGCGTGTCCTCCGCTTCCTTCGCAGGGAAGGGGAACGGAGGGCGGCTGTGACGAATAGAGGCCGGGGAGCGACTGATCTGACGGCTCCTTCACGCTGTCTGGAAGTGTCCGAGAAGGCCCCATGATCCGTCATCAGACCCTCGCTTTCTTAATCCCTCTTCTTGCGACCGCCGCGCTCCTCAGCCGGGCGGTTGCGGTCCCCGCGCCGAACGCCTCCCCCGCGCCCTCCCGGAGTTCCGCCATGCTTCCTGTCGTTCACCCGCGTGACGGCCTGCCCAACGTCTTCCACCTGCTCCGCGCGGGCCGGCCCGTCACCGTCGTCTGGTTCGGCGGCTCCATTACGGCGGGGGCGGGCGCCAGCGACGGCGAGAAAACCTCGTACCGGGCGCTCACCGGCGACTGGTTCAAAACCGCATTCCCAAAGGCCGTCGTCACCAATGTGAACGCCGCCATCGGGGGCACCGGGTCGGACCTCGGCGCGTTTCGCACCCGCCGGGACGCGCTGGCCGCGAAGCCGGACCTCGTCGTCGTGGAGTACGCCGTGAACGACGGCGGCGCTCCCGGCGCCATGATCCTCCGGGGCATGGAGGGC
>JBBRGS010000054.1:0-19528 GCA_038240635.1 Armatimonadota bacterium
GCCTTCTGGAGGGCGAAAATCGGCGTGATGACCGAGATCGCGATGCCGCCGATGATGAGGCCGAGGAAGACGATGAGGGTCGGTTCGATCATAGAGACGAGTCCCTTGATCGCCACATCCACTTCGCGCTCATAGAAGTCCGCCACTTTGGTCAGCATTTCGGAGATGCGGCCCGTGTCCTCTCCGATGTTGATCATCTGCGTGACGAGCGTGGGCAGGTGTCCGCTCTCCGCCATCGATTCGCCCAGTTTGCGGCCTTCGCGGATCGCCTCCTGGGAGTCCATGATCACCTTGTGGATCACGGCGTTGCCCGCCGTCCCCGCGACGATTTGCAGCGCCTGCATCATCGGGATGCCGGCGGAGATCAGGGTGCCAAAGGTGCGGGAGAATCGGGCGACGGAGATTTTAAGCAACAGGTCCCCCACCACCGGCGTTTTGAGCTTGATGAGGTCCAGTTGGTACTCCCCGCGAGGCGTGGCTCGCCAGGCGCGCAGGCTGATGATAAAAATCAGGATGAGGCCGAGGGGAATGTACCAGTACGTGCTGAGGGCGGCGCTGAGGGCGAACAGCAGGCGCGTCGGGAGTGGCAGTTGCAGCGGCTTGCCGTCAGGCATGGTCATGCTGTCAAAGATTTCCTTGAACTTGGGCAGCACTCCCACGATCAGCCCCGTCGTGATGAGCAGCGCAAACGAGATGACGACCGTCGGGTAGATCATCGCCGACTTGATTTTGTCGCGGATTTCCTGCTGCTTTTCGAGGAAGACGGCGAGCCGGTCCAGCACCGTGGCGAGGATGCCGCCCATCTCCCCGGCTTTCACCATGTTGATGAAGAGCGGCCCGAACGCCTTCTGGTGGCGGGTCATGGCCTCGTGGATACTCTGGCCCTGCAGGATGTCGGCCTTCACGTCGGAGATGACCGGCTTCAGGTTGGGGTCCCTGCACTGGTCCACCAGCACATCCAGGGCCTGCACGGGCCGAATCCCGGCGTCAATCATCGTCGCGAACTGGCGCGAGAAGACGACGAGGGAGTCGAGTTTCGGCCTTTTGGAGCCGATTCGGATATCCCCCAGGCCCTTCTTCTCGGCGATCCGGGTGACGCGATAGCTCTGGCTGTTCAGTTGAGACGCGGCGGCCTGGGGCGTCGCGGCCTCCAACCGTCCCTTTTGGGGATTGCCGACCGCATCGATGGCTTCGTAGTCAAAGACAGGCATACTGAACTCGCTTCCGGTTGGGTTCCGCTGGCGGCGTGGCGGCGTGGCGGCGTGGCGGGAATGGCGGGGTCGTGGGGGATGCCCTCCGTTCCCTTCATCGGCCTGCGCGGGCGAGGAGTTAATCCACGTAGATCACCCGGAGGGCTTCCTCAAGGGAGGTTTGCCCCACCAGCATTTTGTCGCGCACATCGTCGGCGAGGGTGGTCATGCCGTTTCGCACGGCGTGGTCCTTCATCTCGTAGGAGCTGACGCGGCGCAGGATCAGATCGCGGAGATCGTCGGTCACTTCCATGAGTTCGTGGACGCCGGTTCGGCCTTTGTAGCCGAGCTTGCAGCGGTTGCAGCCTTTGGCGGAGGCCCGGTACAGTTTGGGAGATCGTCCCGGCTCGATGTTGAAGTTGAACCGTTCCAGGACGCCCGGCGCCGGTTCGTACGGCTCCTTGCAGAAGGGACAGAGGGTGCGGACGAGCCGCTGGGCCAGCACGCCGATGAGGGCGCTGCTGATCATGACCGGCTCGACTTCCAGGTCGGTGAGGCGGGTGGCGGCGCTGGCGGCGTCGTTGGTGTGGAGGGTCGCCAGCACCAGGTGGCCGGTGAGGGCCGCTTCACAGGCGATGACGGCGGTCTCCTTGTCCCGAATTTCGCCGAGCATGATGATGTTGGGGTCCTGCCGCAGGATGTTTCGCAGGGCCGCCGCAAAGGTGAGGCCCGCCGCGTTGTTCACCTGCACCTGGGTCAGGCCGTCCACATGGTATTCCACCGGGTCTTCCACGGTGATGATATTCACGTCTTCCGTGTTGAGCTCGTTCAAAATGGAGTACAGCGTGGTGGATTTTCCGGAGCCGGTTGGCCCTGTGACCAGCAGAATGCCGTGAGGGTGGCTGAAGAGGTCTCTCACCTGGTTAAGCGTGCGCTCCGTGAACCCCAATTTGTGGAGGCCGACGGTCAGTTTCGTTTTATCGAGGATGCGGATGACGATCTTCTCGCCATAGATGCCGGGAATGGCGGCGACGCGGAAGTCGTAGTCCACGTCGGCATAGGTGCGGCTGATGCGGCCATCCTGGGCGGTGCGGCGATTGGCGATGTCCATGCCGGAGATGATCTTGATGCGGGAGGTGACGGCCGCTTTCATGGCGTTGGGGATGGCGAAGTCGTCGCGGAGGATGTCGTCCACCCGATACCGGACGCGGAGGCGGTCGCGCGAGGGCTGGATGTGAATGTCGCTGGCCTTCTGGTCGAGGCCGCGCGCGATGATCAGGTTGGCGATCCGAATGACATCGTTTTCGTCCGCGTCGGACGTGAGGTCTTCCGCGCTGTGCGTCTCCTCGGTGACATCCATCGAGACGCCGAGAGCCGTCCGCATGATGTCAGCGACCTGCTCCCTGATCTGCTCGCCGGTTCGATAATGCTCGTTGATGGCGCCGAGCAGTTCCTCTTCCTCGGCGACCTGCACGATGACGGTTTTCACGCCGACAAGCGCCCGGATTTCGTCCTCGATATGAATGTTGGGCGGCACTTTGGTCACGACCGTGAGAGAGCCATTCTCGCGGTACAAGGGGAGGACCTTATGCTTGCGGGCGTAATCAGGCTTCAGGGTGTCGAGGGCTTCCGGTTCGGGGGTCACATTCGCCAGCTCGATGAAGGGGTAATCGAGGTAGAGGGCGAGGCACCGGTCGCGGTCCTTGGTGGAGAGATAGCCGGCCTGCACCAGCAGTTCGCCAATGGTGGTACGCGCCACACTCTGTTGTCGCAACTCCTCGGCGTAATCGAGTTGCTGCGGCGTCACGAGTCCTTCCTGGACGAAGATATCGCCGATTCGTCGGGCGTGAGTAGGGGTTCGCATGAAAGGGTCCGTCAGGTGCGGGGCCGTGTCGCCGGAGAAAGAAACGCAGGCGCGTTCCGGCTGGGGAGAGCGCGATCCGTGAGCAGCGACACGGACGGCGCGACAGGAAACGGGAACTCCACCCCTAATTGACTTCATACCATGACGCCTGAGGCGATGAGTGGCCCATCCCTCTCATGTTAAACTATTGTGACGCCCAACGATAGACGCTCGCGGCGGACCACGCGCTCGCCTCGCTCGATGGGCCTCCGGATGCGCCCCGCTACGGCTTCAGGATGCGCGGGGTGAGCAGGATGACCACTTCCGAGCGGCGCTTGGTGATCTGACGCGACCGGAAAAGTGTCCCGAAGAACGGCAGGTCGCCGAGAAAAGGGACTTTGGAGGTGTTCTTGATGTCCGAATCCTGGAGCAGGCCGCCCAGCACCATCGTTTCGCCGTCCTTCACGCGGATGGTGGTTTGGGCGCTGCGCTCGCGGATTTGCGGAAGCGGGAGGTCGGTCCCGGCGGCCTGGAGGCTGGTGAGGAAGCTGACGGTGGGCCGCACGTCCATCGTCACCTGGCCGTCGGGAGTGGCCTGCGCCGCCACGACGAGGGTGATGCCCGGCTTAAAGTCCCGCGTGGTGACGGTGATGACGCCGGTGGTGCGGTCCACGCTGCGGCTGACCACGGCGGTGATGGTGTCGCCGATAAAGATGTTGGCGGTGCGGCCTTCAATGACGCGGATGGTCGGCTCGGCGAGGACTCGCGTGTCGCCGTTGGTGGTGTTGCCAGGCAATGTGGCGATGAGGCCCAGGGGAGAGGTGCGCGCGAGGGTCCCCACTCGCATGGAGGGTGTGGCGCCTCCGGCTCCAAGGGATTCATCGAACCGAATATCCTTGCTGTAGTCCCACGTGACGCCGCGCTGAGCTTCCTTCGTCACGTTCACGTCGAGCACGCGCACGCCGATCTCCAGCTGCCGGGGCGGCGTGTCGAGTTGGTCCAACATCGTCGTGGCGCGGTCCAGCAACGCCTGCGGCCCGATGAGCAGCAGCCTGTTGGTGAAGAGGAGGTTATCGGCGTTCCCACCGGCGCCTCCCGCACCGGATGCTCCGGCTCCCCCGCCGCCGCTTTCCCCGCCTCCCCCGCTGCTGGCCGCCCCCGCTGTGGAGGTGGATGTGCCTCCCACCGATGTGCCCGTGGCGACCGGCACACTCGACAGCGGCGCGGTGGAGACTGTCAGCCCCGCCTTGGTGAAGAGTGTGGAGAGGATGGACGCCGTGTTCAGCGCGTCCAGGTAATGCAGTTCGCGGATGAGAGTGATGGGCGGCTCCGGCGTCACCACCGGCTCCGGGTTCACGTCGAGGGTCGGCAGCAGACGGAGCGCGCGGTCCACTTCCTCGGCGGGTCCCTTCAGCACCAGCAGCGATTTCCCGGCCAGCACGGCGTCGGTGAGCGCCGGAATCGCCGCCTTGATGACCTCCACGAGCTCCTTGGGGTCCGCCGCGTGGACGGTGTAGGTTTGCGTCACGCCGGGAGCGGCGAACATCGCGTCGAGGCGTTCCTTCGGCGCCACATAGTACGTGTCCCCGATGAGGCGATACGCCACGCTGGTCATGCGGGCGATGGCGTCGAGGGCCTCCTCCACGGTCAGGTCACGGAGGCTGGCGGTGACGGTCCCTTTCACTTCGGGGGCCACGACGATGTTGGCGCTGGTCTGAGCGGCCAAGGCGCGAAACACCTCCTGAACGTCAGCGTCCACAAACTCCAGTCGAACCCGTCGCATGGCGGGCAGGGCGTCGTCGCGTTCAAAGGGGGGCGCCGCCGCCAGCGCCAGCCGCGCAGAACCCTTATGGGCGCCGACGGGAGGGACCGCCGAAGGTGCGGCGAGCAGGCCCGGCGCTCCGGCCACGGCCCACACTCCGGCCACCAGAGTCGCCGCGAGCGCCTTCCAGCTCCATCGCCGAGCGGGAGACGCGGATCGAGGAGGGGGCTGGAACGGCGACGCCCCGACGGCGTCCATCGGAAGAGTCAGGCGGGGGAGATCAGGACGCATGAGGGGTGGCTCCCAGAATGAGGACTCTCGAACGGCCCGACCGGTCCTTCAGCAGAACGCGTCGGGTGGCGATGCGGAGGACACGGGTCTGATCATCCAGCCAGTCGCCTTCGCGGACGAGGAGATTGCGCTCTTTGGAGCGGAGGATGGCCATGGGAAACTCGCCCTGAATGGTTCCGGTCAGGGCGTACTCGGCGTTTTCGGAGGCGGGCGCTGCGGCGCCTTTAGTGGACTCCGGATTCCCCGACTGCGGCGGAACGGGTGACGTTGTTCCGCCTGAACCCACGGATTTAGCGTCGCCGGTTGGGGCGGGAACCCAGGAGTGGACTGGCGTGGTGAGGGCCGGGCCGGTGGTCAGAGGAACTCGGCGATGCGAGGGCGCCGGGGTCTCATCGAGCGAATGGACCGTTACAGGGGGCTTTGACGACGAGGAGGAATTGCCCACTTTGTTGGGATCAGGCAACTGTCGCTTGTAGGACGGCGTAAGCGCAAACGGATCGCGCACCACCACGTTGGGAATCACGTTCGGATCGGCGTGGGCCGGGCCGGTGGGCGCCCCGGACGGCGAAAGGATTCCCGGAGCGCCGGTCGTCCCTGCGGAGCCGGCGCTGACCGGGCCGCCTGCGGGAACAGATGCGCCGGTCGCCCCTCCAGGCCCCGGAACGGTGGCCCCGGAGGGAGGTGGAGTCGCCACAGGAGCGTTCGTCCCCGCCGGAGGCGCCGAGTTGGCCATCTGAGCGACCGCGTTGGGACCCTTGGGGATGAGGATGGATTTAAGCCGCATGAACAGATAGATGAACGAAAAGAGAATGAGGGCGATCAGGGCGATGGCCTTCGGCAGTTCACCTTTGGAGACTTTCATAATTCGGTCGTTCCCGTCGCCAATGGCAGCATGGTGGCGTTCATCTCCATCGAGACCCCCAGGAGCGGCGACATCCCGGCGGGGTCATCCGCCTCAATCTGAGGGGTCAGTTTAATCGTCTCCACTTCGATAATTTTGGGAAACGTTTTCAGAGCCTTGAGGAACGCCATGAAGTCGGGGAAGGTTCCTTTCATGTTGAGCGAGAAGTGAACGGTCTCTTCAGCGGGGGGCGTCGCGGTTTGGCCGTCCGGGGGCGCGGCGGAGGCGGGGGCCGCTTTGGAGGCGGTGGGCGTGATGTTTTCCAATGCGAGGCGATGCTGATCGGCCAGCCTCTGGAGTTGCGCCACGAGCGTGGGGAAGAAGGTGGATTTGCGATCCGGGGCGAGACCGGGTTCGAGGAAGGCGAGGACCCGCCGGATGTCAAGGCGTTCCTTCCGCAGGGCGTCGAGTTGCCCCGCGTCGTTTTGCAGCGTGGCCAATTCGACTTTGGCGGTTTCCAGTCGGGCGGCGGCGTCCGCTTTGGCCCGGTTGGTGGCGAAGACGACATACATTCCGATGAGGAGCAGGACCGCCAGGGCGACGATGAGCGGGACGATCCGGTTCCTGTTCCATCCCCGTGACGACATCATGGCGCTCCCGTCGCCCCGGTGGTCGGGGCGGGCGCGGCGTTCTCCGGCAGAGGCCGAACCGACACTTTCCCGGCCAGACTGGTTGCGTGCGGCTCCGAGAGATTGACCGGCCCCATAACAACATCGGTGAACGCGGGTTGTGTATTCAGAGCCAGAAAGAATTGACTCGTGGTTTGGGCGCCATTCGCTCGACCGGTGAGCGTCAGTTCATGGCCGACGCCGGTGGAGACGTCAGGGACGCCGGGGGCCGGGGCGCCCGCCGAGGGAGTGGGCGGCGGGTTGGTGGCATCGATCCCTTCCAGCCGGGCATCTTCAGGGAGGCTGCGAGCGACCTGTCCGTAGACCCAGCGCCAGTAATCGAGCCGTCGCCCGGCGGTCTTCACCATCTGCACGCGGGGAGCCATCAGTGCGTTTTCCGCGCGCAACTGACGCACTTCGTCCGCCTGCTGCTGAAATGAGATTTTTTGAAGGTCGGTGCGAACGGCTTCATTATTCATGCCCTGAAGGGCGATGTAGCCGAAGACGACCCAGGCGATGGCGAACAGCGTGATGGCCCCCATGGCGCGGATCAGCATTTCGCCGATGAAGCGCGCTCGGGCCTGTTCCGCGCGCCGCGCCGAGATCAGGTTCACGATCAGCATGCTGCGCCGCCTTTCCACGCGCCCGGCATAGCCCCTGTAGCCCACATGTCCGGCATGGCGCCATTCATGCGCCGCCGCCTTTCCCCGCGTAGAGCGGCCACTGCGCCAGCCCAATCGCGATTAAAAACAGAGGCATCGCATCCCGCAGGACCTCCCAGGCCGCCGGGTCCACGGAAACCGGCGAATCGGGCGGCAGGTCCGCCTTCACCACGTCCATCTGGAGCACATTGGCGAAGTAATCGGGCGTGAGCGCGAGGCGAGACCCGCCGCCGAGGAGGATCACCCGGTCCACCAGCCCTTCAATCCCTTCCCAGCCGAGCGTGGAGGCGTAGTAGGCGAGGGAGCGCCGGACATCTCGCACCAACTCCTCCAGCAGGGAATGGACGACGCGGCTGGCGGTGATGTCGGCGGCGGGATCGTTGTCCAGGTCGGCGCTGAGGTTGTGCTTGATCGCCTGCGCCTCCTCGAAATCCACCCCGAACACGCCCGCCAACGCGTTGGTGAACGAGATACCCCCGATGGGAATGGTGCGCGGGAACACCGGCAGGTCGCCCTGAGCGATGATCATATCGGTGTAGCTCGCGCCGAGGTCCACCAGCGCCACGGTCTTTGACGGGTCGGTCTGCGCCGCCGGGAGGGTATCCGGGGACATCACGGCGCGAAGGATCGCCAGGGCGTTCACATCCATGGCGATGGGATCAAGCCCCGCCTGTTCCAGCGCAGCGACACGGCTGTCCACCAGGGCGCGGGGCGCGGCGATGAGCAGGGCCGCCATATCGGTGGGAAGTTGGCCGGGGGGGGCAGGCAGCGGGATGCCCTCCAGATACATATCGCTGACCGGAGAATTGAGGTACTGAGCGGCCTCCTCCGGCAACGCCCGCGCCAGGTCCTTCGCCGACCGCTTCGCCAGGGTGATCGGTCGCACCAGAACCGAGGAGCCGGTCACGCTGCCGATGCATTCGCGAGCGGTGATGCCTCGCGCGGCGAACAGCCCTTTCAACGCGCGTCCCACGAGATCGGGAGCGGTCACGGTCCCTTCGGCGACGGCGTGGAGCGGCGTGGCGGCCATCCCGGCGTTCACGAGGTGCGCGCGGTTACGCCCGATTTCGATCTCCACGACTTTAAGATTGTCATGGCCGATGTCCACGCCGAGATACCGCCCGGCGCTGAGACCGGGAAGCCTGGTTAAACTCAAAAGGTCATCCTCACCCGAAGTATCCCCTTTCCGGCGGAGCGCGGGGCCGTCATGCCGGACGAGGGCGAAACAGTAGAGTCTCTCTCCCTTATCGGCGCATTCCTGATGCGCGTTAAGCCGATTTTGCCCCATCCCGGCGCTCAACGTTGCGGGCCGCCACTTCCTCGCGGGCGACGAGGGGATTCACCCTCGAAAGCGTAACGGCGCCTCCGTAAAGGCAGACCGCGCAGACCAGAAAGATCACTCGATAACCGCCACCATTTACGAGGCTCCCCGTGAGGATCGCCGTGAGCGGCGTCGCCACCGAGAGAGCGGTCGTCTGGAGGCCGGTGTAGAAGCCGACCTCCTCGCCGGGGACGACTTCCGTCAGCAGCGGATACGAGGCCGCCGAGACCGCCGCGTTGGAGAGGCCCGCCAGCGCCATCACCCCCATGATCTGGCCGAGGGTCTGCACCCAGAGGCCGCCCAGCGCCGCCGTCGCCATCAGCGTGAGGCCGCCCAGCAGCGTCGGCTTCGGCCCCAGCCGGTCGGTGACCCAGCCCATCGGCAGGACGCTCACCGCGGTGGCGATCATGAGGACGAGGAAGACCGACTGCGCCTGCTGATCGCCCACGCGTGCGATGGTTTTGGTGAACAGGGTGAGGAACGGGAAGACGGCGCCGACTCCCAGGCCGGACAGGAAGAGCGTGACCAGCACCCATCGCGCCTGCCGCAGAGTCTTCAGGCCGTTCACCACTTCGCGGAAGGCGACGGCACTTCCGCCTGTGGCGTGAACCGGCGCCGGATGCGTCGGCTCCCGGATCGTCGCGCAGGTGAGCAGCGTGGTCGCCACCATCACCGCCGCCACCAGCGTGAACTTCACCGACATGGGCAGATGGAACAGGAGGATGCTCGCCTGCCCCACCACGCCGAACAGCGTGAGGACCGCCGTGACGCGCCCGCGCTCCTCCTCTGGCGTGATGTCGGGCATCAGCGCCTTGTACGGGTCCTGCGCCACATTGAACAGGAGGGTGAACAGGATAATTCCCGCGACCACCGCCGCCAATCGGATGGAAACGGGCAGATGAGCGGCGGCGGGCGTGAGGATGAGGAACAGCGCCGAGAGGGGAACGAACAGCAGCATGAACGGGCGCCGACGGCCCCACGGCGTGCGAAGGCGGTCGCTGGCCGCGCCGACGACGGGCTGGACGATGGCGCCCTCGAACGAGTGGGAACTGCCCAGCAGGCCCAGCAGCCGCGCGTCCTGGGTGTACGCCTGAAGGAAGAGCGGCAGCACGGCGTTGTTGAGCGCGTAGAACATTCCGTAGCCGAAGTTGGCGGCGCTGTAGGCCACCGTCTTCGCGGCGGAAAGCGGAGGCGGGGGCGCCGGGGCGAGCGACGAGTCCGGCTCAGGGACGGGCGCGGCGGTCTTCATGTCGTGGGACAATCCTTTCCTCGCGTCTTCGGGCCGCTGCTGTCGCTTGTTCCGGCCTTCCATTCGGGCATGAGTCTCCTGATTCCTCCCGGCGCGCCCCATCAGCGTCCTCATCCGCCAGAATCTCCGGGGTCTTGAAGGCCGACTTCGCGGACTGGGGCGACAGTGGGACCAGGAAGTCAGGTAGTCGGCGCAGGCCGACTTTGTGTTCTTGTTGCCGCGACTTGAGTCGCCCGGTAGGCCGACTTCGCGCCGCTTCTGGTGGACTCCATCGGCCCACGCTGACAGAATAGACGGGAGAACTCCGGCGCTGGCGGGTCCAAAGACCCAGCGCGACCGGCCAGGCGGGCCTCTTTTGAACGGATGATGGCCCCCATCCCTCCCCTCCACAGGAAAGAAGGCGAGCATGAACCGGCGACATGGGCAGATTCTGCGCGCGGGACTGATGGCGACGGTGTTCGTCGGAATGAGTGGGGCGCCCCCACCGCACGCCGCCGACACCCCTCCGGCGCCCCCGCCCCTGATCGCCGACTACCCCATGGAGCCGGACGCCGCCCATCCCGACCGCCTCACCGACGCCGGGCCGCTCGCCCTGAACGGACGGCTGGAACCGGGCGCGACCTTCGTTCCGGGAGGGCATCGCGGTCAGGCGCTCCGTCTCGATGGCGAGAAAGGCCGCGCCGTTGTCGAATCGGTGGGCCTGATGAACCGCGCCGGGGACGCCTTCACCTTTAGCGCGTGGATTCGCCCCGACGCCGCTCCGCCGCAGGGCCGCAACGCATGGGTGATGACCAAGCGCCCCGTGAACTGGATGGGCAAACCGTTCTCGCTGGGCGTGGGCGACAACCGCCGCCTCCTCTTTGAAGGCGTGGACAGCCGGGGCTGGGGTCCCAATCTCGGCTCCGAGCCGGTGGTGGAGATCGGGCGCTGGTCGCACGTCGCCATCACCTATAAGGCGGGCGGCGAGGAGGCCCTCTATCTGGATGGGAAGGAAGTCGCGCGCAAGCCCGCCGGATACGCCCTCGCGCCGAACGATCAGGCGCTCTACTTCGGCTTCGAGGACGGGAGCGCCCATTACGCCGGACTCATTGACGACGCCCGATTCTACGCCGCCGCCCTGACGCCGAACCAACTTCAGGCGGACATGGCCGGAACGCTCGCCACCCGGCCCACCGTCGCCGCCGACTTCCCTCCGCCGAAGCATTACGTCAACCTCTCGCTCGTGCGATTTGACTCCCCGAAAGGGTTCACCGAGCATTACGGCTCCACACGCCAACTCGCGGAGCGCCGTCCCGGCCCTGACGCCGTGGACTGGCCGACAATCACCGTGGAGGGCGCGCCCCTCTTCCAAAAGAGCGCTGAGGACGGGCGCGAATTCCTCCTCCGCGAGGACCCCATGAGCCGACCCCTCTTCCGGCAGCCGTACGACCCCGCGCTGCAACCCGGCGACCATTGGCTCCGGCCCGTGGCATGGCTCTGGGGGCGGCGCTACGTCTACACCACCGACCGCACGGCGCGCTCCTGGGAAGGCGACTACGAACTCTGGACGTTCCCCGTCCGCGTCCAGGGCGAAGGCGCCGCCGACGTGAAGAACGTGGTCCTCTCCGTGGGCGGCCAGGAGGTGGTTCGCGCCGCCGGGCCGCTCCACAGCCTCACGCTGCTCCTCCCGCAGAACGTGTCGGGGAAGCCGTACACCCTCACCGTGGACGGACGCGAACCCGTCACCTTCGACGCCGGACTGCGGCCCGTCACCCCTGGCAGCCCGAAGGACCAGCCGATTCCGATACACCTCACGCTGCCCGGCGCCGGCCCCACCCTAACCGTGGCGTCGGTGGATCGGCCCGACCGCTTCCCCAACGCCAAGGAGTGGGCCGACGACCTGATCGCGCTGAACTCCGCCAGCCGAATCCCCGCGCAGCCCCCGGTCGTCCCGCAACGCAAGGGGATGGCGCGCCACCTCGGCCTGGACGTTCCGCTCTCTCCCCTGGCGACCTACAACGTCAGCCTCACGCACGGGATGAGTCTGGGCCACTTCTTCTTCAGCGAGCAGGGTCCGGCGTTCGGCGGCACGCTGGAGGAGTACGCCCGGCATCTCGCCGCTCTCGGCTACGACCGCGTCTTCGAGCAGGTTTTCCCTGACCGCACCGGCTCCCCGCAGGACCCGCGCGGGTACGACCGCTGGATGGCCACGCTTGCCGCCCAGGGGGTACAGGGGGGCCTCAACCCGCTCACGCTCTCCGATCCCAACCAGGCTTTCTACTCGTACAGCCTGCCCGATTATCATCAGCCGAAGTACCGCGACGCCCAGCTCCTCCTCCAGCGGTTCGGGCGATACCCCAATCTCGCGGGCATCACCATGGGCGCCGACAACGCCGCGTATGTTCCCTACTGGGACTGGGCGCCGCCCATCCCCAACCGGCCCTGGGGAGAAGCCTTCCTTGCGTTCAATGGCGACCGACCGCCGACGGTCCCCGTGGGGCCGAGCATCCCGAACCCGCTCGCGCCACACGAGGTCCGCGCCGCCGACACGCGCGCGTTTGTGGAGTATCTGCATCGATACGACGAGACGTTCCGGCAGTACGGCTACTTCGCGCACGCCGCCGCCGAAGTGAATCCCGCGCTGGCGTTCACAACGGGCAGCTTTGGCAGCTCGCCTGGCGTGGGGGGGCGCGGGGGCTGGCCATGGGCGAGCGTCCCCGGCAAGCCGATATTTGAAGGGCTGCCCGTCCTTCAGGCGTACGACTGGAATGAGCAGGCATCCTCCAGGCCGATGCACAACGAAGCGCTGATGGACCGCCTCCGCAGCGTCTACCCGAAGAAGCCCGCGTGGGCGCTCCTTGACGAGTTCAAACTCTTCTTTGGCCGGGAGGCGCGGCAGCGAGCCTACGCCCTCGCCCTCACGCGGGGACTGAAGGCCATCGGGACCAACTCGCTCGTTCACTCCACGGGTCCCGCCGCGCGCCCCCCAATGTCCACCGAGTTCCGCGAACTGAACGACTGGATTCACCGTTTCGGCGGGGCGTACGCCATGACCGAGCCGATGCCCTCCATCGGCATCCTGTATGTTCACCCGCAGGAGCTGCTGCGCCGCCCCGTCCGCGACGAGTTCCCCGGCGAGGAGGAACTGACCAAAGGCTCGCACGAAGGCAAAGTCACGGAGGCGTTCTTCATGTGCCACGCCGCCGGGTGGCCCGCCAAAGTGGTGACGCCGGACGAACTGAAGCGCGGCCTGGCCCCCTCGGTGACGGCCCTGCTGCTCGTCGGCCTCAATCGGTTTGATAGTTCGTGGGTCTGGTACGAGGGGATGGAGCCGCTCCTCGACCGCTTCGCGAAGGGAGGCGGCCGCATCCTCACCGATAACGAGACGACCTGCCCGGCGCCCTGCGTCAACACCGGGATGAACCTCGCCGCTTACGTCATCAACAGCGGCACCGACGCGACGCCGATGATGATCGCGCGCAACGCCGACAACTTCGTTCGCCTCCGCAAGGCGATGGCCGGGGTCCCGCCGCCGCTCGCCGTCTCCACCGACCCCACCGTGTGGGCCGTTCCCACCGTGGCGGGCGACACCCAGTACGTGACCGTCATCAATCAGGCGAGCGAGTCGGGGCAAAACGCCAGCAAAGTCGTTAAGCCGCAAACCGGCGCGCTGACGTGGAACACTTCCCGCCCGATCTACGACACGCGACTGGGCCGGAAGATTTCCCCGGAAGAAGCCGCTCATGTGGACCTCACCCGCGACGCCTTCCGCTACTACGCCCTGCCCCCCGCCGAAGTCACGCCGCCGCAGGTCCTCCTCAATCGGGACGACGCGGGCTTCTTCGAGGCGCACGTCTCCATCGTCCACCCGCGCCCTATGTCCGGCATCCCGCTCCAGTTCACCGTCACCCAGGGGACTGACACCGCCATCGTCTACGGCGCGACGGGACTGCTGACGCGGCTGCCCGTGCGGGACACCGACACGCCGGGCCGCTACACGCTCACCGTGAAGGAACTGCTCTCCGGCCTCACACGCTCGGTGATATTCACCGTGAAACCCGGCGCCGCGCGTCGGGACGCCGAAGCCGTGCGGCGAGCGCAGGCGATCCGGGCGTTCCTCGCGCGGAAGACAACTCCCCTCACCCTCGCGCTGACCCCAAGGCAGGCCGCCAACCCGAAACTCGCCGCCGTCGCCGATCAACTCGTCGCGTGGCTGACCGCGCGGGGCCGCAAGCCGTCGCGGGGCATAGTGGAGCCGGGCGGCGTCATCCTGAGTCTTCAACCCGTGCAGGCGATCCAGCGGTATCCACAGTGGCGCTCCATTCCCTCCGACCTGGCGCTGCTCGGTGCGCCGTCGGACAACGTCCTGGTGCTCGACCAGGCGCGGGGCTACCTCCTCCCGGAGGAACCGGCGGCCTCCGCGCGAGGGACCGCCGCCGTCACGTTCTCGCCGTTTGAGGGGGGCTATCAGGCGCTCAACCTCCTCGGCGCCGATGAAGCGGCCCTCCAGCGGGCGATGACGGCGCTCACCCGCGACGCCGCGCCCCCGCAACCGGCATCCGGACGTGAGACGACGGCGCGATGATGCGGGGGAGCGATCCCACTATGCGACGGCGACGGGAGGGATCATGGGCAAACTACTGATCGGGCTGGGGGCGGCTCTGGCGCTCATCGGCGCCGTCCTGTGGCTGGGCGAGCGACTCTTCGGGCGGAGCGGCGGCTTCCTCCCCGGCGATCTCGTCTTCCGCAAGGGCAATTTCACCTTCGCCTTCCCCATCGTCACATGCATCGTCGTGAGCGTACTCCTCACGCTGCTCATGCGGCTGTTCGGCGGCGCAGGAGGGCCGCGCTGACCGTGCTCCTCTCCGACTTCGGTTACGACCTGCCGCCCGAACTCATCGCTCAAACCCCCGTCACCCCGCGAGACGCTTCACGCCTCCTCGTCCTCCACCGCGACGACGGCCGCATTGAGCATCGGCGCTTTGGGGACCTGGGCGAGTACCTCGCGCCGGGCGACCTGCTCGTGGTGAACAACAGCCGCGTGCTGCCCGCGCGAGTCTTCGGGAGGAAACCGAGTGGCGGCGCGGTGGAACTCCTTTTCCTGCGACGGGTGGCGCCCAATCAGTGGGAAGCCCTCTGCTCGCCCGGTCGCCGCCTGCCGCCCGGCTCCGTCGTCCTGCTGGGTGGTGGCGAAGACCATATCGTCCTCGGCGAACGGGTGGAGTCGGGTGGGCGAGTTGTCCGCTTTCCTCCCGGCGTGCAGGATGTCGAACTCCTCACGCGGTATGGTAAGATGCCGCTTCCTCCCTACATCAAAGCCGCGCTGGACGACCCGGAGCGGTATCAGACGGTTTACTCCCGCGAAGAGGGGTCCGCCGCCGCGCCGACCGCCGGGCTGCACTTCACGCCGGAGCGGATGGAGGCCCTGCGGCGCCAGGGAGTCGCCTTTGCGGAAGTGACGCTGCACGTCGGCCTGGACACGTTTCGCCCCATCAAGGCGGAGCGGATCGAGGACCATGCGATGCACGCCGAGGTGTGCGAGGTCCGCCCCGAAGCCGCCGCCGCGATAAACGCCTGCGCGGGCCGACGCATCGCGGTGGGCACCACCTCCGTGCGGACGCTGGAAAGCATGGCGGACGAAGCGGGCCAGGTGGCGGCGGGGCGGCGGGAGACGCGGCTGTTCATTGCGCCGGGGTACCGGTTTCGCGCCACGGACGCGCTGCTGACCAACTTCCACCTGCCGCGCAGCACCCTGCTGGTGATGCTGAGCGCGTTCGCCGGGCGGGAGCGCGTCCTGAACGCGTACCACGAAGCCGTCCGGGAGCGTTACCGCTTTTACAGCTTCGGGGATGCTATGTTAATTGCAGGGTGAGGATTCGAGCGCCGGGACCGCCCCGCGCGCTACACTGTGTGGCGGGATCGAATCGCGCCGAGGCGCGCGATGGCGTGTTCGGATGGAGCCATCAGTCCGAGGGAGATGGAAACGGATGAGGAGCCGGGAAGAGTGGCAGGAGTATGTGGAGAGCCAGATTCAGGCGGCCAAAGAGCGCCGGGAACGGCTGGCCCAGGGGGAGACCGCGACGGCGACCGACCCCGTGACCGCGCGCGCCACCGCCCCGCCGCCCACCGAGGACTCCGCAACCTCTGAACAGTCAACCGCTTCGTCGGAAGGCGGGGAGAACCGACAGCCTCCGGCGAACCCACGCCTCTCTGAAGGTCGTTCCCTGCTTTCCTGGAACGACACCATGCCGATGGTCGCCGAGCCGTCCGACCCCTCTTCGATGCCTCCGCTTGGCCTAAGCCCGGATCAGGCGAGCGACCCCAGGGGCGCGGGGGAAGCCTCCGACGCCTCGGCGGAAACGAACCGCGAGCCGCTTAAGCCGTACCAGCCCAGCGATCCCCGGTGGCGTTCCAGCGTGATGCCGCCCCGGCTGCGCGTCATCCCTCTCGCCGACCGTCGCGCGGGAAGTCTCGCGGAGGCCTCGTCTCCCACTTCCGCGACCGATGTTCCCCAGGCGTCCCCTGCGCCGGAGAGTCAGGAGGCGTCCCCTGCGCCGGAGAGCGCCGCGTCAGTCCAATCGCCACTTCCTTCCGAGGCCCCGCCTTCGAGTGAGCGGGAAGTCGCCGCATCGCCGGAAGCGCCCCAACCCTCTTCATCGCACGCCGAGCCGCAACCCGCCCCGACCGATCCTGCGAAGGCGACCGAGACAGCCGCGCCAACCAAACGAGCGCGCCGACTTACCTCCAAAAAGGTGGAGACCGCGCCGACCGCCCACGCGCCCGTGGACCTTCAGGCGTTGTGGGACCGCGTGCCGAGCCACGTTCAGGCCCTCATTCGCACCCAGTCCGACGAGGTGGCGCAGCGGTCCTACAGCAAAAACTTCCGCGAGACGCGCGAAGACCTGATCCGCCGTCTCCTCGATCCGGAACTGACGCTCGAAGAAGCCGCGCGCATCCTCGGCGTCTGCCCCACCACCGTCCGCCGCTACACCAACCGCGACCTGTTGCCGCACCATCGAACGCCAGGCAACCAACGACGCTTCCGGTTGTCGCATGTGCTGGAGTTCATGGAGAAGTTCGGCGTGGCGCTCCAGGAGGAGAGGGAGGAAGCCACTAACGGGGAAGTCGCGTCAGGCCCCTTCGACGTAAACGACCTCTTCTCCAGTGACGCGCGCCCGGCCCCGGCGGAAGTGCTACAGAGGGCCTCGGCGCCCCCGCGAGACGGCTCGCCCGCCACTGTACTGGCGCCGGTTTGATCTCTCGCCCGATCAGCGCGCCGGTAACGCCTTATCCTCTTTCACTCCGGGACAGACCTGATCTACCGCCCTACGGGGGAGGTCGCGCGTGAAGGTCGCCCTCTTTTCCGAAAGCTTTCGCCCTCTGGTGAACGGCGTCGCCTACTCCGTTCAAAGTTTCGCGCGCCAGCTCACCCGGATGGGGCACGAAGTCCACGTCTTCGCGCCGCATTACCCCGGTTATGAGGACCCCAACGACTTCCCGGTGCACCGTTATCCTGGTATCCTCACGACGTACGAGCAGGGATACAACATCCCCGTCCCATTCTGGCCGCTCATGCTGAACGTGATGCGTCAGGTCAACTTTGATCTCATTCACACGCAATCGCCGTTCTTCCTCGGCATGACGGGCGCGCGGTGGGCGAAACGGCTTCGGCTGCCCCTGGTGACGACTGCGCACACCGTCTACACCGAGTATGTGCATTACGTCTATCCGCTGCCGCCCGCCCTCTCCAAAGTCGGGATGCAGACGTGGACCCGCCTCTATTGCAACCGGGCGGATCGAATCATCGTCCCCACCGAGCCGATCCGTGAACTGCTGATCGGCTACGGCGTGACTCGCCCCATTACGGTGAACGCGACCGGCGTGGATGTGGAAGCCATCCGACGCGCCGACCCGACCGGGCTTCGGCGGGAGCTGGGCATTTCTGAAGCAGCGGAACTCATCGTCTTCGTGGGGCGCCTGGCCCAGGAGAAGAGCGTGGATGTCCTCATTCGCGCCTTCCGCCGCATCGCCCCCGCTCATGCCACCTCACACCTGCTGCTGGTGGGAGGCGGCCAGGAGGAAGAGTCGCTTAAGGCGCAGGTGGACGCCTGGGGACTCTCGGCGCGCGTCACCTTCGCCGGATGGCGGTCGCCGGAGGAGCGCAATCGGATGTTGCGCGCCGGGGACCTGTTCCTCTACCCTTCCGTCACCGACACGCAGGGCCTGGTGCTGTGCGAGGCGCTGGCGGCGGGGCTGCCGTGCGTGGCGGCGGACGCGTACGGCTCCAAGGCGGTCCTACGGGATGGCGTGGACGGCTTGCTCACCCGCCCCACCTCGCTGGCTCTCTCCAAGGCGGCTCTGGAGCTCCTTCGCAATCCTGAACGCCGCGCGGAGATGGCTTGCGCCGCGCATGAGGACGCAAAACGGTTCAGCGAGCGGCAGGCGGCCCTGCGGCTGTGCGCGCTGTATGAGGAAGTGCTGGCCGAGCCGCCGCGCCCGCGCCCGTTCTCGCTGGGGAACCTCACCGGCCACTTGTAAGTTGACGCCCAAGCGTGACGCCGCTCAGTTGCGGAACGCC
Organism: Armatimonadota bacterium; assembly: GCA_038240635.1. Taxonomy (GTDB): domain Bacteria; phylum Armatimonadota; class DTGP01; order DTGP01; family JAHWJO01; genus JBBRGS01. The sequence continues at coordinate 18,385 of JBBRGS010000054.1, forward strand.
GCCGCGCTCAGTTGCGGAACGGGTTCCGGTTGCCGGAGAAGAGGCCCCACGCCTGATACAACTCATCATCGGTGGCGAGGCTCACGTGGCCGTCGGCCCACAGTACGTGGTAGGCCCAATTGTCCTTGTCCTTCACGTCAAACTCCTGCGTGGAGCGATGGTAGCGCGTGTGCCAGTAGCCCGCCATGTCCCACAGCACATTGACGGCGCCAGGGTTTCGCAGGTCGGCGAGGTCGCGGTCGAACAGGCCGAGTTCGGTGCGGTAGGCGTAGGAACTGCCCCACGCTTCGTAAGCGCTGGCGCCATCGGTGCCGCCGGTGGAGGGCGCGCGGGAGAGATTGAGGAAGTTGGCCCCGATGTCGGAAGGACATTCCCAGACCCGTTCGGTGGTGAGGAACGGCTTCATGGCGACCGGGAGCGTCCACTTCTTTTTACGCAGCTCGGTGATCGTCTGGTAGGCGTCGGGGATGTTGGGGTGCCCGCCGAGCCAGAGTTTGGGCGAAAGGTAATCGGAGACATCCAGGGCGGCGGGGTAGCGACCGTCCCAGTTGTCCATATAGAGATGCATCCCCTGCCCGATCTGCCGGAGATTGGAGACGCACTGCCCGCCGCGCGCCGAATTCCTCGCGTTGGCGAAGACCGGGAACAGCAGCGCGGCCAGGAGGGCGATGATGGCGATCACCACCAGCAACTCGATCAGGGTGAAGCCGCGTCGCGTGGAAGGCTCACGGCGATGAGCGTGGTCACATCGGAAAAATCGCATCGGCTACTCAGAGGGAATGTCAGGCCAGCCCGGCCTGGGGTTGACGGCCTGCTTCAGGAGGGCGATGACATCAGAGACGGTGATGCGACTGTCACCCGCTTTGGTGGTGTCGGGGTTGTACGGCGCCACATCCAGGCGCGCCACATCGGCGGGGAGCATGATCTTCACCCCCACGATCATCTGGAGCGCGATCACGGCGTCCGTTACATTCACGGCGCCGTCGCGGTTGCCGTCGCCGCGCATGATCGCTCCGTCGAAGGCGTAGAGGGTTCCGCCCTGGGAGCCGCAGTAGAGGGTTCCGTCGGCGCCCATCGCCATGCGGGTAAAGAGCGCGGGCAGTTCCAGCCGGTCTATCGGCTTGCCGTCGGCGCCAATGATCCA
>JBBRGS010000055.1:0-19443 GCA_038240635.1 Armatimonadota bacterium
TGCGGCATGAAGCCCCCACGCTCATCGCCCGCGCCCCGGCGGAGACCTCTCCCCTGGCGGAACTAAACCCGGCCCTCCGCTCCACCGCGCCGACCCCTGTGAAGGTTTCCGCTCCGACCTCCGCGAAGTCCGCTTCACCCAAACCGTCCGTTGCGGTCCACGCTTCACCCAAACAGTCCGTTGCGGTCCACGCTTCCCTCGCCCCCAAGGTTCCGGCGATGAAGGCGACAGCGCAGCCGAAATCGGCGGTCAAAGCCCCGGTTCGCATCGCCCGCGCCGAAACCCGCTCTATGACGCCGCTGGGTCACGCCCGCGCGGAGGAACTCGCCCCGGTCGCCACCAGCCCCGCCGCCTCCCGCGCCCTGGCCGTGCGACGCCCGCTTCGCCTGATGCTCGGCGAGGACCCGATCACGTTTGACGTGCAGCCGGTGATTGATCGCGGGATCGCCATCGCGCCCCTGCGGCAGATCATCGAGCACACCGGCGGCGTGGTGATGTGGTTCCCCACCACCCGCACGGTGCAGGCGCAGTCGGGCGCTCACCATCTGCAACTCACGATTGGCAGTCGCCGCGCCACCGTCAACTCCGAGGTGGTGATGCTGGATCGGCCCGCCATGCTCAAGTCGGGGCGGACGATGGTGCCGGTGCGCTTCCTGCAAACCGCGCTGGAGATGAAGGCCCTCTTCGACCCGGCGAAAGGAATGGTCTACCTGTATCAGAAATAGGCCATGAAGTCAGGAGTCACCAAAACGGGGACGACAGATCAGAGTCGTCCCCGTTGTCACAAGGGTGGATGAGGCGCGTGGCGCGGTTCCGTCGCTGTCGCCTCTGGCGGCCGAGCCGGTAACAGCGCGTCAGGCGGCTTTCACCGGCTCGGCGGGCTGGGCGGTCGGCGCGGCCTGCGGTTTCGGCTCGGCGGGTTTGACTTCCGGCTTCGCATCCGTTTTCGGCTTCGCGTCCGCTTTCGGCGCCTCGGCGGAAGAGGGCGATGGGGCCGCGTCCCCTTTGGAGTCGGCTTCGTACCGCTTCTTCTCGGCGGAATCGCGGTAATCGGTCACATACCAGCCGCTCCCTTTGAACACCACGCCGGTGGGGAAGAGCACCCGCCGAATCTCGCCGTCACATTCCGGGCACTCCTTCAGAGGGTCCGCGGTGATGCGCTGGCTCACGTCAAAGCGATGGTCGCACTCGCGACACTTGTATTGATAAGTCGGCACGTCGCTTCTCCCTCAATCCGATCCCAAAGTCATTCAGAAAACGATTTCCGTCGCCATTATACCCATCCGACGCCTGGATTAGCAATCTATGAAGGAGAGCGCCAATGGAGTGGGCGGGACTGTCCACCGAAAGCCTCCATGCGGGGGCCGACAACCTGGATCGCCTCACGCCGCTGGAGGCCGCGCGCCTGATGAATCGTCTCGACGCCGAAGTGGCGCAGGCGGTGGAAGCCGCCCTCCCCGTCATCGCGGAGGCCGTGGAACGTATCGGGCGTGCCTTTCGGGCGGATGGGCGCCTGCTCTACTTCGGCGCCGGAACGAGTGGACGCCTGGGGGTCCTCGACGCCTCCGAGTGTCCGCCGACGTTCAGTTCGGAGCCGTGGCGGGTGCAGGGAGTCATCGCCGGAGGGGACACCGCCCTGCGTCACTCGATTGAAGGCGCCGAAGACGACGCGAACGCCGGGGTCCGGGAGGTGGATGTGCGCGAAGTCGGCCCCGCCGATGTGGTGGTGGGCATCTCCGCGAGTGGCGGCGCGCCGTATGTGCGAGGCGCTCTGCGACGGGCCAGGGAACGGGGCGCCACCACCCTCGGCGTGACGAACAACGCCCCCGCCGCTCTCGCCGCCGAGTGCGATCTGCTCATCGCGGTCATCACCGGGCCGGAAATCCTGAGTGGTTCCACGCGGCTGAAGGCGGGCACGGCGCAGAAGATGGTCCTGAACATGCTCTCCACACTGGGGATGGCGCAGGCGGGGAAGACGTTTGGCAACCTGATGGTGGACGTGAAGCCGACGAATCGAAAGTTACGGGATCGCGCGCTGCGGATTGTGCGGCAGGTGGTCCCATGCGACGCTGCGACGGCCCTCGTTGCGCTGGAGGCGTCCGGCTGGCGGGTGAAGATCGCGCTGGTCATGCTCCGGCAGGGCTGTGACGCCGCCACCGCGGAGCGGCGCCTCGCGGAAGTGGGCGGGTTTGTGCGACGCGCGCTGGAGGAGTGAGGCCCCGGTGATCCTCTGCTGTCCGGCGCGGGTGTGGTTCAAAGTTTTGCGGAAGCGTTGGAGCGCCCTCACCGAGGGACAGAGTGAGGCGCCTCAGAGGTTCGGGCGACTGAAGTCGCAGCAACAAACACACGCAATCCGCCTTAGCGGGTTAGGGGACATTGCCCAGGCCGGGGTCGCTCCTGCGGGGTCGCTCCTGAACGAAGGGCTTTGGCGCAGGTCGCAAAGAGACGCTCTCATTCGCCGGGGCGGGAGTCGGCAAAGGCCGACTTTGTGTGTTTGTTGCTGCGACTTCAGTCGCCCGACTCCCCCCGCCCGCAAAACTTTGAACCACACCCGTCCGGCGCCTCTCCCTTGACTGAAGCCTCTCACTCGGTTTATCGTGAAAACGACCGCCGGGGGCCAAAAGCGGGAAAGTTCCCCGGCCTCATCAGGACCAGCGCCGCCCAAAGGATCGAGGGGAGACGAGACACGCTGTGATATCCGAACATTTACGCCCCGCTCCCCTGTCAAAACCCGTGGATCGCCGGTGGCGCGTGGCCGCTGTCGCGGGAGTGGCGCTGCTGCTGGGGGCGCTGTTCGCGCTGGATGTCCCTTTTGTGATCATCGCCACAGGCGGGCTGGCGGCGGGGTATTACAGCCTGCAACGCGCCGAGCGCGCATATTCCCTCCTCCTCTTTCTCGGCCTGGGCATCAGCAATTACTGGGTGGCGACCTTTCGCCCGTCCCTGCGGTTCATGGCGTTCCCACTCAACGCGCTGGACTTCTCGCTGCTGCTGCTGACCCTCGCGCTCCTTCCCTCGCTCCTGCGCCCCCGTTCCGAACTTAAGCTCCCCCGTCACCTCCAGAGACCACTATTCGCATTCACCGTGATGGCGATCTTTGGCACGGTGTACGGTGTGGCGGCCAACGCAGGGTCGGCGCAAACCCTGTTCCGCGACGCCCGGATGATCTGGGCGCTGTACGCCTCCATCTTCACCGTGGCGTGGACCGTCCGCTCGCCCTCGCATCTGCGTAATCTGGCGCTTGTGATCCTGTTCGCGGCGATCATCTGCGCGCTGCAACAGTACATGAGGCTGGTGGTGGCGCCGCCGGAGGACAACAGCGGCCTGCGGGATGTGCAGTTGCCCATGCAGGTTGTGCCGATGGCGATCATCTTCCTGATGATCTATCGGTACCACCGGCGCCCGTTGTGCCCCAACGCGTTGTATCCGTTGGCGCTCTTCTTCCTCCTAACCGCGCTGCTCGTCTCGCTCACCCGTTCCGACTGGGGGATGATGGCGCTGGCTTACGTGCTGGCGCTTCAGTACCTGGGACGCGGAAACCGAGGCCGGGCTTTGCTGGCGGCGGGGGTGACGCTGGGCCTTTTGTTGTTCGTCATCCCGTTCCTTCTGGACCTCAGCACGCACGGCTTTTCAATCCAGGCCATGATTCAGGAGCGCGGCCAGCAAATCCTGGGGAACAACGACACGGCGCGGCAGGCGCGTCTCTTCACCTACGCCGACGCATGGCTCGACTTCATGCGCAGTCCCGTGTGGGGTCACGGCTTCGGGCACCCGATCTATGTGTATGACAGCCGGATGAAGATGGTGGCGGAAGACCCCATGCTGCACAACTCGTTCCTCTTCTGGGCGTGCAAGATCGGCGTTCTGGGGATGCTCGCCTTCACCTGGCTATTTGTGAACGCGATGCGGGCGACCGGGCGCATCGCCAAAATCGGAGTCCACCATCAGGGGGCCGTCGTGCCGGAAACGGTGGTATTCGCGCAGGCCCTGTACGCCGCGATGGTCCCGTTCCTGCTGCTGGGGCCCTGGTCGGGCAACCAGAATTATTACAATTTCATGCCGGTTCTCGGCTTGATTATCGCCATCCCATGGGGGCGGCTGAACGCTCGGATCGAGGAAGCGCCTCCTTCCGCCTCTTTGACGACAGCCTCGGAGACGCCCGCCTCCCCGGCGCTGACCTCCCCGGCATGACGACCGCCGTTCGCCCGCCCCGCCCCGCCGCGAACCTCCTCCCCTCCGGCGATGCGCTCACCCCGTCCCGCGCGCGGCGCCTCCTGGCGTTATCGGTCATGGCGGGGTTCGTCTGGAAGCTCGCGTCGGTCCTCATCGTGCTTCACTCGCTGCCGGTGTACGCCGTGAGCGGATGGGACCCCGGCAGCTACTTCATCCCCGCGATGGAATGGGCGCATGGACAAGGTTTTCACTCCGAGTTCCGCACGCCGGGCTACCCCGCGTTCCTCGCGCTGTTGTTTCGCCTCACCGGGGACCCCAACCCAATCTCGCCACGCAATCTGGTCTGGATCGCCGTCTCGCAGTCGGCCCTGCTGTCGCTGGGCGGCATTCCGGTGTACGCCGCCGTGAAGCGCCTCACCGCGAATGAGCGGGTCGCCCTGCTCGGCGCGTTCGTCTGGGGGTTCAACAACTCGGCGCGGTACCACGCGGGACTGGTCCTTACTGAGGCCCTCACGGCGTCTCTCATGTGCGCGTGGGTCTATGCGCTCGTCCGCTGTTTCCATGAGCCGAAACGCCTCTGGTTCGCCATCACCGGGCTGCTGATGGTCGCGCTCACCCTCACCCGCCCTTCGACGGCCCTGCTGGCGGTCCCCGTCGGCTGTGGCTTCGTGTGGGATTACGTCTCGCGGCGACGGGAGGATCGTCGGCCTCGGACGCTGTTGATCGCGCTGATCCTGGCGGTGGCGCTGCCGCTTATGGTTCCGGGATTGTGGGCGATGCGCAATCAGCGGGTGGAAGGCGAGCGGTATTTCACCCGGCTGTCGGTCTTCGGGGTGTACGCCTACTCGTTCGGCAGCGCGGTGGACGTGAGCCGTGGGAAGGAGCCGGACTTCTGGGGTGGCTACTTCGGCGAATTCTTCCGCCGCACGCGCACGATGACCCCGCAGGCGATGGATACGATGTATCGGGAGCGGTGCGCTGTCATCCTAAAGCGGAATCCCCGCGCCGTGGCGAAGCAATTCTTCGCCAGCGTGGTGTTCCTCTTCCTGCCCAGCCTGAACAGTCCCCCCGGCCTGGAACGGGTGCGGGACACGCTGAAGCCGTCATTCTGGCGAACGCTTCCGCCCTCCGAACGGCCGCTGTACCTCTTTTATTTTCTGAACAGCGCGCTGGAACTCGCGCTGACGCTGGCGATGGTCGCCCTCTGCGTGACGAGTGTGCAGCGGAGGAATCGCCCGCGGTCGCCGGAAGCGCGCGCGTTCATGGGGACGGCGGCGCTGGCGTTTACCTACTGGATCCTGATCCACGCCATCGCGGGGCGGTATGCGGGGTGCGGACGGTTCCTCTTCCCGGCGGTCCCGCTGCTTATCGTAGCGGCGGCGGGGGCGCTCGACGCACGCGGGCGGCAGAAAGCCGAGCGATACAGGAGCGCACCTGTTCGCCGTTAGGGTTGCCGCAGGAGACGGGCGGTTGAAACCGCTGCAACAGCCACACGAAACCCGCCTGCGCGGGTTTGAGCGCCGAAGTGGGGAAGGTTCGGAGGCGGCTGCGGCTGCTACACACTCGAAACCTGCATGCTTGAGTTAGAGGATCGCGGTGCGGGTTAGAGGATCGCGGTGCGGGTTAGAGGATCGCGGTGCGGGTTAGGGGTCCCTCATGGTCGAAACTTTCGGCATGGCGGGAGTCGGCGAAGGCCGACTTCGTGTGGGTGTTGCAGCGGTTTCAACCGCCCGGATTGCTAATGCAAAGACCCGGACGCTCGGCTTTTGGGGTTGTCACCGCGTGGAGGGAACGGTATAATCCCTCTGTCGTTGTCATGAAACGGCGCCCGCCTGCGCGCGTACCCGTTTTCCTCTCCAAATCTGTTCCTGTGCGCTCCCCGGCGCTGGCTTCCGGCGGGCGCTTCCTCCTCCCCTGCGGGGGAGATTGAAGTTACGGAGACCCCTCAGTGCCCAATATCAAATCCGTCATTAAGGACGTTAAGAAATCCCGCGAGCGCGAAATCCGCAACACCTCGGCGAAGTCGGCCATCAAGACCGCTGTGAAGAAAGCGCGTGTCGCCGTGGACACGAACCCCGGCGACGCCATGTCCACCATTACGGAAGCGATCAGGTTAATTGATCGGGTGGAAGACAAAGGCATCATTCATCGCAACACCGCCGCCCGCCGCAAGTCGCGCCTAATGAAGCGGCTCAACAAGGCGAACGCGACCGCCGCCGACGCCGCACAGGCGTAAAAGCAGCGTTTCGAGGAGGGCGTTCGGGTCGTCCCCGCCCTCCTCGATGCCCTTGAGCGCCAGGTCCACTTCCCACAAGGCTTCCATCCCCTCCTCCAGCGCCGCCCATGTGAAGACGCGGGCCTGACGCTGGAGTTTCTGTTTCTGCCAGTCGCCCAGCCGCGCCCCCGAAGGGTCCTTCAGGGCGGCGTCCTCGATCTTCTCCATCGTCGCTTTCGCCTGCCACACGAGGCGCAGCTGACGCGCCAGCATGGGGAGCAGGAGGAACACCGTTTCCCCCGACGCGAGCAGCGCCTTCATCGCCGACAGCGCCTTCTGAGGGCTGCGTTCGCCCACGGCGTCCGTCAACTCGAAAATGGTGTGTTCGGCGGAGGCGGCGGTCACGGCCTCCACGATCTCCCGCGTGACCGGCTGATCGGTTTCAGCGGCGACGGCCAGTTTCTCCAGTTCCCGGTCCAGCGCCGTCTGATCCGCGCCGACCCGCGCGACGAGGAGCCGGGGGACATCGCCGGAGAGGCGCAGGTTCATAGCGGCGGCGCGCTGCGAGACGTACCCCGGCGCCTCCTGGGGACGCAGGTGCGGGAAGTCGAACGCCTGGCCTTCGGTCTCCACCGCGCGCAGGAGTTTGGCGGGGACTTTGGCGTCCCGTCCGATCCGGTCGCAATCGGCGACCAGCATCAGCCGGGCGTCCGCCGGAACACGAGGCAGCATGGCGGCCAGGGCCTCCGCCTCATGCGCGCGCAGCCGTTCAACGCCGCGCAGGATGAGGACCCGATGCTTCTCCGCGTCTCCGACGGCGATCTGCGACAGGGCCGCGAGGAGATCGGAAGGGGAGTAGGCGCGAGCTTCGGCTTCGGAGAGATTGAAGGTGGTCCATTCCTCATCCACCCAGTCGCGGACTCGTTTGAGTAGGAAGGCGTCGCGGGCGGAGGCGTTGCGGCCCGTGAGCAGCGTGATGCGCTCCTTCGGGGCGGAGGCGTTGCGGCCCGTGAGCAGCGTGATGCGCTCCTTCGGGCCGGACGCGGCGGCGGTCTGCGGGGAACTGCGCTTCATGGAGGCTCCTTTAGTCTCCTTTGGCGATGGCGATCCATCGGAAGGTCGGTCGCCTCATCCGGGGCGCTTATTGACGGCGGCCATGCGCTTTGGTACAGTTCTTTTAGGGCTATGGGAAGACGGAGTCGCCACACGAGCGCCTTCCCGCGATCCTGTGATTCAGATTGATTTAGCGCCTTCCCCAGGGAGTGCGGCGTGTCCCCCCAACGGTGGTCACTTTTTATTCTATTTTTTCTGGCCGGCGTTGTGGGCATGTTGCCCGCCGCCGAGCGCGCGTCCTCTCACGCCGCCTTTGGACCGAGGGCGCTCTGGGCCGCTGTGTCGCCCCTGCCGGAACAGGCGGTCAGCCTCACGCCCGTGACCGCCACTCAGGGCTTTGACGACGCCCCCTCGCGCGAGATGATCGAAGCGCTGGCAAAGGTGCAGGCGAACTATTATGGCGCCTCGCCCAACCGGGGGGAACTGACCTACGCCGCCATCCGGGGCATGATCGGAACGCTGGGCGACAAGTACACGCGATTCCTCAACCCAAAGCAGTACCAGCGCATGCAGGAGGAGAACAGCGGCGAGTTCGGCGGCGTCGGAGTCGTTCTCACGCTCAACGACGCCAATGAAGCCGAAGTGTCGCAGGTGGACGCCGGTGGCCCCGCCGCGCGGGCCGGAGTCCGCGTGGGGGACCGCGTGGTGGCTGTGGACGAGCATCCCATCCGGCCTGGCTCCCACGCCGCTGAACGCGTTCAGGACCTCCTCCACGGGGACCCGAAAACGACCGTGCGACTCTCCCTGCTGCGACCGAAACGCCTCACGCCGATCCCGCTCACGATGACGCGCACGGTCATCGTCATGCCGACCGTCACCTCCCGCCTCCTCTCGAATGGAGTCGGCTATCTCAAACTCGACTCGTTTGGCGAACGCAGCGACGAAGAGGTCGGATACGCCCTGCGCCGCCTCAAAGCGCGCGGGATGCGGGCGCTGGTCCTCGATCTGCGAGGCAATCCGGGGGGCTTCTTCAACGCCGCCGTGGACATCGCCAGCCGGTTCATTGATCAGGGGCCGGTCGTCTACACCCGCGACCGGGACAATCAGCGCGTGCCGGTGCCCAATATCCCCTCCCGGCGCATGACTCCCCGAGTGCCGCTGGTCGTGCTCGTGGATGGCTGGAGCGCCAGCGCGGCGGAAATTGTGGCCGCCGCCATTCAGGATTCACACTCCGGCGTGCTCATCGGCCAGAAGACGTACGGGAAAGCCCTCGTGCAGACGATCAATCCAAACCCCGACGGATCAGCCCTGGTCATCACCACGCACCATTATTACACCCCCAGCGGCCAGGACATCAGCCACAAAGGCGTGAAGCCCGATGTGGCGGTGGAGCTCCCCGTGAAGCCGACGCCGAATGTGGACCCGCCGCTTCAGCGCGCGGTGGCCGTGCTGCGCGAGATGACCCGCCGCCAACTCTCCGAACGCCACTGACATCCTTACCAGGCGCCACTGACGCGCCTTCGTTGGAGAAGGCCGGGCCTTTTCATCGAGAAACCCGGCGGTTGAAACCGCTGCAACAGACACACAAAACCCGCCTGCGCGGGTTATAGGGTCGCTGCGGAGAGTAATGGGTCGCTGGTTCGCAGAGTTCTGTGGTAGGAAGGGAGTCGGCTAAGGCCGACTTCATACGGTTGTTGCAACGGTTTCAACCGCCGGGACACTCAGGAACCTAAATGAGAAGGCCCTGTTGGAGAAGGAGAGGACCGCGTCTTACTCCATGGGGTCGTTGAAGGACGGACGGGGGAGGGTGTTTGCGGCGGGGAGGCGGTCCAGCGTGGTCAGGCCGACGAGATTGACCTGAAAGCTGAACTCCTTCAGGCGGGAACTGTACGCGATGCTGGGCTGAATGCATCGCACCGTTTTCCCCAGGCTGACCACCATATCGAAGAGCCGGCCGTTGGTGAGATCGTGGCGGGTGCGGAGGCCAAATCCCCACGAACCCGCCGACCATCGCAGCCGGGAGTACGCTTCGGTGGGGATGAGGGCTTCATCGAACCGAAACGGCGTGGTTCCGCTGGCGAAATGTTTCACCACTCCGAAGCGGGCGGTGCGACGCTCATCCCAGCGACGATCCACGTAGAATTCCGCGCTGGCGTCCCGATACGATTCCCCATTGCTGTACGCGGCGTAGTGGAGGCCGGGACGCGCGTAAGGCCGCCAGCCAAACCCTTTCCGCAGAGCGATCGGCTCGGTCAGCAGGGTGATCTGGGCGCGTCCGGTGCGGCGACGAGGCGCATGCTGCTGTAGGTAGGCGTAACTGATCTCGCCGCGCAGATAGTGGGACAGCCTCGTGCGGGAGGCGTCATCCACCACCAGGCCGAACTCCGGCAGCCGGTCAATGAGGAGGCGCTTCGGGTCCCGTCCTTCCACCTCTTCCTTGAAGGCGAGGCGGAGGAATGGGGTGGGGCCTCCTCCCTGGGGCCGCAGCATCGTGGCGCCCCGGATGCCGATCCGGGTGGTGAGGTCCACATGGGTATCGGCGAGGAGGCCGAGGAGGGTGGGCTGAAAGCCGAGACGGAGCCAGGCGCCGGAGAGTTCCGAGCTGCCGATGGCCGGAAGCGGGAGATGTCCGCCACCGCTGTCCGACTCGCCAGAGAGGCGGTACTTCGAGAGGGAGAGCACGCGATGCCTGCCGAGGTACACCGACGCCCGCCGCGCCACGGCCCCCGTTTTGGGGTCGTAATCCACGCCGCGCGCGCGAATGGTGTAGCCGAAGCGCCCTCCCTCGCCCAGGGGACAGGCGGAAAACTCCGCATCGGTGAGGGTGATCGTCCCATCGGGCCGCAGGACGCCGGTTTTGCCCCGGAAATGCAGCCCCTGAAGGGTCGTCTCGATGTCGGCGAAGGACCCCAGTTTTTGCAGAAAGTTGTAATCGAGATGGCGGGCGCGCACGGTGACGGGGAGGTCGCGCGGGCCGACATTCGTGTTGGGCGTCACCATAATGGCGCTGTAGCGCACGTCGCCCTCCACGGAGAGCGTCTGAGTCCCAAGGTTTCCGGTGAGCGACTGCCCGGTGATGCGCCGCTCGTCGCCCGTGACGCGGACGTGGCCCGTGGCGGTGACATCGCGGGTGAGCGTGTTGGCGGTCACGGAGTCGGCGCGCAGTTCGCGGTCCTGCGTGAGCAGTCGCGCATGACCGTGCAGTTCCACCTGATGGCTGGGCGGATCGCCCCCGGTCTCGTCGGCCTGAACCTCCACCGGAATGGCGCCGGGGGAGGGAGCGGCGGGGGGTGGAGGCGCTTCCGGCGGAGGCGTCTCGCCGGAACCATCCGTTGCGGGAGATGCGGCTTCCGGCGAAGCGTCGGCGTCCGGCTCCGGTGTCATGGGCGAGACCGGCGCGGGTTCACTCGCCGCGTTGCCGGGAGAAGGTTCACTCGCCGCGTTGCCGGGAGAAGGAGCCGGAGCGGAAGTTGCCGCGTCCGCCGCGTGGGCGGTTATCGGCGCGAGACAAACGGCAGCGCCCGTCAGCGCCAGCAGCGCGGAAGACACACGGGTGGCGCGAGACCGGAGGGGCAGGGCAGACATTCAACCACTTTCAAAAGAGTCGCCGCCGCAGCGTGGGCGGAATGGGACGCCAACGCTATTGTGACGGATGGACGGACGCCTCGTCGCGGTTCAGGTCTTCGAGCGCTTCGGCGGAGACGGCGCATTCGTCCTCAAAGACACAACTTCCCGCTGTTCAATTATGGCGAAGAAAAGGAGATTCATGAGGGGGAGAGAACCGGAATTCAGAACAGGATGAAGTCCCTCATCTCCAAAGAAGGGTTAAGGAGGCGGTTATCGCGTTGAGGAGTCTGTTGTGGTTGAGTTAACCCCCGCCCACCGGGGCGTGCTGGTGGGGCTGTCGGTCCTCTCGCTGGGTGGCGCCGGTTGGGTCGCCCGCCGGAACACCGCGCCTCCCCTCCCCCTGGCGGCGGAACGCATTGGGGTGGACGCCGCATCCTCGTCGCCTGCCCGCGCGGGCAATGTCGCTCCTCGGTCGGGAGGCGCATCCCCGCGCGGGGCTGTTGCGGGGGCGCCGTTCGTGGTCCATGTAGCGGGCGCCGTTCGGAAGCCGGGCGTCTACACCCTCTCCGCCGATCAGCGCATCGTGGACGCCGTGCGACTCGCGGGAGGTCCCACCTCGCGCGCGGACACCGACGCCATCAACCTCGCCGCCCATATCACCGACGGCCAGCAAATTCTCATTCCCCGGAAAGACTCCCGCGCGGGGGTCGGCTCCACTCCCCGACGGCGAAGCGGAGCGTCATCGGCTCATATCCCGGCGGGTCCCATCGCCCTCAACACGGCGTCGGCGGAGGAGCTGGACGCCCTGCCGGGGGTCGGACCCTCCACCGCCGCGAATATCATCGAGTATCGGGATTTGAACGGTCCCTTCGCCACGCCGGACGATCTGCTGAACGTGAAAGGAATCGGCCCCAAAAAGCTGGAAAGGATGAAACCGTATCTGGCGTTTCAGTAGACCCTTCACGGGAGGAGGACGTATGGCGAACGAGTTGACCGATGAACAGGCGCGACGCTTTCAGGAAGACGGCTACCTGATGGTCCCCGGCCTCTTCTCCAAGGAGGAGATGGCCCTGATGATGACCGTGGCGAAGGCGGATCAGGCCCTCGCGGCGGAGGCGGTGGGTCGACTCGACGCGCAGGGCGGCGTGAGTAAACTCTCACTGCGCAACGACCTTCACGACGACATCTACAGCGCCGTCGTCCGCTCGCGCCGCATCGTGGACGGCATGGAGCGCCTCCTTGGCGGCGAGGTGTACCATTATCACCACAAAATGATGATCAAGGAGCCATTCGTCGGCGGCGCGTGGGAGTGGCACCAGGATTACGGCTACTGGTACCACAACGGCTGCCTCTACCCCGACATGGCGAGCTGCATGGTCGCTGTGGACCGCGCGACGAAAGAGAACGGCTGCCTCCAGGTCCTCAAGGGGTCGCACCTCATGGGCCGCGTTGATCACGGCGTGACCGGCGACCAGACCGGGGCCGACATGGAGCGCGTGTCCCATGCGATCGAGCGGCTGGAACTCGTCCATTGCGAGATGGAACCGGGCACGGGCCTCTTCTTTCACAGCAACCTGCTGCACTGCTCGGCGCCCAACAACAGCCCCCATCCCCGCTGGGCGTTCATCTGTTGCTACAATACGGCCCGGAACAACCCTTACAAGGAATCGGGGCATCCGCGCTACTCCCCGCTGGAAAAGTGGCCCGACGAACGAGTGCTGGAGGTGGGCGAGCGGCAGCGACGGGAGATGATCCCGGCGGCCTGATTTGTTCAGCGCCCTCGTGAGGGGCCATTGGAGCGCGCATGATCCCGCTACGCGATGAGAACCCGTCCCGCAGCTTTCCGTTTGTGAATTACGGCCTCATCGCCGTCAATATCCTCGTGTTTCTGTGGCAGCAGACCAGCCCGGACCTCGAAGTGTATCGCCACATGATGATCCCGGCGGCAATCACCGGGTCGGGGCGGCTTGCCCCGGAGGCGTCGCTGCACCCGGTCTATCTCAGCATCTTCTCCGCGATGTTCATGCACGCCAACCTCATGCACATCGGCGGCAATATGCTCTATTTGTGGATCTTCGGCGACAACATTGAGGACATGCTGGGCCACGTCCGCTACCTCCTCTTCTATCTGGCCGGTGGAGTAGCGGCGTCGGCGGCGCATATCATGCTGGCCCCCACCTCCACGGTCCCCACCCTGGGGGCGAGCGGGGCCATCGCCGCCGTGCTGGGGGCCTACCTCGTGACGCACGGCGGAGCGCGAGTACTGTGCATCATCACGCTGGGCATCTTCTGGATGACGCGCTGGATACCGGCGTGGGTGGTTCTCGGCTTCTGGATACTCCTGCAACTCGTGGCGCTGCCCGGCAGCCTCACCAGCGCCACCGGAGGCGTGGCGTACGCGGCGCACGTCGGCGGCTTCCTCGCAGGGATGGTCCTCATCTTCCTCTTCGGCGGCAGGAGTCATCAGCGCGCTCCCGCGCGGCGGGACGGCTGGGGCCATCGGGACTACGGCTATTGAGCGCTTCCGCCCCCCGCTACGGCCCTCACTTCCCGCCGCCGCTCGCCCTCATCCCGGCGCGATTGGAGGCGTTCGGCGCCACCGTGTTCCAGACCGTCCTCCGCGATGAGAAGCGCCTCTCGAAGACCGGCATCCCCGATGAGGCCGATCAAGCGGCGTATCGCGCGGAAGCGTCGGGACTTTGGGGAATGGTCCACGCCTCGCTGCTCACCAACCTGGCGTCGCCCGATCCCCGTGTGCGGAACGGCTCGGTGGGGGCGCTCGTTCAGGACGCGAACCTCGCGTCGTCGCTGGGAATGGCGGGGGTTTGCTTCCACGTCGGCTACGCGAAGGGCCACGAGAGCCGGGAGGCCGCCCTCGCGGAAGTGGCGCGCAAACTGAAGGAAGTGGTGAAGCGATTGAAGCCCGGTGCGCGCGTCTTCCTTGAGAACGGTTGCGAGGGCAGTGAACTCGGCGAAACGGTGGAGGAACTGGGCGCCGTCCTTCGGATGGCGGAGGCGGACCCCGCCCAGGTCGGCGTAGTGTTGGACACGTGCCACCTGCACGTCGCGGGGTTTGATCTCGCCGCGCCCGACGCCCCCGACCGGCTGCTGGACGCGATGAACGCGGCGGGCGTGACGCCGAGTCTCGCCGCGCTGCACCTGAACGACGCCCGCGAGCCGTGTGGCAGCCGACGCGACCGGCACGCGGTCCCCGGCGAAGGCACGATTGGCGAGGGCCTGATCCGCCTGATGGCGCGCCCGGAGTTTGGGAACCTCCCCGCCGTGCTGGAGGTCAGCGAGGAAGGCGCGGCGCGGGGGATCGCCTTCTTAACAGGCCGTTCGCCCGGCGCCTGAGTGTTGGCGGTTGAGTATGCTGGAGGGAGTGCGAGGATGGCGCTAAGACGAAGCGCAGGGCGAGGCATGGGAGCGGCGTTTGCGGGCATGACGCTGACGCTGATGGCGGCATTGACGGCGGGGCCACTGTCGCCCTCGCGCGCGGCGGTCACGATGGCCCCGATCAATGAACTGAGCCTGAAGACCGAGATCGCCAAACGCCGGGGCAAGTTAACGCTGGTGAACGTCTGGTCGAAGACCTGCGCGCCGTGCGTGGCGTCGTATCCGGGGCTGGTGAAGCTGGCGCGGCGGTATGCGCCTTCGGGCCTCTCGGTGATCTCCATCAATGTGATTGACGACGCGAAGACGCGCGCGACCTGGAGCATCCCGTTCCTGAAGAAGCTCAATCCTCCGTTCGCCGCCTTTTACGAAGCGTCGCGGGATCAGGAGGTGTTCATCCGCGCCCTCGATCCGAAGTGGCAGGGATCGCTTCCGGCGGATTTCCTCTTCGACGCGGCGGGAAGGCGGGTGAAGTCATTCACCGGGGGGATTGACGAGAAGCGGCTGGAGGCGGCGGTGAAGGCGCAGCTCGCGCAGCTGCCAAAGCGCGCGGTGAAGCCCGGCGTGAAGCGCGTCACCCGTTGAGCGAAAGGTCGCGCCTGCTGCTGAAGGAGGAGGAAATTCCGCCTCCCTGCCGGGCCTTATGCATAGCGAAGTATAATAAGGCTCGTTTTGACGCCGCCTTATTATACTAAAACGCCGAATTGGATAATAAGGACCACCTATACCCCCTCGTTGGAACTGGTTCCGCCCTTCCCGGTGTCGGATTCGGACTCCAACGCCTCGCCGGACGCTGCCGTTTTGGAGAGGGTGTCAAACAGTTGTAAATAGGGGTCGTATCGGTAGAGGCGGTTACGCCGGGCGCCGGTGATCTCTCGCAACAGGCCCAGTTCCACAAAACGCTCCACGCTTTTTCGCGCAGTGACGTAAGTGGAGTTGAAGTTCTTCTGAACACTTCTGACCGTCACAAGAGGTTGTTGAAAGAGATAATCCAGGAGGGCGGTGGCGGCTGGGCTTGATCTTTGTTCAGCCAGCCGCCCGCGATGGCTCTCCCGAAGATAGAGAATTTGACGAGCGGTATCGGTGGCGGATTGGCTGACCTCGATCACGCCTCGCAGGAAAAACCTCACCCATGCCTCCCAGTGGCCTTCCGTTCGCACCGCCATTAGTCGGTCGTAGTACTCCTGCCGATGCGCCTTGAGGTAGAGGCTCAGGTACAGCAGTGGCTCCTGCAGGATGCCCTGTTCGCAGAGTAACAGGGTGATCAGAAGGCGTCCGACACGACCGTTGCCGTCCAGAAACGGATGAATGGTCTCAAACTGAGCGTGAGCGAGCGCGCACTGGATGAGGACCGGGTAGGCGTCCCGGTTATGCAGAAACAGTTCGAGGTTGCCCAAAGCGGTGAGCATCTCATGCGCGGGAGGCGGGATAAACGTGGCGCCGGAGAGGGTACACCCTGCCGGGCCAATCCAGTTTTGGCTGGTCCGAAACTCCCCAGGGAAACGCTCGCCCCCCCGGACTCCCTGAAGGAGGATGCCATGAATTTCCCGGATGAGCCTTAGACTCAACGGAAAATTATCGTTCTTCAACCGCCGAAGGCCGTGATTCAACGCGGCCACATAGTTCACCACCTCTTCCACATCTCCGGGCGAAGGCGCCTCACCGACGTGAATTTCATACTGGAGCACATCTTCGAGGGTGCTTTGCGTCCCTTCAATCTGAGAGCTCAGGACCGCTTCCTGACGCACATACATCGCTTCGAAAAGGCTGGGATTGGGGAGGACTGTGGTGACGCCGTCCAGGCGACCCAGCGCACGGTCGGCTTCAGAGAGGAGGCGCGCCATTTCGGAGTCGCTGTGCAGGGGTAGATCGGGAGGCAGGGGGGCGGGAATGAAGGCGCGGTAGCCCTGCGGCTGGGTCACGTACCGCCCGGCACGCTCCTTCATGGGTTCCTCCCGCCGCGTCCTATGCATAGCGAAGTATAATAAGGCTCGTTTTGCCGCCGCCTTATTATACTAAAACGCCGATTCGTATAATAAACGATCCGCTCCACCCCGCGAAAAGGGGATGCGACGCCGGATGTCCTCCCGCTCAGGGGAACGCGGCCGATGGCATGGAAGCGGAAACGCCGCGATTCTGAGCGAGGAGCGGATTGAGTGGAGGTTTATGGTGGAGCGGTGTTCACTCCTGAGGGTAAGATACAGGGTAAGATACCATGAGAACGGCAGGAATGCGGCCAGGAGGCGGGGCAGGCTTCTTTAGCCCCGCGCGCCGCCTCTTCTGGTCTCCTGCGCCAGGCGTCCGACTCTGTCCAGGGGTCTCCGACACAGGACACACCCATGATCTCTACTCGAAGGAAATTCGTCTTAACAGATCACAGGAAGCCTTTGTCCGGCACAACCACTTTACCATGGGTCCAATGGATAAGTGGCGGCATCGCGCTGATGGGCCTGGCGATGTCAACGGTTCAGGGGGCGCCGATGAAGCGAGTGTCGAGTCATGGCGACCACGGATTCGTCACGGTGGAGGGGGTAACGGCCGGCCCTTTCAACGCGAAAGCGTGGGAACATGGAACGCTGAACTTCACGCCGGACGCCCGCTGGCCGCTCCTTGATCCCCTGAAAGGCGCTTGGCGCAACATCTACGCGCCCACGGTCGTGTCGGAAGGAACCGGGTTCCGTCTCTATTATGGCGGGTGGGACGGAAGCCCCACCGGCAACGACCGCCTCTATTCCATCCACGCCGACCGGGACTTCCTTCATTTCACGGATCGCAGGACGGTAGTAGAGAACGGGCCATTCATCCACGTGAATAATGGGTCCGCCGTACGCGCCTCGGACGGAACCGTCCGGTTGATGGCGACGCAGTATCCCGACTCGCACGGCATGAACAAGCCCGCCCTGTTCATCAGCAGAGACGGCGCTCGTTTTGCAGGCCGAGAGGGTAAACGGCCCGCCGGCAATCTCCCCTACTCCGCCTCCGCCACTGACTTCATCAATATCGTGGGTTATCCTAACTTTGAGAAGGCTGACATTAATGGGATGAACGCGCTGTTCCGTGATGGAAATCAATGGAGACTCTATTTTGGAGACTTTAAGAACTGGGGAAAGGTCTATCGAGCCAGTGGAACCGATCCCCGGCGGCTCACCCTGGAGGGTCCGGCGCTGAACGAAGGCCTGATGGTGAATGATGTGAAACGGTTTCAATCGGGCGGGAACGCCTGGAATGTGATGCTCCTGCACCAGAATGGGGATCACCTCCGGTACAGCCTCTCCCGTGACGCCGCCCGGTTCCCTCCCTCAAAGACCCTTTTCATCAACCAGGGACCGGAAGACCGTTACATCGTGGCGGTGGGCATGGTGACGGATGGGAAACGCCCTCTTGGCGTCCTGTATGGCGCGGGCGCTGTTCAAAGCCTGGATCGGAACCGCATCTTCGCCCGATGGCTGCAAAAGAGGGTCGGATTTGAAACAACGGGCGGAAACGCGGCGGCGGAGGGACGAGCGAAAGGTCCCCACCGTCTTCAGTTTCCCCTTCGCGGCGCGGCGCGAGGGCGGTTTGTAGTGTATGGAGACGATGGGACAACCGTCCGCTACCGGGGGCCGGAGGTGACGATCCATCCCGGAGAGGTGTGGCGATACCGGGGTGGGTGAATCACGAGATACTGGCGCTGAGTTTTGTGCGAGATTCGCAAACCGAAGAGGGCGTCCCGGACACCTCTCCGGGACGCCTTCGCGGTAATTGTCAGGAGGAGCTCAACACTCGCTGAAGCCGCACGACTCGCAGGTGTGGCAGCCCTCCTTGCGAATGAAACTCCCCTCCCCGCACGATGGGCACAGGTCCGCGATGATGTGACGGCCACCCGTCATGCCGGACGCGCCGCCGCCGAGCGTTTCCGCCACCGCATCACCGTCGGGAGTTTCCGCATCCGCAGGGCCTGCGTCCTCGCGGTGCAGGCTGTAATGCTCCTCCAGCGCCAGCGCCACCGCGTCCGGCAGGCTCCGCACCCGGTTGCGTCCGAAGCCGAGGCTCCTTGCGCCGCCGATCCCCTTGATTTGGCCGATGATCTCCTGTATCCGATCCTTCGGCGAGAGCGGCGAACTGATCCGCAGCAGCAGGCTCATCAGGCGGCCCATCGCCTCAGCCATCGCCTTGATGTCGCTGCCCCCCTTGCCGATGTCAACGAACACCTCGAAGGGGCGACCGTCCGCGTCATCGTTCATCGTGATGTGCGCGGTGCCCGACGGCGACGGCTGGCTCACCGTCACGCCGTATCGCTTGTAGGGGCGCGGGCGAACCTTCTGCACGGGCGCCGGGGCGGGCGCGGCTTCCGGCTGCTTCTCCTCTTCCTTCAGGTTGAGGACCTGCGTGTCCCGGCTGCCGTCGCGGTAGATGGTGCCGCCCTTGCAGCCCGTCCGATACATCAACTCGTACAGTTCGCGCGTCTGTTCCACGCTGTACTCGTTCGGCACGTTGCACGTCTTGCTGATGGAGCTGTCAATCCAGCGCTGCACCGCCGCCTGCGCCCGCACGTGCTCCTCCGGCGTCATGTCCATCGCGGTGGTGAAGAAGCCGGGCATCGGCGCGTCGGCTCCGGCCTGCTCCCGATACTCGCGCAGCACCGCGACATTCTCCTCGTGCACGCCGAGGCGACTTTTGCGCATGTAACTCCAGAAGAAGAACGGTTCCACGCCGGTGCTGGTGCCGACCATCGTGCCGGTGGTGCCCGTCGGGGCGACCGTGAGCAGTGTCACGTTGCGGAGGCCCTTCTCCCGCACCGCCTCGCGCACCTCATCGGGCATCCCGCGCATGAAGCCGCTTTGCAGCAGTTTCTCCGCGTCGAACTTGGGGAAGGCGCCCTTCTCGGCGGCGTTGTCGCTGCTGGCGAGGTACGCCTCGCGTGCGATGAAGGCGAACAGCTCATCGAGGAAGGTGACCGACCGCTCGTCGCCATACCGATGGCCGAGACGGATCAGCATATCGGCGAGGCCCATCACGCCGAGGCCGACGCGCCGCTCGTTCGATTGCTGCCGCCGGTTCTC
>JBBRGS010000056.1:0-19235 GCA_038240635.1 Armatimonadota bacterium
GGTCGTCAATGCGACGCGAAGCCCGCCTTTCGCCAAAAGGTCCAGGCGACTGAAGTCGCGGCGCCATCCACGCAAAGGCGGCCTGCGCCGACTCTCTGCCCTGGGAATCGGTCCAGTAACAATCCGGCGTCCCATTTTTCAAGGTTGGGTTTCCCCACGGCTCCAGCCCGCAAAGGCGGACTTTGGGGGGTCGTTGCAGCGGTTTCAACTGTCCGGTCACTCAGGAATTTGAATGAAAAGACTCTGGCGAAAGATGCGCCCGGTTGTTCCTTCGCCGCTCTCTGTGATAAGATGCAGAGATACGGCAGAATCTGCGCGTGTGGACTTTTTCGAGGGTTCCTCGGCGTTTCGCGCGCTTGTGACCGGCGCACAGGGCGTCCGTCGCCATAATTTTGAGGGGATTACCAGTGTCGGGACATTCCAAATGGCATAATATCCGGCTTCGCAAAGGCAAGCAGGACGCCGTGCGAGGCAAAATCTTCACCAAACTGACCCGTGAAATCATCGTCGCCGCCAAGGACGGGGGCGGCAATCCTGACGCTAACGCCCGCCTGCGACTCGCCGTGCAAAAGGCGCGCGAAAACAGTATGCCCGCCGACACTATCAAGCGCGCCATCCAGCGCGGCACCGGCGAAATTGACGGCGCCAACTACGAGGAAGTGGTGTACGAGGCGTACGGCCCCAGCGGCGTTGCCATACTCGTTGAGACGACCACCGATAACCGCAACCGCACCGTCGCTGAACTTCGTCACGCCTTCTCGCGCAACGCCGGGACGCTCGGCGAACAAGGCTGCGTCGCCTGGCTTTTCGATCATCAGGGCCTCCTCTCCATCCCCGTCACGGAAGCCGATGAAGACACCGTGATGACCCTCGCGCTGGAAGCGGGCGCCGACGACGTGCGAACCGAAGGGGACGAATACGAGATTGTCACCACCCCCGAAGCGTTTGAGGTCGTGCGGCAGGCGTTTGAAGACGCGAAGATCACCCCATCCAACGCCGAGATCAGCATGGTCCCCAAAACCACGGTTCCGCTGGAAGGGAAGGAAGCGCAGCAGATGCTCCGCCTCCTCGACGCGCTGGAAGAGCTGGACGACGTGGGCGACGTGTACGCCAACTTCGATATCTCCGAGGAGGAGATGCAGGCCGCCGCCTGACTCCCCGCTCGCCTAAATGTCACTAAACGGCCCGGCCTGCGCGTCGGGCCTTTGTCGTTGGGCGCGTTGTGAACCCATTCCCCTATCGCGCACAATAACGGCGCGCCGCTGACGGCGTGACCGCCTCCTCGCCGATCTCCCTCGTCCCTTCCATTCAGGAGACTCCCATGCAGACCGTCACCCTCAATCAGACCGGCATCCAGGTGTCCCGGCTCGCCTTCGGCACTGGCAGCGACGGCTGGCAGCACGCCTCCAATCAGACGCGCATCGGCTTTGAGCCGCTCGTTAACCTCATCCGCTTCGCTTATGAGCGCGGCGTCACCTTCTGGGACAGCGCCGACCAGTATGGCAGCCATCCGCACTTTGGCCGAGCGCTCAACTTCATCCCCCGCACCAGCGTCGTCATCACGACCAAGACAACATCCGTCACCGCCGAGGGCGCCCGCGCGGACCTGGATCGGTTCCGCAGGGAACTCAACACTGATTACCTCGACATCGTGCTGCTGCATTGCATGACCCAGGGCGACTGGCCGACGCGGTATGCGGGCGCGATGGATGTGTTAAGCGAGGCGAAGCAACAGGGCATTGTGAAGGCCGTCGGCGTCTCCTGCCACGACATCAACGCCTTCCGCACCGCCGCCGAAACCGACTGGGTGGAGGTCGTGCTGGCCCGCATCAACTACGCGCAGAAGCACATGGACGCCTCGCCTGATGAGGTTATTCAAGTCATGGAGCGGATGCACGCCCTCGGCAAGGGCATCTACGGGATGAAGGTCTTTGGCAACGGCGATTTGGCCCACGACCCGGAGAAGGCCCTGCGGTACGTGATGAACCTGCGCTGCGTGGACGCCCTCACGCTGGGCATGACGAGCGAGTCGGAAGTGACGGAGGGCATCCAGGTGATGGAGATGCTGGAGCGCGAGGCCGTCCCCGCGTAAGCGAGGCGCCCGAAAGGGCAGGGGTCCCGCCAGACTCCTCCCCGATATCCCAAAGAGGAGTGGCGAACGTGGCGATTCGAGTAGTGGTCTCCGGCGCGGGCGGCAAGATGGGCCGCGAGGTGGTGAAGGCGGTTCACAACGCCGACGGCATGGAAGTGGTGGCTGGAGTGGACCCTGGCTTCGCGGGGCAGCCGCTCGGCGCGGTGTGCGGCGCGCCCGGCCTCGATCTCCCCGTCGTCGCCACCCTGGACGAGGCGATGGCCGCCTCTCCCGATGTGATGGTGGACTTCACGGCGCCCGCTGTGGTGAAAGCCAACGTGCTGCGCGGGGTGGACCTCGGCCTGCGCGTTGTGTGGGGCACCACCGGCCTCTCCGACGCCGAGATGGAGGAGATTCGCGTTAGGGTGGAAGGGAAGGGGACCGCCGCGTTCCACGCGCCCAACTTCGCCATTGGGGCCGTGCTGATGATGGTGTTTGCGCGGCAGGCCGCCCGGTTCATGCCCGCCGTGGAAATCATCGAGATGCACGGGGAGATGAAGAAGGACGCCCCCTCCGGAACGGCGGAACGCACCGCGCGGATGATCGTGGAGGCGAATGCGCTGCCCGACCGCCCGGCGACGGAGAAGTTCCTCGTGGAGGGCGCGCGCGGCGCGGCGGTGGGGCCGGTGCAGATCCACAGTGTGCGGCTGCCCGGCGCGGTGGCGCATCAGGAGGTGATCTTCGGCGGGCTGGGGCAGACCCTCACCCTGCGGCACGATTCCCTCAACCGGGAGTCGTTCATGCCCGGCGTCGTCATGGCGGTCGAGCGGATCGGCGGCCTCTCCGGCCTCGTCATCGGCCTGGAGAATTTGCTGGAACTGGAGTGACAGCCTCCGCCGGAACCTCCAGACCGGGAAGCTGTATCTTCATGAGGACGATTCCTGAAACCGGGCTGCCTGAACCGTGGCGGGAGTGATTGGGACAACAGAATGTGAGACGCGATCATGGAAGTGACCTTCAGCCTGCCGGACGATCTGTATCAACAGGTCGAGCGACGCGCGCGAGAATCACGGCGGGGCGTGACGGACCTGTTATCAGAAACGCTTCGGATGTCTCTGTCCTGCGACTGCGGTGTGCGGGATGCTCTGCCCGAAGTGTCTGAACTCTGCGATAAGGACCTCCTCGATGTGGCGGGCAGCCGGTTGGCCCCTGCCCCTGACGAGCGATTGAGCATGTTGCTTGAGGGTCAGGAGAGAGGAACGCTCTCTCTGTCGGAGCGGTATGAACTTGAGGGTCTGTTGAAGGTGTATTGCGAAGGTTTATTGAGGAAAGCCCTGGCGGTACAGGAAGCGGCGCGGCGCGGCCTGTCGCAACCTCCGGCGCCCTGACGCCATCCGGGGTCTCATCCGCAATCCGTTAGCATATCCTTGAGCAAAGGGGTGAGCGATGTGGATAGCGCCGAAGCCCGCAGCGTCTTTTGTATGGGCAATTACAGATAGAACACCTCCAGCCCCGCGCTCGTGGTGGGACAGATAACAAAGTGAATCTCTGGGCCGCGTGCAGTTTGTGCAATGGGCATAAAGGCGCGAAAACTCACGAACAGGACCCTGTTACGGGACGATGGACGTCGCTTTTCCCCCCCGCGTCGTCAACGATGGCCGCGTCATTTACGATGGAGCGACGACGGACTCGAAATCGTTGGGCGGACGGTTTGCGGACGAGCGACCGTGGAGGCTCTGTGTCTCAATCAGCCTCTGGCTGTCAGGGTGCGGCGCGCATGGGTCTCAGCGGGCTGGCATCCACCAGATGAGTAAAAACGAAATTGCCTCTTCGGAGTGAGGCGCCACAATGAAAAAAGTGGTCGCTCACCCTGCGGCACGACTCTTTCAGCCGCGAGTCGTTTATCACCGGCGTCGTCATGGCGGTGGAGCGCATCGACGACCTCTCCGGCCTCGTCATCGGTTTTGAAAACCTGCCGGGGTTTGTGTATAAACACTCTCCTGGGTCAGCTTCCTCTTTGAGAAGCGTGCCTGGACTGTTAAAATATTTCCGGGAGGCGTGGGGAAAGGAGAGGGACATGAATGGCAAACAGGTACTTCACGAATGGGTGGAAGGGCTTTCGGAAGAAGAGGTGCAATCCGCCCTGGAGGAACTCCGATCATTCAAAAACCAGCGAGGGCACGATTCCCGGAATACGTTTGAAAGTCGCCTGCGCCGCCTGTCACTTCGTCTCGATGCTTCAATTCCTCCTCTGAATGAGGAAGCGCTTCACAGGGAATCCTTCTATGAGTGAGGGCGTCTCCTCCGAAGGGCATTCCCCGTCAACCTTACCCGACCCTTTCCTGATAGACACGGATATTCTGCTTCGCGTGCTACAACCTTCCGCTGCGACCCACTTCCTGGCCATTAACGCCTTGAATGAGTTGCACAATCGAGGGTGTGAGTTATGGGTCGCCACACAATCACTCTATGAATTCTGGGTAGTCGCCACGCGTCCAGTGAACGTGAACGGTCTCGGCGCAACTCCAGAAATGGCGGAAGAACTCATATCTGAAATCCGACTCACGTTCATGATTCTGCCCGAAAGACCGCTTTACCAGCGCTGGATTGAACTGGTGACACGTTACAAAACCGTGGGGAAGCCGGCCCATGACGCCCGGCTGGTCGCGGCAATGCGGGAAGCGCATATTAAGCGCCTCCTAACCTTCAATACCATCCACTTTGAAAGATATAAGGATGAAGGTATCATCGCCCATCATCCTCAGGATTTCCAGATCAATCCCTCTGATGGCGGTTAATTAATTCTCCTCATCCAGCGCCGGAGCAGTTTCAGAAGGTACAAACATTTGGAACCCTCGTGGAGAAGCGTATCGGCGACCTCTCCGGCCTCGTCATCGGCCTGGAAAATTTGCTGGAGCTGGAATAACCTTCTCAGAAGGGATGCGCGACGCGCCGAACCGGTGGATTGAGATTGTCACGCTTTACCGAAGATACAGTCGCCGGGAGCGCGGCTCCGGGCGGGGCGACGGCCGCCACTCCGGTTCAGCGAATTCCTCGGATTGAATATCCAGCAGCGTCGGATGCGGCGAGATGGTGAACTCGGCCCCGCGCGCGCGCAGCCGTGTCTCCACCAGTCGAACGTAACTCTCTTCCTTCTCCACGCCAACCCAGCGCAGGCCGAGCTCGTGCGCGGCGGCGGCGGTCGTGCCGCTCCCCATGAACGGGTCCAGCGCCGAGAAGCCGGGTCGGGTGGTGGCTCGCAGGGCGCGCCGCACCAACGCGAGCGGCTTCTGGGTGGGGTGAGCCGCGCGGCGGTCGGGGCCTTTCATCCGCTCGGCGCCCTGGCACACGGGGAAGCGCCACAGGTCGCGCAGCTGCTTGCCGCCCGCGTCCGGCTCCTGCTTCATCAGGTCGTAGTTGTAGGTCCAGCCTTTGCCGTGGGCGAACCATGCGATGTATTCGCAGCTGTGGGTGAGGGTGCGGCGCGTCATGTTGGGCACCGGGTTCGACTTTTGCCATACGATGAGGTTGAGGCAGCGCCCTCCCGCTTCACGCATGGCGAGCATCACCTCGGCGATGTTGTGATAGGTGCAGCAGACGAACATGGAGCCGGTCGGCTTCAGCAACCGAAACGCCTGATTCACCCAGAGCCGCGTGAAGTCGGCGTAACTCTCCTCTTCGCCCTCGCGGAACTGGTCCCACCGCTCATTCACCATGTACCAGTCGCCGCCGTCGCGTTTGTTCTTCCACTTCAGGCCGTTGCCGGAGAGGTTGTAGGGCGGGTCCGCGAAGATCACATCGAAGCGATACCGGTCGTTTTGGCGCATGAGGGCGAGAACATTGCGGCAGTCGCCCCAGAACAGTTGATTGTGCAGCGGTAAATCGTCTCCCACTACGCGCCCTTTCCCCCGCCCCATGCCGCCTCCACGCTCGCTTCCGCCTTATTCGGTTCCGCCATGCCCGATTCTGCGACCAACGACAGCCGCGCGCCCTCGGTATGCTCCTGTATCCAGTCCCGCAGCAGCGCCGCGATGGCGGTCATCCATTTCAGAGGGTTCTCCTCCGCGCCGCGCGACTCATCCAGCCGACGAATCAGGACGAGGAACTCCTGCGGGCCGAACGGGCGACAGAGATACGCGCGAATCAACTCCCGGAACTGGTCGGTAGTGAGCGGCATGATGGCGAGGTCAGCGATGCGCCCGTTGACGTAGTGGCGGCACCGATGGAACGTGAGGGCCGTGTTTGGCTCGATCACCGGCGCGATGAACAGGCCATACACCGGCTTGCTCCGGCGCGCCTGCTCCATCGCCACATGGCGGGGGACCGGCTCGCCCTCCGCGCTCCATTGGTTCTCGCGGGTGTTCAGAGTCACCTCCACCACCAGCGCGTACTCCGCAAACGGGAACACCATGTCCGCCGCGCCCGCCGCCGCATGATGAAGCGGTTGCATCGCTTCGTCCACTTTAAAGCCTCGCGTCGTTTCCGGCAAGGCGTCCAGCGCGCGGCGACCGTCGCGGGGCGCGCTGATGGCCAGCAGGAACCGCCAGACCGCCCATTCGTAGTACGCCGGGCGATACGCCTCCCCGCCCAGCAGTTCTCGGCGGTCAATCGCGTCAAAGGTGGCGAGGGTCTCCTCCAGTTCCGCCGGTTCGCTCTGCCGGTGGAAGAATTGCATCTCGCGGAGGAGGGCCACGTTCTGCCGCAGGGCTTCGGCGTGCCCCTTCAGCTCGTCGGGGTCGGCGCTGCGACTGCGAGGCGGGGAGAAGAGGCGGAAGGTGAGTTCGGGATACTGTTCCACCACCCGCTCCTGTTGCTCCGTGAGGAGTCGAATCTCCTTCCTGAGGAACGCCACGTCGTCGGTGGGCAGGCGCGGGAGGTCGGCGGCCCGGAGTTCGTCGAGATACGCTTCGTCGGCGCGAAAGGCGGGCGGCTCCTCCAGCAGGGTTTCGATGAGCGGCAGCCGGTCCTCCAGCGCCGCGAGCTGGTCGCCCCGGATGGTGAAGAGGCCGGTTTTGCGGAGGTAGCGCGAGGTGAGGTCGGCGTAATCCTTCAGAGTGTCCATTCGAAGGCGGTCGTGATACGCTTCCAACCGCTCCTGAAGCGCCTCCGGAGATTCCCGCGCGGCCAGCCCGTCGAGGAGGGCGCGCTTGGTCTCCTGCGCCTTGCGGGTTCGGGCGCCCTTGCCGCCGCGCACGAGATCATCGAGGAGGGCGTCGGCCTCGAAGGAGCGGAGAAACGACGGGCTGCGGCGCCCCTCCACGGCCAGGGCCTCCAACTTCTCCCGGCGTGCGGCGTGTTCATCGCCGAGCAGTTCCCGGACTCGCGCGCGGAGAGCGGCGGCAAAGACCTGGCGTTTGGCGACGGCGCCAGTGACGCGCTTCCGGTCGGCGCGGTACCGTTGGATGCGCTCCAGGGTGTCCGGCGCGTCGGCGTTCCTCAGCGTGGTGGTGAGGAAGAGCGTCATCTCTTCACGGGCGATGCCTCCCAGCCCCGCCGTATGCAGGTCGCACGCGATGCGGACGGAGAGCCAGCCGGGCCGCACCTCCACGCCCGCAAAACTCGGCCCATTCTGGTTCGGCAGCGGCGCCGGCTTCTGGTACTTCCAGATTTGGCGCAGGAAGACTTCCGACTCAGTCTGAGGCGACCGCAGGAGGGCTTCCCCCGCTGGGGTCAGCTCCGCCAGGGAGCCGCCTCCCTTGTAGGCGTTGCAGAAACCGAGCTGGTTGAGGACCGATATCCACTTGCGGGCGTGCTCCTGCTTGCGCGGCGTCTTCATGCGGGCGTGGGCGTCGGCGTCGGTCTCATACACCCGGTGCGCCACCAGCGCGTCGAAGAAGGCGGCCTGCCGCTCCTCGTCCCACGGGCGACCAGCGAACCCTTCGGCGAAGAGGCTCAGGCCGTCCCGGAGGCGATCAGGGTTGCGAACGGTCGTCGTGCCAATCGTCCACTGGATCACGGCGCGGCCTCAACAGCATGAGCGCATCCGGCCTCGGAAGCCGTGGGGTTCTCCTCCTCCGCCGGGGGCGTCGTCACGCGGCAGACGTACACCCGCTCCTCGTGCCCGGCGATCAGTTCGCGCCTGGAGGTGAAGCTGTTGAACGGGGTGGCGTGAACCGTGACCTCGCCGCGCCTCTGCAGAATCGTCTCAATGGCGTCTCCCGCGAGGATGGCGTTGGATCGTTTGTCGCCGCCCGCCATGTTGTTGTATGAAAAGAGGAGCCACCGGCACCGGGCGTGGTCCACCAGGTCCGTGAGCGCCTGGGCGGCATGGCGACCGCAGTAGCGGCTTCGGGCAGGGCGTCCGGGACGCTTGCGCGCCACTCCCACGAGCGGCGGCTTGTCGTTTTGAAGGATGGTTTCGAGGACGTGGTAGGTATCGGAGTACTGCCGCGAGTTGTAGGGCGGGTCCAGGTAGAGCAGGTCCACCTCCACGCGGCGGACGAGGGCGTTGGCGTCCTCATGAAAGATGGCGTTCCCGGCGTTGCGTTCGGGGTCCACGCGGGGCAGCAGGAGACGCAGGGGACGGTCGTGGCGAAGGGCGTCGTCGGTTCCGGAGTCGTCGGGCCACCGGCGGAAGGCGTCGTAATGGCCGACGGTGCGCGCCACGCGGTCCATCGCGTACAGCAGGCTGGTGAGGGCGACGGCGCGAAGGGCCGGGGAGATGCGTCCTTCGGCTTCCAGGGCGGCGATGGCGTCTCGCACGGCGCCTATTTTACGGGCGTTGGCGGGCGAGAAGTACCGTCCGCCAAACTGCTCAGAGACGTAGTTCGCTTCATCGGCGGGGAGGGCGTTCAGCCGGGCGATCAGGCGCGCGGCCTCGGCGACATTCCACTCCTGGACACCGAGCCAGCACGAGAGGCTGACGGCGTTGCTCGCCAGATAATCGTTGGCGACGACGCGCACGTCCGCCCGGTTAAACGAGTGCGCCACCACGCCGGTCCCCGCGAACAGGTCGCCGAAGCGGGTGTACTCGATGCGCTCCGACGCCACCACCCGGTGCAGAAACGGCAGCAGGCGAGACTTGCTCCCCAGGTAGCGCCGACTCTGAATCTCCACGAACTCCGGCGCGGCCGCATCCGTCCAGGGGAGCGCGAGCTGGGTCAGTGGCGCGGCGTCCCCCGTCAAGCCTTCCGGCGGGGCGGCGTTATGGGGGTCATGAGCCGGTCTGAGCGGGGGAGGAGGCGCTTCGGAGGCCGCAGAGGGCGGGGAAGGCGTCAGGTTGTCGGGTGACGGCATAAGGCCCTCCGGGCGCGATGGAGAGAACAAAAACTCATCGGCGTTTCGCGAGGCGTTCCGCAGGGCGCTCTTCTGAGGACGCCCGGCCTCACCGATCACTCCGCGCAAGGCGACGCGGCGAGTGGCGGCAGGGACCGACGCGGCTGCGTCGAAGAGATAGTTCCGTCGCCACCAAAGTGGTACGATAACGATAACTCTGTGAGGCCGCCTGACGCCCTCGCGCTCGTGGGACGGTTCGCCGTCCGGGAGAACCCGATGTCTGACCTCAACTTTGAAATGACCGACCGCGTGATGAGCGAGGACCGGGTCTTTCCCCCCTCCGAGGAGACCGTCCGCGACGCCAACGTGACAGCGTATATGAAGGAGAAAGGCTTCTCCGATTATGAGGCGCTGTATCAGTGGAGTATTAAGAACCCCGAAGACTTCTGGGCCGACATGGCGAGCGAACTCCCCTGGATGAAGCCGTGGGACACTGTGATGGAGTGGACCCCGCCCTACGTGAAATGGTTCAACGGCGCCACATGCAACATCTCCTACGCCTGCCTGGACCGGCACATGACCACCCCGCGCCGCAACAAGGTCGCCTACTACTGGGAGGGCGAGGACGGCAAGACGATCACCTACACCTATCAGGATTTGTATCGCGCCGTCAACCGCTTCTCCAACGCCCTCGCCAAACTCGGCGTCACCAAAGGCGACCGCGTCGTCCTCTACATGCCGCGCGTCATGGAGCAGATCATCGCCATGCTCAGCGTGGCGCGGCTCGGCGCCATCCACTCCATCGTCTACTCCGGCTTCAGCCACACCGCCCTCGCCGACCGGATTCAGGACGGCGAAGCGAAGCTCATCATCACCGCCGACGGCTACTACTATCGCAACAAACTGGTGGACCTGAAGGCCATCGTGGATGAGGCCGTTCAGACCTGCCCCAGCATCGAACACGTCATCTACCTGACGCGCGCGGGCAACCCGATCCACATCAACCGCGAGCGCGATCTCCCGTGGGAAGTCCTCATGGACACCGCCGGGGAGACGCAACCCGCCGTCGAGGTGAGCAGCGAAGACCCGCTCTACATGCTCTACACCTCCGGCACCACCGGGCGGCCCAAGGGCATCATTCATGTACATGGCGGCACGATGGTGCAGACCTACGCCACCACGAAGTTCGTGCTGGACCTGAAGGACAACGATGTGTACTGGTGCACCGCCGATCCGGGCTGGGTCACGGGGCACAGTTACATCGTCTACGGGCCGCTGCTGAACGGCGCGACGAGCGTCTTCTACGAAGGCAGTTTCGACATCCCCGACGCGGGCCGCTGGTGGAGCATCATCCACAAGTACGGCGTCAACGTCTGGTACACGACGCCGACCGCCATCCGCGCCCTGATGCGGTTCGGCGCGGGCTGGGCCAATAAGCATGACCTCTCCTCGCTTCGGCTGCTGGGCAGCGTGGGAGAGCCGATCAATCCCGGCGCGTGGAGCTGGTTCCGCGAAGTCACCGGCGACAAGGACCCGATCATGGACACCTGGTGGCAGACGGAGACGGGCGGCCACATGATCACGCCGCTCCCCGTGACGCCGCTCAAGCCGGGGTCCGCCACGCGCCCGTTCCTCGGCATCGAGGCCGATGTGGTGGACCGCGACGGTAATTCCGTCCCCGCGAACAAGGGCGGCTATCTCATCATCCGCAAGCCGTGGCCGTCTCTTATGCGGACGATTTACAAGGACTCGGAGCGGTATGAGAAGTACTGGAACACGCTGAAGGGGGTGTACTTCGCCGGAGACGCCGCCCACAAGGACCCCGACGGCTACTTCTGGATTCAGGGCCGCGTGGACGACGTGATCAAGAAGAGCGGGTATCGGCTCGGCACGTCGGAGATCGAGAGCGCCCTCGTCAGCCATCCCCAGGTGGCGGAGGCGGCGGTCATCGGCAAGCCGGACGAGCTACGCGGCGAGAGCATCAAGGCGTTCGTCATCCTCCGGAGCGGCTATCCGGCCACGGAAGCCCTCATGCAGGAGCTGCGAAACCATGTCCGCTCCACCGTGGGACCTATCGCCTCGCCCGACGAGATCACGTTCGTGGACAGCCTGCCAAAGACCCGCAGCGGCAAGATCATGCGGCGCGTGCTGAAGGCGCAGGAGCTGGGTCAGCCGGTCGGCGACCTCTCCACGCTGGAGGAGTAGCGGCCCAGGGAGGCCGTTCACGCCGGGGGGATGTGATAGAGTGGGGAGCGTCATCGCGGAGCGAGTGAACCCCTATCCGCCTCTGCCGAGCGACAAAGTGAACTCTTTCGCTCGGAGCCTTCGGATGCGCGTCCGCCTGCGCGGGTTAGAGGAGGAATGATGGGGGGCGATCATGGACGGAACGCTTCTGCAGGGCGGGAGTCGGCGAAGGCCGACTTTGCGTGGGTGTTGCAGCGGTTTCAACCGCCCGTCTCCGCGCAGGCGCTCCTTCTCGATCGGTCAGGCCTCAACAGGAGAAGCGGTCCTGGGCCGTGAATGGGGAGCCATAGCGCGATCGGTGACCCGCACCTCCCCATTCCTCCGCGCGAAAGGCTGCCATGATCGGCCTCCCACCTTCCCCCTCGCTCCACGGAGGCGTTTTCCTCCGCTGCCTTCTGACCGTTCTCATCACATTCGCGATGCGGCCCGCAACCGCCGTTCAACCCGCTCCCTTGCAAAACGGCTACCTTCGTGTTGATCTTCAGGGACTGTCTCTCACCGCTCTCCAGGCGGACCCCCTGGGCAAAGGCCGCTCCAGCCTCATCTTCGCGCGGCGACTCGCCCCGGACGGCTGGACGGTCACGCCGGAGACGCGCGTCTCCGCCCGGCCCGGCTCCCTCATGGTGGAGGCCCTCGCCGTCTGGCGCGCCACGCCGCTCGCCCTCACCGACGGCCCGACGCACACCTTCCCCGACCGCCTGCGCCCCGGTCACACCCTTTCCCAACGGTTCCGCGTCCCGGCGGGGAGCCACTTCACCACCGTGCAGGTCGCCACGCCGACGTGGAACACCACTAACGCCGGCGCCGACCTTGCGCTGTATCGGGGGGAGCGCCGCATCGCCTCACGCCGCCTGACGAAGGTGGCGGATAACGCCTGGCAGACCCTCGCGCTGCCCGCTCCGCAGGGGGAAGGGGAGTACACCGTCACGCTGGAGAACCCCGTCGGCGAAATCGGCTGGTGGAGCGGCGAGAAAGACGTGACGCCGAACACTGAGGCGCTGGAAGACGGGTCGCCTGTGGAACGCGACCGCACCCTTCAGGTGAACCTTGAAGCCCGCAGTGGCGTGGGCCGCCTCACCTACACGCTGGACGGCCCGGTCCTCACCGCTACCGCCACAGTTACGCCCGCCCCCGGAGCGCCCGCGCCCACCCGCCTCCCGTGGCGCTGGGAAACGAGCTGGACCCAGTCCGGCTACGACTGCACGCCCGCCGCCGGAGTCGTTTTCAACCGCTTCTTCACCGACACCCTGCGCTACATGCCCGTGCAGCAACTCAAGCGCCGCACGCAGGCGGGTCTCGCCTTCGACGGGGCGAAGCGCATCGAGATGGAAGGCAATCGGGACGCCGACCTCGCCCTCGAAGGCGATGATCTTCACCTGCACTGGGAGATGGCGGCGAAATCGCTCTCGCTCCGCTTTGACACCACCCTGAAGCCGTCCGGCGGCGCTCTCACCACCACGTGGCGCCTCCGCGTCCTGCCGCGCGAGGACAGCGTGCCCGCCGCCTTCCCCCGCTTCAACCTTCCAGGCCGCGCCCTCACCGAGGATGTGAACCGCTTCTGGTGGGACCGCGCTTTCACCTACCCCGCGCCCGCCGGAGCCGCCGCGTGGTTTGAGTGGATGGCGACCATGCGCGCGTGGTACGACGGCCCGCCCCGCGACGGCGAAATGGCGCAACTGAAGACCTACCCCATCACGCCGGAGGGATACGTCCACACCTGGGGCGCGACCATCGGCTGGCCGTTCCCCGAAGGCGCTTACGACACCCGACACTTCGACACCAACGCGCGCTACCTCCTCGCCTGCCGACGCTTCTATCGCTGGACCGGCGACCGCGCCTTCCTGAAGTCGCAGTCCGAACGCCTTCGCCGCGCCATGCGATACCAGCTCGACACGCTCGGCGGGAGAAGTGGCCTCATCCACACCGTCAGCAAGGACGTGAACGGGCGGCACAAAGGCGTCGGCGATAATTACTGGGACATCCTGCCGTTCGGCGGGCTGGACGCCTACGCCAACGCGGTCTTCTACGGCTCGCTGGAGGCGATGGCCGACCTCGACCGAGCGACCGGCGCCCCTCCCCTGGCCGACTACGCCGGGCTGCGGAAGAAGGTCCGCGCCCGGTATGACGCGACCTTCTGGGATGACAGGGCGGGCCGGTACATCGGCGCCGTGGATGTGGACGGCAAGCGGCACGACTACGGCTTCACCTTCGTCAATATGGAAGCCCTCTACTACGGCCTCGGCGACAACACGAAGGCCGCCCGCATCTACCGCTGGATGGAGCAAGGCAAAACCTCAACCGGCAAGGCCGACACCTACACCCGGTGGGTCTTCGCGCCGCGCGCCACCACGTTTCAAAATCCTTCGTGGGGACCCAACGCCCCGAAGCCGAAGCCCGGAACGCGCCCCCCGTGGTGGCACTTCGGGTGGACCGGCACGACGTTCGAGGAGCAGTGCCAGGACGGTGGCGCCATCCTCTACACCTCCTACTTCGATCTCATGGACCGCGCGCGCCGCTTTGGACCGGACAACGCCTGGAAGCGGTTCGGGGAAATCCTCGCGCGCTACCGCCTGCCCGACCGCCTCTGTGGCGGTTCGCCGCTCTACCGGGGCGAGACGCCGCAACAGGAGAACCCTGGCTCCGTCGGCCTCGATCTGCCGTTCCCCGAAAGCGGCCTCGTGCCGTGCTATCTCCTCTACGGCGTGATGGGCGTGGAAGCGACGGCGGAGGGCCTGCGGATCGCGCCCCGGCTGCCGAAACCCCTCCCCTTCGCCGAGGCGCGCGGCCTCCAGTGGCGCGGCCACACGCTCGATCTGCGCGTCACCCGGAAGGATGTCACCGTTTCGTGGATGAAGTCTCCCGGTCGCCCCGCCCGCCGAACGTATCCGTTGAACAAAAACGGCGTGTTCACTCTCGCCAGCCCGCCCCCATGACGCGACCGGCGCTCCCTCTCCTGATGACGCTGTGCGGCATCCTACTTGCCCAGACGCAACTACGCGCCGACTCGTGGCCCATGCTCGCGCACGACGCCGGACGCTCGGCGTACACGTCGCACGGCCTCCTGCTGCCCCGCGTGATGACTTTCGCCGTTGATCTGCCTGGCTTTCGGGCGACCGGGGCCGCGCTCGCCGAAGGCGCGTTGTGCGTCGTCACCCAGGAGAAGCCGCACGCGAACGGGATCGGGCCGCTCACCCTCCTCTGCCTGGAGCCGATGAGCGGCGCGCCGCGCTGGTCGGTCTCTCTCGGCGAAGGCCGGGCCGGTTCGCCGCTCATCGCCGAGGGCCGGGTGATCGTCGCCGTTTACGATGGCGCTACCGCCGGGCGACTCTCCGCGTACTCCCTGGCGACGGGTCAGCCGGTGTGGAGCGCCCTCCTGCCGTCGGGGAGCATCCCGGAAGCGCCCGCCTTCATCCCCAGCCCGGCGTACTTCGAGGGGCGTGTCTGGATGCCAGGGAAAGCGGGAGCCATCCTCCGATTCGTCGCCGCGAACGGGAACAGCGCCGCCTCCATAGCGACCGGCCTCACGGGTCCCGGCTCCGCGCCTCCCACCGCTGTGGCCGCGACCGACGCGGGAGTTTTCGCCACCGGCGTCTCCGGCGCCCGGTTTGGCCAGCCCTTTGGACAGGCGGCCTGGACGGCGGCGGCGCAGGGCGATGATCTCATCCCGTTCGTGCAATCGGGGACGTACCTCATTTTCAGCGGGGCGGGGAGCGGCGTGAACGGGCCGCTTCAGGTTCTCGCCTCCGCCGATGGCCGCTACCTCTGGTCGGACCTTGTGAAGCCGCTCGCCATGGCCACCGACGGCCTCGACCTGTTCGTGGCGAGCGACCGGGGCGCGCTCCTCGCGTTCGCGCCGAATACCGGCTATCTCCAGTGGGTCGCGCCGGGAGAAGCGCCCGGCAGCGGCCTCATGGTCGCCGGGCGGACCGTCTTCCTGGGGGATGGCGCGGGATTGTTGCGGGCGTTCGATGCGCTCAGCGGCGTGGAGACGTGGCGGTTTCCCACCGGCGGTACGCCAGGCGCCTGGTTTCACCTGCTGGCGGCGGACGGCTATGAGGCGCTGGGAAAGGAGGGGGACCTGCTCGTGGCGCTCCGCTCCGACGGACTGCTTATGGGCTTCCAGTTCGGCGTGTATGGCGACCTCACCGGAGACGGCCAGGTGAGCGTGACCGACGCCGTGACGATCCTGCGCGCGATTGTCGGCCTCACCTCGCTCTCCCCGGAGCGCCGGGCGGCGGCGGACGTGGCTCCGGTTCCCGGCGCGGGGCGGCGGCCTCTCGGCGATGGGCGCGTGGACGTGAGCGATCTGGTGTCGGTTCTGCGGCGCTCGGTCGGCCTTCAACCGTCGTCGTGGCCATTCCCGCCCGACTCCTGAGCGTGTCTCCTCGCGGATGCGATAGAGCGCTGAACGGAGGAGTGGCTCCGATGGGCAGGTGTCACCGCCGAGTCGGGCCGAATAAACCAGTGGCTCAATGAGACGGCGCGAGAGGGATGAAGAAGAAGATGACGGCATAACTATGATGGCGACATCGCTCTCTGGGGCGCGGCGGGGGAGAAGGCGCGCCTGAGGCAAGGGCCACGCAAAAGGAGGCGCGAATCGTGCTGGCCGCTGAAGCTCTGGAAACGGCTCGTTCCTGGGTAGAGGAGGAGGGGCGCTCCCTGCCCGGATTGTGCGCCGTTCACCTGTCCGGCTCCGTCGCCCTCATGGCACCGCACGAGGTCCTCCCCGATTATTCCGATCTGGACCTGTACTGTGTGGTGGACGACGACGCGCGCCTCTTTCCGCAGCGCAAATTCCGTTATCGAAATGTCCTGCTGGAAGTGGTGGCGCAACCGGCCCGGCTATATCGCTCTGCGGAGGAGGTTCTGGCCCATCCGTTTCTGGCGCACCTGTTCCTCCATCCCGTTTCACTTTGGGACCCCACCGGCCTGCTGGAACCGCTTTACCCTCGCGTTCGGCAGGAGTTCGCCATGCCCTTGTGGCGAAGGGCCAGGTGCGAGAGGATACAAACCCTGCTGCATGGTGCGCTGGAGGAGAGTCCCGCCGCCCTCACCCTTGACGCCGGATTTCCCGCGTTGTTCCGCACCCTCCGCCTGCTGTGCAACCATATTCTGATCGCCGCCCTGCAACCGCCCACAGTGAGGACGGTCCTGTGCCGGGCCGGAACCATCCTGGAGAAGACGGGGGATGCCCTTCTCCTCGAAGACCTCCTGCGACTGCTGGGTTGCGCTCACTGGACATTGAAGCAGGTTCGGGCCTCCCTCAGTGAGTGTACCCGCGCTTTCGACCGGGCCGTTCAGACGCGAAAATCTCTCTCCCCCGCGTTGTTCAACCTCGATGAAGCCGTGCGTCCCTACCTGATCGAAGGCTCCGAGGAGATGATACAGTCCGGTCATGCTCGTGAAGCCGTCCTCTGGATCGCCGTGATGCGCTGGACCGCGAACCGGGCGCTCCAAACCGACGCTCCCCCGGCGGAACAACCGCATTGGCAGGCGTCCATGGATCGCCTCTACGCGCAACTGGGGCTGAGCGGCCCCGCCGACTTATCCCGCCGTAGGGAGGAAGCGCGGGAAGTCGCCGCAACGATCCTCCGCCGCGTGGATGCCCTGAGCGACGCACTTGTCTCCGAATCGTAGCCGCCGTCGGTGGGGGATCGGCGTGTGGATGTGAGCGACCTGGTGTCGGTCCTGCGCCGCGCGGTCGGCCTTCAGCCCGCGTCATGGCCGTTCCCGCCTGCCTCCTGAGCGCTTCCCTTCGCGGTAGCGATAGAGCGCTAAACGGAGGAATATCTCCATTTGGCAGGTATCACCGATGTGTCAGGCCGAATAAGCCAGTGGCTCAAACAGACGGCGCGCGACGGGACGAGGGAGACGAGGACGGCATGACGGTGACGGCGAAAACGCTCCCCACGGAGTCGCTGCGGGGCCGGAAGCGGCGGGTTCGGTGGGCGATCCACCTCGTTCTGCTGCTGGGGTCGGCGCTGTTCATGTTCCCGTTCCTCTGGCTCGTCTCCACGTCGCTCAAGCCGATTGCGGAGACGATGGCCCAGCCGCCCACCCTCTGGCCGAGCGTACCGCAGTGGCACAACTACCGCGACGCCTTTGTGTATGGCCGGGAGACGCTGGGGTACACGCCGTTTCTCGTGTATGGCCGCAACACCGTGCTGTTGTGCATCCTCGGCGTGGCGGGAACCGTCTGCTCCAACGCGCTGGTGGCGTACGCCTTCGCGCGGCTCAAGTGGCCGGGGCGGGACCTCGTGTTCGCCGCCACGCTCGCCACGATGATGGTGCCGTTTCCGGTGCTGATGGTGCCGGTGTACGCCCTGTTTCGCGCCCTCGGCTGGATCGGCACGTTTCGCCCGTTGTGGGTTCCCGCGTGGTTCGGCAGCGCGTTCTACATCTTCCTGCTGCGGCAATTCTTCCGCACCATCCCGTTCGAGCTCTCCGAATCGGCCCGGATGGACGGCTGCTCGGAGTGGGGCATCTTCACGCGCATCATCCTGCCGCTCGCCAAACCCGCCCTTGCGGTGGTCGCCCTGTTCCAGTTCATGGGGACGTGGCGCGACTTCCTCGGTCCCCTGATCTACCTCCTCGATCAGAAGACGTTCACGCTGTCGCTCGGCCTGCAATTCTATCAAAGCCAGCACGGCGGCACGCAGTGGAACCTGCTGATGGCGGCCTCCACGATGGTCGTGGCTCCGGTGATTATCCTCTTCTTTTTCACGCAGAAGCAGTTCATCCAGGGGATCGCCCTCTCCGGGATCAAGGAGTAAGCCCGCGTGTCCGAACCTGTTATCCGTCCCTACGACGCCGACCGCGACCTCCATGCCTGTCTCCGCATCTGGCGTGAGGTCGGCTGGCTGGCCAAAGAGGACGCGGAAGCCGCCCGGTTCTTCGCAGGCGGGCGCGGCATGGTCGCCGAACTCAACGGCGAGGCGGAAGCGTTCGCCCACACCATGCCCGGAACCCTCCGTTATCTCCGCGAGGACCTGCCGCTCTCCGCCGTCACGGGCGTGACTACGAGCCGCGTGGCGCGCCGGATGGGCCTCGCCGCCACCCTTCTGGCGCGCCGCCTCGCCGCCGACGCCATGGACGGCGCCCTGGTCTCCGAACTCGGCATGTTCGATCAGGGCTTCTATGATCGCCTGGGCTTCGGCGCGGAAGGGTATGAACTCCGCTTCGCGTTCGACCCCGCCCGCCTGCGAGCGCCGGTCACGGCCCGGCCTCCCCGCCGCCTCACTTCGGAGGATTATCCCGCCATGCACGCGGCGCGACTCGCCCGATGGAGGCGGCATGGCGCGTGCAGCCTGACTCCTCCGGCCAGTACGGAACTCGAAACGGCGGGCGAAAACGACTTCGGCCTTGGCTATTACGACGGATCGGAGGGCGAGCTGACTCACTTCGTCTGGGTCAACCCGGACAATGTGGAGGTGGGACCGTACTCCGTCCACTGCCTCTGTTATCAACAGCCGGAACAGTTGATGGAACTCCTCGCCCTCCTCTCCGGCCTTGGCGATCAGGCGCGCCTCATCTCCCTGTGGGAACCGGCGGGCGTCCAGCTCCAGGACCTCCTCGACCGCCCACTCCGGCAGCACTCCATGAGCCACAAGTCCGCCTACGAGACGCACATGACGGCGGTGGCGTATCGCCAGGCGCGCATCCTCGATCTGCCGGGCTGCCTCGCGCGGACCCGTTTGGCGTGTGG
>JBBRGS010000057.1:0-19168 GCA_038240635.1 Armatimonadota bacterium
GGCCTTCCTCTGAGCGAACCCCTTCTTCGACAGCACGCTCGTGATCGCGCTCGTCAGGGTCGTCTTGCCGTGGTCCACGTGACCGATGGTCCCGATGTTCACGTGCGGCTTGGTGCGCTCGAATTTCGCTTTCGCCATGCGGTTAACCTCCGTTAGTGTGGTGCATTCCTCATCGCCGGGGAGAGTGGACGCGCAGCCCCGTGAATGGGAGATGAGCTAAGACGATCCACGACAGAGCAGAGTCAAAAAAACAAGAGCCTCGGACGGGTCCAAGGTCTCCGGGGGTATCGGTTCCGGTTGGGTTAAGGCCCGTTTAAGATTACCAGCATCTTACGCATCATGCAAGGCATGAGCATAAATGGGTTGGATTTGGTGGGTTTCGACGTGTGAGGCGACCCTGGTTGCGGCGCCGTAACCCGTGTAACCAGCGATTTCCAGCCGGTTGAGCGGCGCTGGCTCACCTGACAACACGGAGGAAGCCGGAGAGAAGATTCACCTCCGGCTTCGGATGATGCGATCCCGGCGTGAGGCGCCGGAATGAGATGGGCAGGGTTGGATTCGAACCAACGTAGCTCTCGCAGCGATTTTACAGACCGCTCCCTTTAGCCACTCGGGCACCTACCCGTTTCCCTCACACGCCGCATAATGATACACCATTCGGCCACGAAAGTCCACCTTCATGCGGTCTTCGGGTGTGGTTCAAAGTTTTGCACATGGTCAGGGAACCCCACCGTCGCGGGCGCCTCGATTACCGGAGCGCTCCTGTTCGCCGTGAGGGAGTCCGCAGGAGACGAGCGGTTGAAACCGCTGCAACAGGCACACAAACCGCCTGCGCGGGTTAAGGGATCGCGGCGGAGATTAGGGAGTCGCTCATGGACAGAAGGCTTCGACAGGGCGAGAGTCGGCGAAGGCCGACTTTGTGTGGGTGTTGCAGCGGTTTCAACCGCCCGGACCTCAGAGACTCCGAGACAGGAACTCCCTGTGTCCGGGACGCTCCTGCAACATCAGGAGGGTGAGGTAGAGAGGCGTCCGCGCAGGCGAACGCTTAGCCGAAGGCTCTGAGCGAAGGACTCCAGTATGTCGCTCGGTGGGATCGCTCCCTCTCTCCCGCATGCAATACTTTGAACCCCAACCGCGTTCTTGCGCGAGGGCCTTTTCATCACCTTCAACTGAAAAGACCCTGCACTCTTGCACCAGAGAAAAGCCGACGATCCGACTTGAACGGACGACCCGCTGTTTACAAGACAGCCGCTCTACCAACTGAGCTACGTCGGCGCGCCTTTCCCATGGGACAGTTTTCCCTACCTTTGGCAGGGGAGGGTTCACCGCGCCGGATATGATCTTCCCGGTCGCCGTTTCGTTTTCGCCCTGTGACAGTTGCGGGCGGAGAACGGGTTACGGCTTGCCCAGGCGGTCGCCAATCTTGCGTTTGGCGCGTTGCAGCGCGTTATCAATGGACTTGGTTTGACAGTGTAACTCATCGGCCATTTCCCGATACGATTTGCGTTCGAGATAGGCGTGCAGCACCTGAAACTCCAAGGGGCTGAGGTCCTTCTGCGCCTGTCCCTGAAGGTATTCACTGACTTCCTGGTTCACTACCACCAGTTCGGGGTCCACGGCCTGAATATCGGGGATGACATCCATCAGCATCCCTTCAGGGTCTTCTTCAAAGACGGGACGGTTGAGGGACACATAACTATTGAGGGGGACATGCTTCTGGCGGGTAGCGGTTTTGATGGCGGTGATGATTTGCCGGGTCACACAGAGTTCCGCAAACGCTTTGAACCGGGCCATGCGGTCGTTCCGAAAGTCCCGGATCGCCTTGTAGAGGCCGATCATGCCTTCCTGCACCACATCGTCGTGATCCGCGCCGACCAGGAAGTAGGAGCGGGCCTTGCCTTCCACCAGAGACCGATACTTCCGAAGCAGGTAGTCCGTGGCGAGAGCGTCGCCTCGTCGAGCTCGACCGACCACTTCCTCATCCGCCAGTCCGTGATACCCTCGTGACGCCGAGGAAAGGGGCGTTCTCCGAGCAGTGTCCATAAGCGCCGTCTCCAGTCTGTAGAATGACCGCTGCGGAACAAGCTGTCTGGAGTGATTATAGGCGCGAAGCAGACGTGAAGTCAATACCGACGCTCACTAAAACGGGTCATTTCCATGAGTTTCAGGCGAGGGAGTGACACAAGCGAATAAAAACGAACATATATTCGTGTAAACTGAATACGATTTCGCATCGCTTTACCATCCAACCGGGATTACAGACCTACCGCTCGCCGAAGCAGCGCGATCACATCGAGGATGTCGAGTCGTCCGGCGGACTCCCCCTCGGTGACAACATCTGCGGCGACCTGCTGATCCTCCGTCAGCGTCCGGGCGCCCACAATTCTTTGCAGCGCGAGCACCGCGTCGGCGACCGTCACGTGGCCATCCCCATTCGTGTCTCCCGCCAGAAGGAAGTCTCCCACCGCGCCCAGGGCGGTCAGCGCAAACGGCTGCACGTTCGCCGGAACGTTGTAGCCTCTCACCGTGACGCGCCAGACCCCGACCGCTGCGGAGGCGACCTGCACGCCTTCCACGGGATTGCGGCGGTCCACTGTGCCATTGCCGGTGAAGACCTGGCCGTCCGGCGCCCTCACAGTGAGGTCAAGATCGTCCACCAGGGCAACCGACGCTTCCGGGGCGGCGGGGGGGTCGGTCCAGCAGAGCATCACCTTCAGGGGCAATTGGGCGGCTCCGGCGCGGAGGAACCATGTTCTCGTTTCGTTGGTTTTCAGGCCGGCATCTTCCAGGTAACGGACGGACAGAGGTTCCGGTGGCGACAGAGCGGTTATAACATCCAGACGGCCCCAGCCTTCATCGCCGTTGGGGCGCGGATAGATTTCCTGAGACGGGCCGGAGCCGTACTGCCCCGGCGAGAGGTCGCGGGCGCCGTTCATCAGAATCGCCTTTATCAGGGCCGCACCGGGGTTGGCGACCCCCCTGGCCTGAAGCCATTGGCGCGTG
Organism: Armatimonadota bacterium; assembly: GCA_038240635.1. Lineage (GTDB taxonomy): Bacteria > Armatimonadota > DTGP01 > DTGP01 > JAHWJO01 > JBBRGS01. The sequence continues at coordinate 3,004 of JBBRGS010000057.1, forward strand.
AGGGCCGCGGCGGCCGTCACAAAGGGCGCGGAGAAGCTGGTGCCCCCGTCGTAGGCGTAGCCGGGGCTGGCCGGACCCCATAACCGCCCGGCGCTGGCTTTTGACGACAAGGTGGAGATGATGTTTGTGCCCGGCGCCACGAGGTCCGGCTTGATCCGGCCGTCCACAGTGGGGCCGCGACTGGAAAAGGCGGCCAGCCCGGAAGGGTTGTCGCTGATCGGGTCGTTGGTGATGGGGGGGGCGGTGAAGGCCCAGGAGTTCCAGTCGCTGTTGGAGTAGCCGCCCCATCCCTGGCGGGGGGGCCGCAACCCCTCGCTGGCGCCGACCGTGAGCGCGTTCTTGGCCGTGCCGGGGGCGTAGAGGGAACCGCCCCGCACTCGCCCTGTGCCGGGGTCTCGGCTGGGGAGATTGTCGGTGTCGTTGGGAGTCCGGCCCAGAGAGGGGGAGTCGGTCCCGTCGTTTCCAGCGGCAAAGACGGCGAGGAAATCCGGGTGCGTCCACATGAAGGCGTCTATCTGGCTGGCATGGAGGCTGTAACTCCCATATGCGGACTGGCTGTCGCCCCAGCTGTCGTTGTGGAGGCGGGCGCCGGCGTCGTACGCCTGGGCGAACAGTTCATTCAGGTCGTCGGGGATGCCTTTGTAACTGCCGTTCACCAGTTCCAGCGCCTGCACCACCAGTTTGGCGCGGGGCGCGACTCCGGCGTAAGAGGTCGGGTCCGGGAGGGCGGCGGGAGTGCGCCCCTGCCCGACCAGGATGCCTGCGATGTGGGTGCCGTGGCCAAACTGGTCCGCCCAGTCGCCGCCGGGCGCGCGGATGAAAACAGACGCGACTCGGCCCTGGAAGTCGGGAGAGAGCGTGGAGTTGTTTCCCGTGTCGAGGCCGCTGTCCACAATCCCGATGAGCTGGCCGTCGCCATACAGGCCGAGCGAAGTCCAGGCATCCGTCACGCCGATGAGGGCGCGGCTTCGGTCATTGAGAGGGCGAGGAGTGGCGGCGGGAGTGATCCATTCCACCGTGTCCTCATCGGCGAGGGAGCGAACGGCCGTCGCCGGGCCGGAAAGGCGGAGCAGGCGCGGTCCCGCCTTCTCCACGGTGAGTCCCCGCGCGAGGGCCGCCTGACGGAGTTTCGCCTCGTCCGCAAACGGCTCCATCATGGCGACAGCGTCCACAGAATCGCCGGACACAGGCAGCGCGGGGTCCAGGCGGTACTCTTTCCGCATCGGCCCCATCCAGCGCACGCAGGGGAGTTGAGCCGTGGCGCGGAGGGCGGCCCCGCTTCCCCGAACGACCCAGGCGTAATCGGGGAGATAGCGGAGGAGTTGAACGCCGGTGGATTCGACCTGGGTCTTCCAGCCGGGCATGACGGGACCCTGAAACTGGATCAGGGCGGTCTGCTCGCCGGGCGCGAGGAAAGAGAGGTCCGGCTGGCTTCCCGCCGCGTTGGGAACGAAGTCTCCCGCGAGGAGGTGGAAAGCAGGGCGGGAATCAGGCGGCGGTGTCACGAGGGCCGCGCGACATGGGCCGAGACTCACCGCAAGCGGTAAGAGCCACGCCGCCGCTGAGATGCGAAGGAGGCGAGGCATGTGAGATAAAGGCATGAGGCGCAGGGGGGAGTTCGGTCGGGGGAGGCCCTGATGAAATCGCCGGGGGTTCAGTCGGTCCGTCCGGCGCCGGGAGGGGACACGGGAGGAGTCAGTCGTCAGAAGGGGTGATGACGACGTAGCGATTGGGGTCCTCCCCTTCGCTGTAGGTGGAGACCCCCGGCGTCTCGGTCAACGCGTTATGAACGATGCGGCGTTCGGCGGCGTTGAGCGGCTCAGTGAGGGCTTCCTGATTCTGGGCGACGACCTGCAGGGCGACTTCGAGGGCCATTTGGCGGAGGGCTTCGGCGCGGTTCTCCCGGTAGCCGAAGGCGTCAATGAAGACCCGCACGCGGCGCTCGACGTGGCGCTGGGTGATCGTCCAGACGAGGGTCTGCACGGCGTCGAGGGTTTGACCCCGGCGCCCGATGAGGATGCCGCCCTGCTCCTCGTCCCCGTCGGCGGCGAGATGGATGTCCGTGCCGTCTATGCCGGTGATGCCGACGGCGGCGTCCACTTCCAGCCCATTGATGATCTGCTGATACAGGTCGCGGGCGGCCTCGGCCAATTCCTCCATAGGCGCCTCTTCGTCCGCCGGAGATTCCATGGGGGCGTCCACGGGAGTGATCGATTCAGTCATGGCTGGAGACACCTTCTCTTCGGCGCGGTTCAGGGAGAGGAGAGGAATGGGGCGGTCAGGGTCGTCGTCAGGACCGATACTTCCGACGGCTGTTCTTCTTCGGCGAGGTGGAAGGTCCCTTCTTCAGGGCGGGAGGATCAGATTTGCGGGGATCGGAGGAGGGTTTGGCTTTCGGCTCCGCGCTGGCTCTCTTTCCGTTCTCCACCACGCTGTTCACGCCGGACGACAGCCCCTTGCTGGCCGTGACGGAGACGACCCCGGCGGCGCGGGCGCCCATCTCGGCGTCGAGTTGCTTGTTGATGTGGAGCTGCTGAACCGTGCTGAGGACGTTGAACAGGAGCCAGTAGAGCGCGAACGCCGACGGGAAGGTTCGCAGCACCACCAGCAGCATGATCGGCATCATCGTGGCCATCATTTTCTGCTGCTGCGCCTGCTGCGGGTCAATCGTCGGCACCATCGTGAGGCGGGACTGGACGAACATGCTCACGGCGTAGATGAGCAGGAGCGGGATGTCCGGCTTGGCGAGGCTCGTGCCAAGGAACGGCCCGCCCAGCGTCTTCTCCAGGCCGGGGAACCAGTGCGGGAAGGCAGTGGAAAGGCTGGAGCCGATCCAGAGGAAGTGGCCCTGGTGGAACTGATACTGATAATCCAGGATGACGCGGTACAGCGCGAACAGGATCACCATCTGCACGACCATGCCGGAGCCGCAGCCGAGCGGGTTGACGCCCTCCTCCTTGTAGAGGGCCATCATCCGCCGGTTCAGCTCCTCCGGCTTGTCGCGGTACCTGTCCTGTATCTCCTTCAGCCGGGGCTGGATCAGCATCATCTTCCGGCTGGAGCGCAGCTGCCCGATGGTGAGCGGGGTGAGGACCGCTTTGAGAACGGTGGTGAAAATAAAGATGGCGATCCAGTAGCTGAACACCGGATTGCGTCCGGTGGCGGCGACCAAAGTGTCCATCACCCGATAGGTGAGGCGGGTGGACTTCATTTTATCCTGGCGGCGCATCGCCTCGTCGTAGAGTGGCTCCACATCGTCGGGGATGCGGAGGATTCCGGCGCCGGTCTTCACCTGGGTAGGCGTTTTGTGAGTGCGAAGTTGAGTGTACGCCTGGACGGCCTGATCGGGGTGATCGGTTTTGAGGGCGAGTTCGCCCCATTTGGCGAGGGCGAGCGGGGAGGTGGGGCCGCCCCGGTCGAGCTGGGCGGCTTCGGCGTACCGTTTTTCGGCTTCGCTCAGGCGGCCTTCTTTTTCAAGCCGTTGCGCGGTGGCGAGGGCATCCGCCGCCTCCTTCGGCTTCGGAGGGGCGCAGCCGGACACAGCGAATACCAGTACAATGAACGCCAGCGCGAACCCGATGGCTCGGCCGGCCCGATCAACCCACATGAAGTGACCTTCCTGAAATGGCTTAGCGATTATGAGCAGTCAGGGATAAGCGGATAGTAAGGTCTGTACGATGTTGAACTTAAGCGCGACATCGAGAGGGGGATGAATGGCGCCGTCACGGCACGGGGTCGTGGCCGCCGCGCGTGAACGGGTTGCAGCGGACGATGCGCCAGGCGCCCAGCGCCACGCCCTTTAGAGGCCCGTGCCGTGCAATGGCCTGGGCGGTGTATTCGGAGCAGGTGGGGGTAAATCGGCAGATGGCGGGCTTGCGTGCGCTGACGGCCTGGTAGCCTCGGATGAGGCGGATGAGGCTACGAGCCACCCCGCCCGGCGCATCAGGCGTTCGATGCTCGCATCGAGGGTGGAATACGCCGCCCGCTCCGCCCCCGCTTTCGCCACCAGAACCATGCGCGTCCCCGGTTTCACCTGGGGCAGCAGGCGTCTCAGAATGTGGCGCACCCGGCGCTTCGTTCGATTCCGCAGCCACGCTTTCCCCAGTTTTTTGGAGACGGAGACGCCCGCGCGGACTTCATCGCCGGGAACGGATCGGGCCTTCAGCACGAAGAGAGTGTCGCTCACACCGCGCCCATGCCGAAACACCTGACCGAACTCGCGGGAATCGGTCAGGCGCTTCTCGCGGGGCAGCAATTACGCCGCCAGTTTCTTCCGTCCCTTGGCGCGACGGCGCTTGATCACGTGAATGCCGCCGCGCGTGTCCATGCGGACAAGAAAGCCATGTGTTTTGTGCCGGTGACGGTTATTCGGTTGAAAAGTGCGTTTGCTCATTTTAGGGATCCTCCTGGTGGCACATTATAGCACAGGCTCTGAGGCCGGGCAACGCCGACGCGGAGTCTCATGGGCTATACAAGAGTTCCGGGCGCTGTTACGGGTGGCCCGGAATCCGCGTCTCGCCGTTGACGCCGCAGGATAGCCTTGGTAGAATAGGCGTGTCCCCATAGGGGTCCATCGTAGGCGTAAGGTGTAACGTGTGACACGCCGACGTAGCTCAGTTGGTAGAGCGGCGCTCTCGTAAAGCGTAGGTCACCGGTTCGAGTCCGGTCGTCGGCTTCTCAATCCATTCCGCTTCCCTTCCCCGGCTGCGTCCGCCGGGGTTTTTTCATGCTCTTCATGCACTGATCCCCCCTGGCTTCCCCATGCTGGCTCATCGCCTCCGAAAGAACCGTCGCCTCCTCCGAAAATGGGCCGCCGCCCACAGCGTCACCTGTTATCGGCTGTACGAGAAGGACATTCCCGAATATCCCCTCCTCGTGGACTGGTACGACGGTCGCGCCCTCGTTTACGCCATGAACCGCAAACGGGACGAGACCGAGGAGGCGCGGCGCGCATGGCTGGCGGACGTGGAGGCCCAGGTTCTCGACGGCCTCGACCTCACTCCCGAACGCCTCTGGTTTAAGCAGCGCGAACGGCAGCGCGGCGCCGCCCAGTACACCAAACTTGATGACCGCCGCTACGAGTTCATCGTGGAGGAGGGCGGCCACCGGTTTTGGGTTAACCTGTCCGATTACCACGACACTGGCCTCTTCCTCGACCACCGGCCGCTGCGGGCGACGGTTCAAGCCGAGGCGCGCGGCAAGCGATTCCTCAATCTCTTCTGCTACACCGGCGCCTTCACCGTGTACGCGGCGCGCGGCGGGGCCGCTGTAACGGTGTCCGTGGACCTCTCGAACACCTATCTGCGATGGGCGGAGCGAAACTTCGCCCTCAACGAGCTCTCCTGCGACGCGCACGCGACGATCCGCGCCGATGTGACGCGGTGGCTGCCCCGCGCCGCCCGACGCTCCACCCGGTTCGATCTGATCGTGTGCGACCCGCCCACTTTCAGCAACAGCAAAGCGATGCCCGGCGTGTTCGATGTGAACGCCGATCATGCGCCATTGATTGACGGCTGCCTGCGCCTGCTCAACGAAGGCGGCACGCTCTGGTTCAGCACGAACAAGCGGGGATTCCGACTCTCCGATGAAGCGAGGGACCTCGCTCCGTGCGAGGAGATCACCGAAGCGACAATCCCCCGCGATTACCGCAACCGGACGATTCATCGGTGCTGGCGTTTCACCCGACCCTGAGGAGGCGCCCGACCGGATGCGCGGGGGGCGGGGCGAGGATGTTTCCCCGCTCCGCCCCAATGGCGCCTGAATTGAGCGCTTCCTGATCGAGCGCCAGAGCGCTACACTTCCTCTTCCGCTTCCTCCTCGTTGTCGGAGTCCTCGGTGTCGCGGTCCTCTTCGTCCTGGCTCCTCTCGAAGTGACTGTCGTCGAGGAGGGCGTCGGCGTTGATGGGCGGTTCGGCGTCCAGCAGCGGAACGCCGCCGGTGTCCGCCAACCCCGCGCCGAGTTCGCCGACGAGGCTTTCCAGGCTTTGCGACGCGGGCAGGGCCGCGCCCGGCGCCGGGCTGGCTTCCGCCTGACCCCGCTGGACGTAGAGGGCGAGACCGGTTCCGGCGGGGATGAGCCGCCCGATGATCACGTTCTCCTTGAGGCCGACAAGCCAGTCCTCCTTACCGCGAATGGCGGCTTCCGCGAGGACCTTGGTGGTCTTTTGGAAGCTGGCGGCGGAGAGGAATGAGTCGGTGGCGAGAGACGCCTCGGTAATGCCCAGCAGGAGCGGTTCGGCGGTGGCGGGGCGTCCGGGCGGATCGAGTTGCTCCACGCGGCGGTTCGCCTCATCGAAGTCCCAGCGGTCGAGTACGGCGCCGGGAAGGAACTCGGTGTCGCCGGAGTCGAGGAGGCGGCGCTTGCGGAGCATCTGACGCACGATGACCTCGATGTGCTTGTCGTTGATGTCCACGCTCTGGCCGCGATAGACGGCCTGAATCTCGCGGATCATATACTCCTGCACGCCCCGGAGGCCCTGAAGTTCCAGCACGCGCTGAGGGTCCAGCGGGCCGTCGGTGAGCCGGTCGCCCGCGCGGACAGCCTTGCCGACTTCGGCGCGCCCGGCCCGCACGGTGACCCCGCTTTCCTTGCTCGTGCCTCGGTAAGGGACGAGGTAGCTGCGGCGCAGGGGGATTTGCGTGTAGCCGAGCTCGCGGATTTGCCGAAGGACCTTATCCGAGAGGTCCGTCCCTTCCATGATCGCGGGAGTGGGCCGTTTCGGATCGTCCAGCACTTCGCCGGTCTCCTCGTCCACCTTCTCCTCGTATTCAGGAGGTGCGGCGCCCTGCCACAAGTCGGTGGCGACCTTGAAGCCGGCCACGCTTTCCAGCCCCTCCACATCCACCTGACTGCGGATGAAGACCTGCGGCAGTCCGCCCTTCTCATCTATCTTTTCGACGACGCCCGGCAGCTCGGTGATGATGGCCTGTCCCTTCGGGCGGCGCGCCTCAACCAATTCCACGACGCGGAGGAGACCCTGAACCTGGTCCTCCAGCACCTTGAGCATGGCCTGGATAGACTTGTTCCGCTCGCGCTCAGCGGATGAGGAGCCGAGGGTCACGAGGCCCTTGCGGGCGTCCTCGTGGAGTTCCTTCAGGTTTTCCTGTCGGCGCCGCTTGACGCCCGCGACGCCCGCGATGTTCTTCCCGGCCACGCCGCCGGTGTGGAACGTGCGCATCGTGAGCTGGGTTCCCGGCTCGCCGATGGACTGCGCGGCGATGATGCCGACCGCCGTGCCCGTTTCCACCAGGCGGCGCCGGCCCAGGTCCATGCCGTAGCACTTCGCGCAGATGCCTTTGGGCAGGGAGCAGGTGAAGGGGCTGCGAATCCCGACGCGCGTGACGCCCGCCTGCTCGATGAGTTGGGCGGCTCGCGGCGTGATCTCCTGGCCCGCGCTCACGATGACCTCCTCCGTTTTGGGATGGAGGATGTCTTCGTTGGCCACGCGCCCGGAAATGCGCTCCCGGAGCGGTTCGATCACGTCGCCGTCCTCTTCAATCGCCTCGACATAGATGCCTTCGTTCGTCCCGCAGTCTTTGGTGCGAACGATGACATCCTGCGCCACGTCCACGAGGCGGCGGGTAAGGTAGCCCGCGTCCGCCGTTCGGAGAGCGGTGTCCGCGAGGCCCTTGCGCTGCCCGTGGGTGGAGATGAAGTATTCGAGGACGTTGAGGCCCTCGTGGAAGTTCGACTTGATCGGCAGTTCCTCGATCATGCGCCCGAACGGATCGGACATGAGGCCGCGCATGCCGGAGAGCTGTCGCAGCTGCACGCGCGAGCCACGGGCGCCGGACCCGACGATCATGTTGACCGGGTTGAGGAACTCCATGCTCTTTACGATGGCGTCGGCGACCTGATCGGCGGCGGATTGCCACAGGGCGAGGACGTGCTGTTCGCGCTCGCCGCTCGACGAAAGGCCGCGCCGGTAATCCCGGTTCTGCGCGTCCACGGCGGTTTGGGTCGCCTCGATGATCTGGTCGCGCTCGGCAGGGACTTCCATATCGGTAACGGCGACAGTGATCCCTGATTTGGTGGAGTACTCGAAGCCCGCGTCCTTCATCTCGTCGAGGAGTTTGACGGTGGCTTCCCAGCCACTGCCGCGCGAGAAGGCATTCTGCTCGTACCAGTCCGCGATCAACTGGCCGAGCCGCTTACCGTTCAGGTGATCGTTGACGAACAGGGACGGACTGCGGTCGAAGTACGGCGCCGGGCGACCGGACGGATCGGTCAGTCGCTCGGTGTCGTCGGGGAAGAGCTGGTTGAAGATGATGCGGCCGGGGGTTGTCTCGATGAACTCCCGCCTCGGTTCGCTGAACGCCTCGCCGGTGGCGCTACAGTGTCGCTCCACCAGGTTTTGGTTGGGAGATTGATCCTCCGGAGGCGCGTTGGTTTCCTGCTGCTCCAGCGTCAGCGTCACTTCCTCTTTCGGGAGCGGCGAGGCCAGAGGCTCATCGTTTGCCGGGAGCGGCCTGGGGTTGGGACAGGTTTCAGGCCGTTCGGCGCCGGGATGGAAGTAGCCACAGACGCCGCACTCGCGTCCCAGCACGCCGACTTTGATCGGGGCGTGGAGGTGAACCTTTTTGGCCTCGTAGGCGATCATCACCTCGCGGAAGTCGGAGAAGATGAGGCCCGCGCCCTCGCGCTCCGGGTTCAACAGCGTCAGGTAGTAGGCTCCCAGGATCATGTCCTGCTTGGGGGCCACCACGGGCGAGCCGTCGGAGGGCCGGAACAGGTTCCGCACGCTGAGCATGAGGAGTCGGGCTTCGGCCTGAGCGGAGTTGGAAAGGGGGACGTGAACGGCCATCTGGTCGCCGTCGAAGTCCGCGCCGAACGCGGTGCAGACGAGGGGATGGAGTTGGATCGCCTTGCCGTCCACCAGCACCGGCTCAAACGCCTGGATACCGAGGCGGTGGAGGGTGGGCGCGCGGTTGAGCAGAACCGGGTGGTCCTGGATCACCTGTTCAAGGGCGTCCCAGACGGCGGGTTCCCGGTCGGCGCGGTCGAGCAGGCGTTTGGCGGTTTTGATGGAGTTGGTGGAATTATTCTTAACGAGTGTGCGCATAACGAACGGCTTGAACAGTTCCAGCGCCATCTCCTTGGGGAGGCCGCACTGGTGGAGTTTCAGTTTGGGGCCGACAACGATGACCGACCGCCCGGAATAGTCCACCCGCTTGCCGAGGAGGTTTTTGCGGAAGCGGCCTTCCTTGCCCTTGAGCATATCGGAGAGGCTGCGGAGGGGCCGGTTGTTGCTCCCCACCACGGGCCGACTGCGGCGCCCGTTGTCAATCAGCGCGTCCACCGACTCCTGGAGGAGCCGCTTTTCGTGGTTGATGATGCTTTCCGGGGCGCGGATTTCGGTGATCTTCTTCAGCCGGTTGTTTCGGTTAATGATGCGGCGATACAGGTCATTCAGGTCGCTCGTGGCGAACCGGCCCCCGTCGAGTTGCACCATGGGGCGCAGGTCTGGCGGGATGACGGTGACGACATCGAGGATCATCCATTCAGGGCGGGAGTGGCTTTTGAGGAACGCTTCCACCACTTCGAGCCGCTTGATGGCGCGAATGCGGCGCGGCCCCTGAATGGAGCTGATCTCGGCGCGCAGCTGGCGGGAAAGATCCTCCAGGTCAATTTCCTGAAGGACTTCCTTGATGGCGGCGGCGCCCAGCCCCGCTTTCACGAGGGTAGTGTAGTCATGGCCGGTGCGATGCGTCGCCACGTCCATCACATACTCGACACCGCGCCACTCCTCTTCGGTGATGAGTTCGCGCTTCTGGAGTTCGCTCAGTTTCTTGAGGGAGGCTTCCAATTCGGCGACGCGAGTCTCCGTGTCCTTGCCATCCTGATGAGTCATGTCCACCGTGAGAGGGGTGGGGACTACGGCATCCTCAACGTCTTCTTCCTCGTCCTCGTCCACCCCATCGTCGTCCGTTACGGTGTCCGGCGAGGTTCCGGCGACCGCAGGCGCCACCGCGTCGGGGTCATCAGCGTCGTCGGCGCCATCAGGGGTGTCCGCATCGACGACGGTGTCGGGCAGCACAGCGTCGTCGCTGTCGTCGGCGGCGTCGGCGTCGTCCGTCTCGTCCTCATCCACCGGATCGTCCACTTCCCCGGTGAGAATGGGGATCGGTTCCAGGATTTCCTCCACGTATTCGGGGGCGTTCCGAAGGGCGTGAATTTCCTCATGAACGGCCGCTTCGATCTGAGCGAATTCCTCGTTGATGCGCGCTTTATCGATCTGAGTGACGATGTAGCTGCCAAAATAGATGACTTTTTCCAGAGGGCGCGGCGAGATGTCGAGCAAAAGCGCCATCGGGCTGGGAATGCCCTTGAGATACCAGATGTGCGAGACCGGCGCGGCCAGCTCAATGTGGCCCATCCGCTGCCGCCGCACCGTCGCCTTGGTCACTTCGACGCCGCACCGGTCGCAGATCGTACCTTTGAACTTGACTTTTTTATACCGCCCGCAGTGGCATTCCCAGTCCCGGACGGGACCGAAAATCCGCTCGCAGAACAAGCCGTCGCGCTCCGGCTTGAAGGTGCGGTAGTTGATGGTCTCCGGCTTTTTGACTTCGCCGCTTGACCATAACTTCATCTGATCCGGGGAGGCCAGACTGATCCGGATTTTGCTGAATGTGCTGGCTTCTGCCATTGATGGACTATCCTCCGTGAAACCCTGTCCGCTGCAGAGAGTAAAGGTTTAGGGACCGACCGAAGGGCCAGGGACGCGTCCGGCGGGACAGGGTGAGCGCTCCGCGAGAGGGGTATCGGCGTCCGGTGGAAGGGTCGGCCCCGAACCTGGGACCTGGGTGAGTTAGAGCGGCGCCTCGTCATGACCGCCAAAGCGACGGGTCAGGAAACGGCCCGGGTCTTCGGTGGTTTCGTCGTCCTGCAGGCGCAGGTCAATCTCCTGGTCGGCTTCGTCGGTGACCGTGACCTTGAGGCCCAGGTTTTGCAGCTCGGCGACGAGAATCTTAAACGATTCCGGCACGCCCGGCTCCTGAATCTGGTTGCCTTTCACGATGCTTTCGTACGTTTTGACGCGGCCGGTCACATCGTCGGACTTGATGGTGAGGATTTCCTGGAGGGTGTAGGCCGCGCCGTACGCTTCGAGCGCCCACACCTCCATCTCGCCGAACCGTTGTCCGCCGAATTGCGCTTTGCCGCCCAGGGGCTGCTGCGTGACGAGGGCGTAGGGGCCGGTGCTGCGCGCGTGGATTTTGTCCTCCACCAGGTGAAGGAGCTTGAGCATGTAGATGTGCCCCACCGTGACGGGCTGGTCGAAGAGCTCGCCGGTCTGGCCACTGTGCAGCCAGCATTTCCCGGTGCGCTCCTCGCGGTCCATCGCCTTGCTGTAGCGGCGTTCGAGGCCGATGCGCTCCTCGCAGTACTTGTCCACCGCTTCCCGGATTTCCTGAGGCGTCACGGGAGTGAAGATCGGCTCCATGTCGCGGCCTGGGGTGAAGTTGACGCTGGCGGCGACTCCGTTGGAGGGCGTGAAGGGGTGGGGCGACACGGGATAGGAGATGCCGATGCCGAGCCGCTCGCCGATCCGGTTCCGCTGCTCCTGGGTGAGTTTCTCCAGTTCGCCGGTGAAGGCGTCCATCATCAGGTCGGAGGTGAGTTCCATCAGGTCGCGGGGCACGCCCTCCTCATCCACGCCCGCGAAGGCCGCGAGGCTGACGCCCATCTCGTCCTGAATGAAACCGATCAGCCGCTGGCGCCGAAGGTGCTCGTACAGCTTGTCGAACTCATCGAGGACGTGGCTCTCCTTGGCGCCGTAGAAGATCGGCTCGGTGAAGTCAATCCCCAGCGCATGCCCGACGAGGCCGAGGTGCGTTTCGAGGACCTGCCCGATGTTCATGCGCTGCGGCACGCCCAGGGGGTTCAGGATGATGTCCACCGGGGTGCCGTCGGGGAGGAACGGCATCTCTTCCACCGGCAAAATGCGGCTGACGACGCCCTTGTTGCCGTGGCGGCCCGCCATCTTGTCGCCTTCCATGATGGTGCGCTTCTCGGCGACGTAGACGCGGACGAGCTGATTGACTCCGGCGGAGAGTTCATCGCCAGGCAGCCGCACGAGTTCGCCACCACACCGGTCGCACAGGAGCCGTTCGGGCTTCTTGCTGAAGTTGTATTCGTGCTTGCATGTTTCGCACGCGTACTTGAAGCGGCTAAACACCTTCACATCCACGATGACGCCCTTGCCGCCGTGAGGCACCCGGAGCGACTGGTCGCTGGCTTCCTCGGCCTTTTTGCCGAAGATGGCGATAATCAGCCGTTCCTCCGCGCTCTGTTCCCCCTGGGATTTCGGGGCGATGCGGCCCACCAGGATGTCGTCGGCCTGCACCTCCGCCCCGATGCGGATGACGCCGTTCTCGTCCAGGTCCTTCAGCGCCTCCTCGCCGACGTTGGGAATGTCGCGGGTGATCTCTTCGGGGCCGAGTTTGGTGTCACGGGCTTCGCATTCGTGCTTGCGGATGTGGACGGATGTGAAGACATCGTCCCGCACGATGCGGTTGGAGAGGATGATCGCGTCTTCGTAGTTGAACCCTTCCCACGTCATGAAGGCGGCGAGGACGTTCTGGCCCAGCGCCAGCCGACCTTCTTCCGTGCAGGGGCCGTCGGCGAGGACCTGCCCCGCCCGCACGCGCTCCCCTTTTCGCACGAGGGGGCGCTGGGTGATGCTCGTGTCCTGGTTGGAGCGCAGCATGGAGAGCAGGCCGTAGCGGTCCTCGACGCCGCTGCGGGTACGCACCTTAATTTCCTCGGCGGTGGCGCGGGTGACGGTGCCTTCGCGGTGACAGATGACCATGGCGCCGGAGTCGCGGGCGACCTTCTCCTCGACGCCGGTGGCCACTATCGGGCGATCCGGCTTGATGAGGGGGACGGCCTGGCGCTGCATGTTGGACCCCATCAGGGCGCGGTTGGCGTCGTCATTCTCCAAAAACGGGATCAGGTTGGCGGCCGCCGAGAAGATTTGCAGGGGCGAACGGTCCATCTTCGTGACCTTGTTGCGCTTCACGACGGGGAAGCCGTTCATGTGACGCACCTGCACCTCGTCGGGGATGATGCGGCCGTTCTCCTCCATCGGCGTCTTGGCGGGCGCGATGTACTCGCGTTCCTCCTCGTCGGCGGTGACGTAATCTATTTTTTCTGAGACGACCCCGTTTTTGACGATGCGGTACGGCGTGCGGAGGAAGCCGTACGGGTCAATCTTGGTGAAGATCGCCATCGAGCCGATAAGGCCGATGTTGGGGCCTTCCGGGGTCTCGATGGGGCAGATACGGCCGTAATGGCTGTGGTGAACGTCGCGGACTTCGAGCTTGGCGCTCTGGCGGGAGAGACCGCCTGGCCCCAGCGCGGAGAGGCGGCGCTTGTGCGTCAGCTCGGCGAGCGGGTTGTGCTGATCCATGAACTGGCACAGCTGCGACGAGCCGAAGAAGCTCTTGACGCTTGCGGTGATCGGCTTGATGGAGAGGACGATCTGCGGGCTGATGTTGGCCGCGTCCGCCGCCGTCATGCGCTCCTTGGCGACCTTCTCCATGCGGAGGAAGCCCATGCGCAGCTGGTTCTGAAGGAGTTCGCCCACGCTGCGGACGCGCTTGTTCTCCAGGTGGTCAATGTCATCAATGGTGGCGTCCGGGTCGGCTTCATCGAGGCGGATGAGGTAGCGAATAATGTTAATCAGGTCTTCGCGGGTGACGCAGCGGAGAGCCTGCGGCACGTCCTGCTTCAGTTTCTTGTTCACCTTGTAGCGACCGACGCGCGCCAGGTCGTAGCGGCGCAGATCGTAGTAGATGGAGCCGAGGAGCTGGCGCGCGGAGTCGACGGTGGCTGGGTCGCCCTGGCGCACCTTGCGATGGATGTCGAGGAGGGCTTCGTGCTCGGAATGGGTCGGGTCGAGACTGATGGTCGCCTCAATATAGCGGTTGACCTTGAGGAGTTCGAGTTCGGTGAGGCCGAGGGCTTCGAGGCGTCGCGCCTCCTCGCGCCCGATCTTGTGGTACGCTTTGGCGATCACCTTGCCGTCCTTGTTCAGGAGGTCTTCGGTGGGGCGCCGGTCAAGGAGAAGGTCACGAGTGATGACTTCGTTCTCCTCGGACGGCTGAAGGATTTCCCGCGTGGAGAAGAGATCGAGGATTTCCTCGTCGGTGGTGCAGGGGGTGAACGCCTTCACGGACCGCAGTTTCGCCGTTTCATCCACCAGGCGCGGGGAGATTTGCTCGGTGAAGACTGCCGAGGTGATGCGCTGTCCGGCTTCGAGCACGACTTCGCCGGTGCTTTCGTCCACCAGCGGCTCCACCAGCTCCTTGTGGAGGAGGTTTTCCGGCTTCACTTCATACACGGGGCGGGCGGCGTCGGTGAAGTTAAGGGCGCGCAGGAGGGTGGTGATGGGGAATTTCTTGGTTTGCCCCACGCGCACGACGATGGCGTCGTTGGCTTCCGTCTCGATCTCAGTCCAGGCGCCTTCGCCGGGGATGACGCGGACGACGTAGAGCATCCGCCCGGAGAGGTCAATGTCCTCGTTGAAGTAGACGCCGGGGGAACGGGCAAGTTGGCTGACGACGACGCGCTCGGCGCCGTTGATGATGAAGGTGCCGCGCTCGGTCATCAGCGGCAGCGCGCCGAGGTAGACTTCCTGTTCCTTCACCTCGCCCGTCTGCCGATCCGCGAGTTGCACCAGCGCCTTGATGGGCGACTCGAAGGTCATGTCGCGTTGGCGGCACTCCTCCTGCGAATATTTGGGTTCTTCCAGGGAGTACTGAAGGAGGCTTAAGGCTTTGTTGCCGGTAAAGTCTTCAATGGGAGAGAAGTTTTGAAATAATTCCCGAAGACCGTCCTCCAGAAACCACTGGTACGAGTTTTGCTGGATTTCGATCAGGTTGGGCATATCCTGGATGTCGCGGCGAAGCGCTTCCGGGGTGATGAGATGAGGGACGGGGTCCTTCCGCATCGGGTTGGTTTCCTCCCAGGGGGTCAGGCGCGGTGAGCGGGGGCGACGGTGTTACGGAGACACGGGCAAAGCGTGAGGCGATCAGCCGGGGCGCAAGCCGCCGAAGCGCGAGGCGGCGAGTCACGAGGGCGGATTAGCGGCGTGGGCCAGAAGCGCGGGGCGGGCGAGATCGGGGCGGTCGGAATGCGTGGCGAAACATTGTGGCGATGGAGGCCGCATCTCCCGCGTCACGATCCCGTGAACGGAGACGGGACTGGATGGAGACGATCAGGTGGAGAGCGGCGGGCGCAGGTCGGTCGGGGGCGGCCCCGATGACGAAACGGCACAGATGGAGTTGAACAGTGAAGCGACGCTGAACGATGAGGAGGCGAAAACGGTAAAACGAACGTAACGGGAGATGCGACCAGAACCTGGCGCGGCGAACATTGAAAACCGGAACACGGGAGCAGGGAGACCAAAGGAGGGTGGAGAACGGTATCCTCGCCGCAGGGGAAGACCCGAACTGTGGAAAACAGCGCATAGGGGTAAGGGGGAACCTCTCTAACAACCGAATTAAGTTTAGGAGCGCCGGGTAACGCCGCTCGTTCCACGGGGGCCTTTTCGCCGCATGAGGCCGCTCGCTTCGTGAGAAAACGGGCGCCGCCGCCGCCGGACTCGTGGCTCTCCACGCCTGACACCGGCGGGGACGCGGCAGTTGCGCGCGACTCCGCAGGTGACAACGCAGGAATTTTAAGTATACTGACTCTTTCAGCGTTGCGCAACCCCCCGCGAGGGTGTGGTTCAAAGTTTTGTGAGCGGGAGAGAGGGAACGATTCCGGCGAGCGACAGACTGCAGTCCTTCGCTCGAAGCCTTCGGCTAAGCGTCCGCCTGCGCGGACGCCTCTCTTCCTCACCCTCCTGATGTTGCGGGAGCGGCCCGGACACGGGGAGTTCCTGTCTCGGAGGCTCAGAGGTCCGGGCGGTTGAAACCGCTGCAACGACCCCACGAAGTCGGCCTTCGCCGACTCCCCCCCTGCCGAAGCCTTCCGTCCTTGAGCGACCCCCCCCCTACCTCACCCCGGCCTTCGGCCACCCCTCTCCCACAGGAGAGGGGCTGGGGAGATCGTGAGCTCGCGCCCCATATTTCCTCCCCGAACACGCGCTGCGATCCCCTACCCCGCGCCGGGGGGTTTGGTGTGTCTGTTGCTGGGTTTTCAACCGCCCGTCTCCTG
>JBBRGS010000058.1:0-19009 GCA_038240635.1 Armatimonadota bacterium
TAATAAGGGGGAGTGTAAGGGTTTAGCGTAAGCGTGTACCAATCGCTTTTGCTAGTGTGATTTCGGAGGATGCTAACGCATTTCGCTACCTACTCTAACCCGCGATGGCGGGTTTTGTGTGGGTGTTGCAGCGGTTTCAACCGCCCGGCCCTTTGGGCGCTCCCCTCAGCCCCTCAGTTCCTTCAGTCCCCTCCGTCTCCTAAGTCGCCTCCTTCTACAAGGGGTTTCTCTGCGGACCTCTGCGCTCTCTACGGCCTCTGTGTCGGTGGTTGACTTTGGGCGGTTGACCCTGGGCGGTAGACCCTGGGCGGTTGACCCTGGGGAATGCCTCGCTTCGGCAGGGTTTGGCGGACGCAACCCGAATCCCTACTTCGCCATGACTTTGCCCCCCACCCGGTTCCGAAGCCGCGACCGCCCCGCCGTCTCCATCACCGACGGCAACCTCAATCACGCCGTCTGGAGCCTGGCCTGGCCCACCGTCGTCACCAACATCCAGTTCTCCGCCACCGGCCTTATCAACATGATCTTCGTGGGACGCCTTGGCAAGGATGCCATGGCCGTCGTCGGGCGCAGCGAAGTCATCATGTTCCTCCTGATGTCCGTGATCACGTCGGTCAGCGTCGGCGCGTCGGCGCTGGTGGCGCGGGCCATCGGTGGCGGCGACCTTAAAACAGCGGAAACGGCGTCGCGGCAGTCGCTGGTCATGGGGACGCTGGGGTCAGCCATCAGCGCGCTGTTCCTCATCAGCTCCGGTCACCTCATCCTGTACTGGATGAGCGCGCGCGGCGCCGACCTCGAACTGAGCGCGCAGTACCTCAAAGTCCTCGGCCTGGTGCAGCTGCCGCTCTTCCTCATCATCGTCATCGGCGCCATCTTTCGCGGCGTCGGCGATATGCGGACCCCGATGTACCTAATGATCGCCGTCAACGGCCTTCAGGTCGTCCTCGACTGGGGCCTCATCTTCGGCGCCGGGCCGTTCCCTCACCTGGGCGTCATGGGCGCCGCATGGTCGTGGCTCATCTCCCGCACAGTGGGGGCCGTCCTCTCGGTGGTCTTCCTCGGCAAGCTGCCGCTTCACATGTGGGGAGGCGACTGGAATCCCCGGTGGGACTGGTTCCGCCGCATCTGGGCCATTGGGATGCCCACCGCCGTGCAGCAGATGCTCCGCACCACCGGCTCAATGGTCTTCATCGGCATTCTCGGCCACCTGCCGAACGCCGTGGCCTCGGTGGCGACCCTCACCGTGGGGATGCGGATTGAGTCCATCGCCTTCATGCCCGGCTTCGGCTACAGCATGGCGGCGGTCACGCTGGTGGGGCAAAACCTGGGGGCAAAGCGGCCCGACCGCGCCGAGCGAGCGGGATGGCTCTGCGCGTACCAGGCGATGGCGATGATGGGCGTCGCGGGCCTCTGTTTCATCCTCTTCCCCCACGCCATTCTCGCCGTCTTCACCAACGACCCGGATGTCATTCCGCTGGGCGTGCAGTACCTCCACGCCAACGGCCTCGCGCAGCCGTTCCTCGCGCTGGGCATCGCGCTGTCGGGGGCGCTTCAGGGCGCGGGAGAGACGCGCGTCCCCGCGTGGGTCACGTTCATCACCATGTGGGTGGCGCGGGTGCCGCTCACCTTCTGGCTCGCGGAAAAGATGGGATACGGCGCGGCGGCGGCGTGGGCCGTGATGGCGGGCACTAACGCGCTGTACGGCGTCATCATCACCGGCCTCTTCCGGTCGGGCAAGTGGAAACAGAAGGAGATTTAGCGCATGCCCGACCGCCCTCGCTCTCCCCGGCCTGACACCTCAAGCGGGAAGAATCCGCCTCCCCCGCCGAAGCGCGGCGCATCGGCTGCCGGTCAGGAAAAGGCTGGAACGCCTTCCCGCAATCGAGGGGCGACCGCGCCGGCGCATCGCGTGACGGACCCGCCGCCGAAATCGCTGACCGGTCGTCGGGTCGCCGTGCGCGAAGGGGAGGCCGGTACCGACCTCGCCGCCGAAGGCCGCGTCGCCGTCATCGTGGACGCCCTGCGCGCCAGCGCCACCGTGACCAGCCTCCTCGAAGCGGGCGCCAAAGAGGTTCACCTCGTGGCGGAGGTGGAGGCGTGCCTCGCGTGGGCGGCGGCTCACCCCGGCATGCTGACCGCAGGCGAGCGCGGCGGCGTCAAACTCACCGGCTTCGATCTCGGCAACAGCCCGCGCGACGCCCTCGCCGCCCCGGTCGCCGGGAAGACCGTGGCCATGACGACGACGACCGGCGCCACCCGCATCGTGGAGTCGCAGGGCGCCTCCGCCCTCTTCATCGGGGGGGCGCGCAACCTCTCCGCCGTGGCCCGCGCCGCCGCCGACGCCGCCCTTGCCCACTCCGCCGACCTCGTGATCGTCGCGGCCGGGAGCGTGGACGGCTCCGTGGAGGCGGTGGAGGACCTCGCGGCGGCCAGCCTCATCGCCACGAAACTTATGGAGTGGGGCGCCTCTCTCGAACCCGGCGATTACCTCAACTTCCCCGAATCGGCCCTCGCCGACCTGTTTCGCAACTGCCCCAATGGCCGCAAACTATTGGATCTCGGCATGGGCGCCGATGTCCCCGTCTGCGCCGAACTTGACCGCTCGCAGATGGTCCCGTACATCGCGGAGTGGCTCGATCTCCCCGATGGCGACGTGGTAGCGGTGGCGCGCCCGTGGAAGGGAGTGACGCCGGACCCTTCGGCCAAACGCAAACTCAATCCGGGCGCGTCCCACCTCGGCGCGGCGCCGGACGGGTCTCCCCCGGCTGTGCTATAAAGGAAGCATGACCCCGCCCTCCCCCGAACGCGTGGCCGCCGCGCTCAAATCCGTCCTCTCCCGCCCGGAATTTCAGAAGCGCGGGCCGAGCCTCATCGAGCGGTTCCGCGAATGGCTCTACGAGATTCTACGGAAGCTCGGCTTTCACTGGGACACTCCGTCGCTCGGTTCCTCCGGCGCGAAGACCACCCAGTTGATTGTCCTTGGACTGGCGATCCTCGGCTTCCTCTTCCTCATCCTTTATGTGGCGCGGCGGCTGGACCGGCGCCTGAGACGCGAAACCGTCGCGCCCGCCGAAGCCTTCACCGCCGCCGATGCGACCGCCAGCGCTCTGCTTCGGGACGCCGACGCCTGCGCCGAACGCGGCGAGTACCGCGAAGCCCTGGAGCGCCTGATGGTGGGCACACTCCTCCACCTCCGCGACGCCAAAGCGATGGAGTATCGTCCCAACCGCACCAACTGGGAGAACCTCCGCGTCCTCTCCCGCGACTTCCCCCCCGTCGCCGCCCGTCATCTCCGCACCACCGCCCACCTCTTCGACCGTAAATGGTACGGCGTGCAGGAAGTGGACCTCGGCGAGTACCGCGCGGCGGCGTCCGATCTGGCCGAAGCGCGCGCGGCGGCGGACGCTCTCAACGCTACCCACGTCCTTCAGGGCGCCGAGGCGCGCGCGTGAAGTCGTCCCGCGAGGCGCGCATCCTCGGCATCATGCTCGTGGCGTTCATGCTTTTTTGGCTGGTCGCCGGGAACAATCAGGATGAGGAGCAAACGGACCCCCGGCCCAGCAGCTACAACGCCACGTATCCCGGCCTGAAGGCGAGCTACCTCCTCCTCAATCAACTCAACATCCCCGTGAGGCGCCTCACGGGCCGCTTCGCTAACCGGTTCTCCGACGCCGGGTTATTCGTGATGGCGCATCCCACCACCGGTGTCAGCGAGAAGGACCTGGACAGCCTGTTCCAATGGGTGAAGGCGGGCGGGCATCTCCTCCTCGCCGGAGACGATTTCGCCGAGCCAGGCGGCGACTATCAGGGCAATTACCGGCTGGCGCGGAAGAATCAGCGGGGGAAACCTGGGCCGGTGGCCGCGAAAGTGGCGACTCCCCTCACCCGATACGTCGGCGCGCTCTACACCGAAGCGGCGCGGTTCCGCCTCGTTCCGCCGGACGCCGTGGTGGAGTACGCCGACCACTCCGGCCCGCTGCTCGTCACGTGGCGCGCGGGGAAAGGCCGCATCACCGCCCTCGCCGACCTCGCGCCGCTCACCAACCGGTATCTGGATCAGGGAGGCAACGCGCGGCTGGTCGCCTACCTGGGCGTCCTCGCGGGATCGAAGCCCATCGTGTTCGATGAAGTCCATCACGGCTACGCCTCCGAGCCGGGGTTCTGGGCGCAGTTGGGCGGGCCGTTCCGCCGGGCGTTCTGGCAGCTCGCCCTGGCCGCCCTGCTGATGGCCTGGACCCTCAGCCGCCGATTTGGCGCCCCCATCATTCCGCCATTTGAGGACCGCCGCACCCCCGGCGAATACGTCGTCTCTTTAGGCGCTCTCCTGAAGCGAGCCGGAGCGGAGGAGACCGCCCTGCGCGAGATCGGGCGTGCGTTCCGCCACGACCTCACTGCATGGCTG
This sequence comes from Armatimonadota bacterium, assembly GCA_038240635.1. Classification (GTDB taxonomy): domain Bacteria; phylum Armatimonadota; class DTGP01; order DTGP01; family JAHWJO01; genus JBBRGS01. The sequence continues at coordinate 4,403 of JBBRGS010000058.1, forward strand.
GGCGCGCCCCCCGACTCGCCCGATGACGCCCTCCTCGCCGCCACACTGGAGCGGTCCTCCCTCCCTCGCGAACGCCTCGAACGCGCCCTCGCCGCTTCCGCCACTCCCCCCGCCGCCGGTTTGCCGCCCCTGCAAGCCTGCCGACTCCTCGCCGCCGTCCGAGAGGAACTCAACCTCCATGGCCGAACCGCTCCCCCCTCCCGAATCTCGTCCTGACGCCTTTCGCAGCGATCTGTCCGCGCCCGGCCCTCTCTCCGAGGCGTTGTCGGCGGCGGAGGGACCGCGCGGCCTCTCCCCGGAACCGGGGGTGCGGGTGGACGTGGTGAACTCCCCTTCCATCAGCGACAGCGAAGGCGTGGACGCAGCCATTGCCCCCGTCTATCGCCTCGCCGAGAACCTGAAGCACGAGATCAGCAAGGTGATTGTCGGGCAGGAAGAGGTGGTGGAGCAGGCGCTGGTGGCTCTGCTGGCGTCCGGCCACGTTCTCCTGGAAGGCGTGCCCGGCCTGGCGAAGACTCTGCTGGTGCGCGCCCTCGCCGAGGCGACCCAGGTGGAGTTTCGCCGGGTGCAGTTCACGCCGGACCTGATGCCCAGCGACGTGGTGGGCACCACCTTCTATGAGATGCGCTCCGGCGAGTTCCGGCTGCGGAAGGGTCCCATCTTCACCAACTTCCTGCTCGCCGACGAGATCAACCGCACGCCGCCCAAGACGCAATCGGCCCTGCTGGAGGCGATGGAGGAGCGGCAGGTCTCCATTGATGGCGAGACGCACCCGCTGCCGTCGCCATTCATGGTACTCGCGACCCAAAACCCGGTGGAGTCTGAGGGGACCTACCCGTTGCCCGAAGCCCAGCTCGACCGCTTCATGATGAAGATCATCATCGGTTACCCGTCGGCGGAGCAGGAGGAGGCGATCCTTCGCCACCATCACCAGGGTTTCGACACACGCCATCTCGAAGGGTCAGGCATCCGTCCCCAGGCCGACGCCATGCTCCTTGACCAGTGTCGCGCCGTCGCCCGCGCTGTCACCGTGGAGGACGCGGTGCTGGGTTACATCGCCACGATCATCCGTAAAACCCGCGAGACGCCGCAGCTGCTGCTGGGGGCGAGTCCCCGCGCGGGCGTGGCGCTACTGGAAGCCTCGAAAGTGACCGCAGCCTTCCGGGGCCGCTCATTCGTGACGCCGGACGATGTGAAGTCGCGCGTGCGGCCCATCCTCCGGCACCGCATCATCATGCGACCCGAAGCCGAGATCGAGGGGGTGCAGCCTGACCGCCTTCTGGACGCTCTGGTGAGCCGGGTGGAAGTCCCCCGGTGACGACGCCTTCCAACCAGCAGGCGATCATGGTTCAGGCTCAACCCGCTCCATCCCCTCGCGGGACGGTCTTCTTCACGTGGCGCGTGGGAGCGCTGGCGGCGGGCGTGGCGGCGCTTTGGCTGCTCAGCGGCGTCTCCTGGCTGTTTGGCGCCGTGGCGGTCGTCGCCAATCTCGCGCTGCTCTACGCCGTCTGGCTCGATGCGGATCGCACGACGGGCGCCGAGGCGCTGGAGGTGACGCGCCACCACGATCCTCAGCTCTCCCTGGGCGCCGCCAACCGCGTGACGCTCCGAGTCCGCAGTCGCTCCTCGGAGCCGATGCGGCTGGAGGTGCGCGACGGCCCGCCGCTGGAGATGTCGCCCGATCCGCCGACCTTCCGCGTTACGCTGGCGCCGGGCGAGGCGCGGGAGTTAGAATACTCCCTGACCCCCACCGAGCGGGGCGAGTATCGCTTTCGGGAGGCGTGGGTTCGGCGCGAAGGCCGGTGGGGCCTCATCACTCGCCAATTGGCGACACCGCTCGCCGGGACAGTGCGCGTTTTCCCCAACGTGCTGGAGACACGCAAGTATGAGACGCTGCTGCTGCGCCATCGCCTGAACGAGCTCGGCCTGCGGGCGTCCCGATCCATCGGCGCCGGACGCGAGTTCTCGGCGTTGCGCGATTATCAGCCGGACGACGAATTTCGCGCGATAGACTGGAACGCGACCTCGCGCCGGGTCCGCCTCACCGTGCGGCAGTATGAAGTGGAGCGAAGCCGCCCGGTGATCGTCCTCCTCGATTGCGGGAGGCTGATGGGGTCCCCCGTGCAGGGCATCGAGCGCGCTTCGCAGGGGGATGACGCGCCTTCCACCGCTCTCGATCTCTCCGCCCCCGCGTCCCGCCGCGCGCCGGACATTCATCCGGAGTTGCGGATGACCAAACTCGATTTTGCGGTGAACGCCGCGCTCGTCTTCTCGCACGTCGCTCTGGCGATGGGGGACCGCGTGGGACTCCTCACCTTCTCCGAGGAGATCGGCGAGTTCATCCCGCCCGGCGCCGGATCAGATCACCTCCCGCGCATCCTGCACGCCCTGTATCGTGTTCAGGCGTCCCGGCTCGATTCCGACTTCGCGGAGGCGTACCTTCAGGTGGAACGCGAGTTGCGGAAGCGGTCCATGATCCTCCTCTTCACGGACCTGATGGACGCCGAATCGAACCAGCACACGGTGAAATATCTCGGCATGATGGCGCGACGGCGCCTGTGCGTCTGTGTGGCGGTGGGCGACCCCGAAGTGGCGGAGTGGGCGACCCGCCCGCCCGTCTCGGATGAAGGGGTTTACCGGCAGGCCGTCGCCCTCGCCACCCTGAACGACCGCGCCATCGCCCTGGCCGATCTCCGCCGCCGAGGGGTTCATGTGATGGACACGCTGCCGCACACCCTGACGGCGGAAGCGGTGAACCGGTACCTTCAGGTGAAGGCGCGGGGACTGCTGTAACAGGAGGCACGAAAGGAAGGACTTTCTATTCGACAAAGCGAAAGGAGAATTCATATGAATAATCATTCCCACCGACTGAAGTACAACCAGGTTCAACGAGAGTTATTACTGTTTCTGAGGAGGAGATGGGTTTCTCGATGTCATCCTCTGGTGTTTTTCGAGACGCTCCGCTTTCTGGGATTCCTTCCCGGTGATGAAAACGGCCACCAGTGATACCAAATCCACGGTACCCAATACGGCGCCGGATATTTCATGGCCCTGGCTGATCAAGTAGACGCTGGCCATTAAGAACGACAAAGCCAGTGTGAGAGCATAGTTCATCCCTTTGTTTCGGGATTGAATATCCGCTTGAATTACTGTTTTTTCCATTTGGATACGGTGTTCCTGCTGCTTTTCACCCATAGCAAGGATACGTTCAGATGCGCCGGGTACGATTTGTTCATATTGTTGTAGAACAACCGGGGGTGGAAATGGACCTTGAAAGATTTGCCTATGTGAGATGGTTCTCTGGGAAGTTGCAGCATGAGGAGTTAAGGGATGTGGAGATGCCTGAGGAGGATATTTTCTTCTGGGTTTTTGATTAGCCATGGTCAGAGTGTTCCATCATCTCTTGTGAGAATTGATGCACTCCACTCTGTAAATCTTCCGCTACAGCGATAAAATCGGCGCGCAATGCCAAGTCATCCGCTTCCTCTCCCGAAGGGGACCGATTGTAATCCGTCATGGTCCCTCCCAAATCCAGGGCGCGCCCCATCCCTTCCCAAAAGGTAGGGCGGGCGAACAGAAAGCTGGTATAGGGACTCAGTTCGTTCTCACTCATCTCTACAGGTCCAATCCAGATACAGGTTTACTTCAGTATACCCAATCCTCTGGATGCAGTCCTTCTCCACCGGGTTCCATCCTCTCCATGTTCGCTGACGATGGATACCATCAACCGCTACCTCCAGGTGAAGGCGCGGGGACTGCTGTAGCGCCCGTAGTCGCGCGTTCGGCGCCGGGGAAAGCGCCGGGGTGGTCACCGGCAGGAACAACCGATTCTTCGGTCGAATTCCTGGATGAAGCGGGCGCGCGGGCGCGCTGCCTCACCGACCGCGATCCCCCTCTTCCTGCGCCCCTGAAGGGTAGTCTTTGTGCCCACCGTCCCCGATGACCCGCGAGCCTTCGTCCCCGCGCCCGACTCGGTCTCACCGGCGCCGGTGACGCCTTCCACCGAGGCGCCCGGCGGCTCGCCATACGCCGACCGGGCGATACTGCCGCCCCCGCCGGTCATAGCGCGGGGCGGGCGACGCTGGATCACCCTGCGCGCCACGATCATCGGCCTGGTGCTCATCCCGTTCGTCTCCTACTGGGCCGCTGAGCAGGGCGTGGACGTGATCCTGTCCCTGATGGTGCCGCCCATCAGCGCGCTGCTCCTGCTCCTCCTCCTCAATTGGCCGGTGCGCTGTTACGCGCCGAGGCATGCTCTGGGTGAAGGCGAGTTCGTCCTCATCTACGCGATGCTTTCCGTCGCGTGCGCGCTGGCCGCCGAGTGGGTGACGAATATCAACCCTCTCATCTACTCGTACGCCCTGTTTGACGACCCGAACAACAAGTTCAGCACGCTCATCCTGCCGTACGTCTCGCCCCTCTTCTTCCTCCACGACAAGGCCGCGATTCCCGGCTTTCTGGAAGGCGGGCACTCCTTCGTCTATATGCTGCACCATCTGGGGCCGTGGTGGACGCCCACGCTGATGTGGACGCTCTTCATCACCCTCATCGCCCTCTCGATGCTGTTCGTGTGCAGCCTCTTCCGCTCCGAGTGGACCGAGCGCGAGAAACTCTCCTTCCCGATTATCCAGCTCCCGATGGCCCTGACGGCGGGCGCGGGCGATGGCCCCTTCTGGCGCAGCGGCCTGATGTGGGGCGCGTTTATCGTGATGTTCGGTATAGATATGGTGAACGGGTTCGCCTACCTCTACCCCAACATTCCGCGCATCAACGTCCGCTTCATCGGCGACCTGAGCCAGGCGTTTCACAGCGCCCCGTGGAACGCCGTCGGGTGGACTCCCATTGGGGTCTTCCCCTTCATCACGGCGATGGCCCTCTTTCTCCCCAGCGACCTTCTCTTCTCCGCGATCTTCTTCTTCTTCTTCCGCAAGGGGCAGCAGGTCATCGCGGCCAGCCTTGGCTATCCCCAGGGGGTATTCGGAGGCGGGGGACTGGTGCCGTCGCCGCCCTACTTCAGCGAACAGAGCTGGGGCGCGTTCCTCGGCCTCTTCTGCATGGCGATCTGGATCGCGCGCCACTACCTGCGGGAGGTCTGGGCCTCCATCCTCACCGGCGTTCCCGTCACCGGCGAGGAGATGGTGCCGCACCGATGGGCGTTCATCGGGCTGGTGGCCTCTATTCTCGGCGTCTGCGCGATAGGGATGATCATGAACCTGTCGCCGTTCTTCACCTTCCTGTATCTGATGCTGTTCCTCGCGTTCAGCATCGCCCTCACCCGCATGCGCGCCGAACTGGGGCCGCCGACCCACGAGATGGCGTTCATGGGTCCCAATCAGCTCATCGTGGACTTCGCGGGGACGCGCATGATTCCCACGAATTATATCCCGGTCCTCACCACGCAATTCTTCTTCATGAACCGCATCCACCGGACGCACCCAATGCCGACCGAGCTGGAAGCGATGAAGATGGCGGAGCGGCCCGGCATGGTGTACCTCGGCTTATTCATCGCGCTGGTCCTGGCGATAGTCGTGGCGAACCTTTTCGGCCACGGGGTCCGTATCTATCACGGTTACCGATGGGGCGCGGTGCGCGCCGGGGACGACACGGCGAGCGTGGTGCAGGCGATCCAGAACAACCCGCACGGCCCCAACGCCACCGCGATGCTGTTCGTGGGGCTGGGGATGGCGATGGTGTTCGGTCTGAACAAGCTCCGCTTCATGCTGCCGAGTTTCCCACTCAACCCGGTGGGGTACGCGCTGGGCATGAACTTCGGGGTGGATTACTTCTGGTTCGGTCTGCTCATCGCCTTCCTGCTCAAGGGGGGAGTGCAGCGGTACGCCGGGCTGAAGGGGTACCGCAAGCTGCACCTCATCGCGCTGGGCGTCATGCTGGGGGAGTACGGCGCCGAAACCATCTGGTCGCTGGTGGCGATGGCGTTCCACATCCCGACCTACTCCATCTCGATCAACGGGCGGCTCGGCTGGGACCAGTGACCGCAGGACATCGCACCCGGCTCTCTCCCCTTCCCTCTCCTGCGAAAGCGTCATGATGGGTTGAGAGCCGTGTCCACTATTCGTGTGAACTGCCTGGAGCCGCAATGCGCCTTAAACCGCTTACCCTCACCCTCGCCGCCCTGTGCGCCGCCATGACTCCCGCGTGCCGCGCCTCGGATATCGTTCAGGTGGCGCCTCTCACAAACCACATCCTGATGGTGCATTTCAACGACGGCCACGTGATCCACCATCGCCGGGGGCAGCCGCGCTCCGCCGAAACGGTCATCACCGCGCCGCTGGACCCGCTCGCCGCCGGGAAGCCCGCTTCATGGTCGCTCTCCAGCGCCGATGATCCCACCTGGAAGACGCCGCAGTCGCCCGTGGAAGTCGGGCGGAAGAGCAAGGGGACCGATTTCGGCTGGATTACCGAGAAGTGGGAGAACAACCGCGCGGTCAACGAGCATCCCGACCACACCTCGGAGCACTGGCTCTACCTCACGCTGCCGACTCCGCTCCGCATGGGCCGATCCTACGTCCTCAACACCGGCGGCCTCGCCAAAAACGGCGCGCGGTGGCCATTTAAGTACACGCTCGGCCATTCCCGCTCGGAGGCGCTCCACGTCAACACGCTCGGCTACGTCCCCTCCGCGCCCGCCAAATACGCCTACGCCTACCACTGGATGGGCGATTACGGTTCGCTCGATCTAAAGGCGTGGGAAGGGAAACCCTTCTTCCTGCTGGACGCGAAGACCGGGAAGTCCGCCTTCGAGGGCCGCGTGCGCTTCCGAAAGTCGAAGACGAACCCGGAGACGACGCAGGTGGGCGACACGCCGAACGGCAACTTCCTCGGCGCCGACGTGTGGGAGTGCGACTTCAGCGCCTTCACGACGCCGGGGCGCTACGTTGTCGCGCTTCCGGGGATCGGCTGCTCGTGGCCGTTCGATGTGAAGGCGGACGTGTATCGCGCGGCGTTTCGCACGGTGGCGCGCGGCCTCTACCACAACCGTTCCGGTATCGCGCTCACGAAGCCGTTCACCCTCTTCGAGCGCCCCGCGCCGCACAACCCGAAACTCACGCCGGGGTTCGCCGGAAAACTCCGCTACACGAACGTGCGCTGGCAGGAGTGGGGAAGCGAAGGCGGGGACGCCACCACCCTGATGAGCCAGTCCCCCGGCGCCCTCACCGATACATGGGGCTGGTACCAGGACGCGGGAGACTGGGACAGCTACCCGTCTCACCTGCGGGTGGCGCGGGAGCTGCTGCTCGCGTACGAGATGGCGCCGCGCCACTTCACCGACGGTGAGCTCAACATCCCCGAAAGCGGCAACGGCATCCCCGACATCCTCGATGAGGCGGCCTGGCTGCCCCGCTTCTGCCACCGCCTGCGCGGCGAACTCCTCGCCAAAGGGTGGGGGACCGGCGGAGTGGGGCTGCGCGTCTCCGGGGACGCCTTTGGCGCCGATGAGAAAACCCTCGCCGACGGGACGAAGGTCGGCCAGGGGTCATGGGAGGATGTCGCCCGCACCTGGATGGTCTCCGGCGAGGACCCCTGGTCCACCTACGGATACGCCGGAGCCGCCGCCCACCTCGCGTACTGTTACCAATTGGCCGGGTTGAAGCCGGACGCGGGCGGCGTCAACTGGGCAAAGGAGGCCCGCGAGACGTACGACTGGGCCGCCGCTCACACGCTGCCCGGCGACGAAGCGAAAGAGTACGGCTCCCTGCGATTCGCGCGCGCGTACGCCGCCGCCTGCCTCTTCCGCCTCACCGGCGACGCCCGCTACGAGAAACAGCTGGCCGCCGACACCGCCACTATCCAGCCGGACAGTCTGCTGTGGAACGATGCGGCATGGGCGCCGTATGTCTACACGCTGGGAGGCGGCAAAGCAAAGCGCGACCCCGCCCTGCTCGCCCGACTCCGCGCCGCCGTCCTCCATACCGCCGAGGAGTCGGTCCTGAACACGCCGGAGAAGCGGGCGCTCCGGTGGGGCGGAGATTTCGGTTTCCCCATGCTGATCGGCCAGCAGACGACGCCGTGGGTGATGGAGGGCGCCGTGGCGTACACGCTCACAAAGAAGACCGACCCCGCGCTCGTCCGGCGGTACCTCGCGGGGCTGTACACCACCTGCGACTACTTCCTTGGAACCAACACGCTCAATCAGACGTGGGTGACGGGCCTCGGCCCCCGCAATCCGACGCAAATCTTCCACATGGACGCTTGGTACAACGGGAAAGGCCGGTTCCATCCAGGCCTCATCCCGTACGGCCCGTGGCGAAAGATGAAGGAGGAAGGCCAGGGTCCGTGGGACTCGGACTGGGCGAACTCCACGGCGTATCCCGCCATTGACGCCTGGCCCGGCAATGAGCGGTGGTTCAGCAACCGGTGCGCGCCGCTCACTTCCGAGTTCACCATCCACCAGAATACGGCTCCGGCGGCGGCGATCTTCGGCTTCCTCTGCGCCGACGCTTCACCGGCGAAGGGCGCGAAGTCTTCCGGCACAGCCAAGCGGCCCGCTCCGCGAAGGCTGCGAAGTCCACCGCTCCGGTGACGAAGGGTTAGCCTTCCGGGGCGGGAGTGAAGACCGACTTCATTACCTCGATAGAGGGCGTGAGGCCGGTCCAGATTTCAAAGGCGCGGGCGCCCTGATGGACAAGCATGTCGGCGCCGCAGTACGCGCGTCCCCCGGCGGCGCGAGCCTGTCGCATGAGGCGCGTGACCGGCGGATTGAACACGATGTCGTACGTGACGAGGCCAGGATGAAGCCCCACGCCGTCCGGGACGGGCGAGGCGTCGGAATAAGGATGCATCCCGACGGAGGTGGCGTTGATGAGCAGTCCCGCGTCAGCAAGACCCTCACGGAGCGCGTCCGGCGTGAGGGGGTGCGCTTCCAGGGTGGCGGCGGTCCACGCGCTCATCTCGCGGGCGAGGCTCTCGGCCTTCTCCGGCGTCCGGTTGAAGAGGCGCACGGTGGCGACTTCGGGCCGTGAGCAAACCGCGTAGGTAACGCCTCGCGCGGCGCCACTGGCTCCGAGAATCGCCACAGTGGAGGGCAGGGTCGCCAGCCCGGCCGTCTCCCGCAGCGCCGCGAGGATGCCGTAGACATCGGTGTTGTGGCCGATGAGGCGCCCGTCCACATTTTGGATCGTGTTGACGGCGCCCACGCGGCTCGCCTCCTCGGAGAGCTCGTCGAGGAACGGGATGACGGCTTCCTTGTGCGGCACAGTGACGTTCATCCCCGACATCTTCAGGGCGCACACGGCCCGCACGGCGTCCCCGACGGCCTCCGGGTTTACGTCAAAGGCGACGTAGCAGAGGTCGAGGCCCCGCGCGGCGAGGGCGGCGTTCTGCATCGCCGGGCTGAATGAGTGAGCGACGGGATGCCCGATCACGGCGAGGACCCGCGTGGTTCCGTGGATGCGGTTGGCAAAGGAAAGCGAATCGGAGGCAGGTGTCATGGAAAGCCTTCCTGAGCGCGGATAAAGGGCGTCATAGCTGCCCGTTCAATATCCAATGGATTGATTATATCAACTCCACCCGCACCTCCTTGTTGAGCGAACGAAGGTACGTCGCCAGTTCCTCGATCAATTGGCGGCGGATGGAGATGCTCTTCGGCAGCAGGGGATTTTGATACCACTCGTTGATGCTCTGGCCGGTGAGAATCTGAATCGAATCGGCCTGCAACAGTTCCAGGGCGAGCAACGCGGCGCCATTCTGGTCCCGCGCCAGGCGCCACACCGCGCCCCCGGCCTCGCGCATCAGTTCCAGCGACCGGCTGATGGTGAAGATGCCCTCCGTCACGAGGTCCACGCCGGGCAGGTAGCCGATGGGCGGGATGTCGGGTCGCATGGAGGCGATGTCGGTCTCCACTTCCACGCCGAGGTAATTGCCGACGATGTTGGCGGTGGTGCCTCCGCAGACGACCGTGCGCCCGCGAAACTCCAGCAGCCGCTCCACGCACGCCTCATCGTCCTCGCTTTGGAGCGGCGGCCCGGTGAACACCATCAGCGGGTTGCTTCGCCGCACGCAGACCCCCACAAACGTGGCGTCATCCCCGATGTGGCCGCGATAGAGCGTCCGCGTTTTGTCCATCACGGCGCGGACCATGCTCTCGGCGGTGCGGGCGCGCTGGAGGAACTGGCCTTCGAGGAATTGCGCGATGTTGGGCCGCCCCCAGCCGAGATTCATCTCCACGCCGAGGCCCGCGTACAGGACGCCGTCGCTCATCAGGCCGAGGAAGTCGCCGCGTTCGAGGCGCCCGTTGGACAGGAGAAACTCGCGCTCCAGGATGGTCTCTTTCTCAATCGTGAGTTCCTGAAGGTGTCCATTCTTATAATAGAGGCTTCGGGGATTGTCGAAATTAACGAGGCTGAAGCGCCCATCCCTGTGGTTGAGGTCCAGAATGGTGAACGTGGAGTAGGCGACCTTGCGGACGTTGCAGATGGGCAGCGTGCCGATGACGGTGCGGACGATCTCGTGAAGCGGCACATCCTGCCGAGCCATCGTGAGGATGATGTGAGTGGTCAGCGTGGAGAGGATGCTCGCCTTGACGCCGCTGCCCAGTCCATCCGACAGGACGATGATGGTGCGGTTCTCGGTGCGGAAGATGCGGACCTGATCGCCGCAGAGCTCCTCGCCGGTTTTATTCAGGCTTTGAACATGCACATCAAGGAAGTTGTCCACCGGCGGCGTTCTCCTCCTCGATCATCTGAACGAGTTTCAACAGGCTCACCTTGGTTTCGGCGGTCGTCTCTCCGAGCAACCCGGCGATCTGCTGCGCGACCTTCATCTGGTTGTCCACCACTTCCTGCACCTTGGTGAGCGTCTCTCGCTGAAGTTTGGACATCTCTCGCTCGTGGTTCCACTCCTCAGTGAGGTCCACCATCACGCAGGCGATGATGCCCTCCTCCTTCACGGCAAAGAGAAGTTTGCGCACATACAAATTGACAGCGGGATACTCCTTCACGGCGCGGATCGTCTCATTCTCCTCCCAGGCGCGCCGGAAGTCGGTCATGTCGCCGAGGAGGCGGGAGGCGTCGGCGCCCAGCATCACCTCTTCGGTGACGCCAAACATGCGGCAGAACGCGGGATTGACGATTTTGACCTGATAGTGATCATCCACCACAATCAGGCCGTTCGGGTCGTAGCGCCAGAGCAGCTCCCAGAGGCATTCGCGGCGGCCCGTGGCGTCGGCGTGCAGATCGTGCAAGTCGTGCAGATCAGTCTCGGTCACGGGGTCGCCTCCGTCGCCTCGGTGGCGCAGGCGCAGGGGGGGGCGTCCTCCGGCGAGGCGTCGGAATGGAGGAGGAACGGGACGATCTCCTCGCGGAACATCGCCTCCACGTTGGAAGGACGAATGTTGAGGAAGTGGCGGTCTCGCACCTTGATAATGACACCTTCGCTGCAATTATCGAGGCAGAAGTGGCCCTTGAGGACCACGCGATCCTCCAGGTTCATCGCGGCCATCAGCGCCTGAAGTTTCTCAAGAATTTCGTACACGCCCAGCCGGTGGCACGCCGACCCCATGCAGAGGTACAGCGACTCTTTCTCCTCATCGTTCGGCATTTTGGACTCTCCTCGAAGGGATGTTGGGCGCGCATGAACGCTGGCGAGGCTGCGCGTCGTCCCTCAGAAAACGTTGGCGCGTACCGGCCCCGGCGTGCAAGCGCTTCGGGATCGCTCCGCCCGGATTGCCCCGCGCCAGGGGGAAGCGCCACCATGAAATGACGTTGGCCGGGGCGCTCCGCTTTGGGCGCATCCGACGCGCGACCTGTTTCGATCCGAAAGTGAATCGGTGATGCCGCACTGCGCCGTGATTTTTGATGGGTACACCGTGGAACCGGCGGGGCTGGGGGTTCCGCCCTACATGAGCGCGTACGTCCGCTACGCCTGGGCGAGTCTGCTTGCTGGAGGCCGCTACGATGAGATCGCCTATCTCACTGTGGACGACTATCGCGCGGCCGTGGGGACCGGCGACCATGAAGCGGCGCGGCTCGGTTTCACCGACCGGCGGACCTACTCCCTCACGCGAAACACAGCAGACGCGCTCGACCTTCTGGCCGCCGCTGACCTGCTCGTCGTCATCGCCGGGGACGCCATGCCAATTGTGAGCCTCCACGCCGAGAACGCCTCCCCCGACGAGATCGCCGAGGTCGCGCGGCGCTGTCCCGGCCACCGCATCGCCGTCGGCCCCTCCGTTCAGTATCTGCGGAACCCGTCGCATCCGGCGCACGGCCTCTTCCACGCCTTCCACGAGCAGACCTTCACGCCGGAGAATCTGTTACGCGGGAGCGGCGCTCCCGTCGCTTACCCCGTCCTCGAAGGCTGGCTGCGTTCGTTTGACGGCCTCCTCGCGCAAATCCCGTGGGACGTGATGGCGGAGATCGAGGTGTATCGCGGCTGCACCCGGCGCGTTCATTGCTCCTTCTGCAACGAGCCGATCAAGAACAAGGTTGTGGACTTCCGACCGCCGGAGGAGATCATCCACGAAGTCGGCCTGCTCCACGACGCGGGCGTGCGCCACTTCCGACTGGGGCAGCAGACCTGCTTCTTCTCCTACTATCACCGCAGCGTGGAGAAGATCACCCGGTTGCTGGCCGGTATCCGAGAGCGATGTCCCCGCCTGGAGACGCTGCATATTGACAACGTGGACGCCCTCGCCGCCGCGACCGTGCAGGGCCGCCGCATTGCGCGCGTCACCGCCGACACCTGCACCGAGGGCAACTGCGCCCCGATGGGCATCGAGAGTTTCGATTCGGCGGTCGTCTCCGCCAATCACCTCACCTGCACGCCGGACGTGCTGTATAAGGCGATGGAGAACATCCTTGAGGCGGGCGCGGAAGTCGGTCCCCTGGGCCAGCCGAAACTGCTGCCGGGAGTCAATCTCGTGTATGGCCTGATGGGTCAGACCCGGCGCACGCATTACGAGAACCTGCGCGGACTGCTTCACATCCTCGACAGCGGCTACCAATGCCACCGGACGAACGTGCGGCAGGCGCTGGTCTGCCCCGGCACGGAGCTGGAGGCCGGGCGTGCCGAGGAGAGCGACACGGACGGGGACGACTTCGCCTGCTGGAGGCGCGACATCGCCGAGCTGTTTGAACGCCCGATGAAGGAGCGCGTCTTCCCCCTGGGCCACACGCTGAAGGAGACGAAGAGTTACTTTGTGGACGCGCGCGGGACGTGGTTTCGCCGCCTCGGCTCGTACCCCATCGCCACGGTGGAACCGGGGACGCGGCGCGCCCTTGGCCAAACGTGCGACGTGACGGTGACGGGCCACACGGGCCGGTGGCTCATCGGGGAGACGGCGGCGCCTCACGCGCGCGAGGATGAGGAAAGCCCAGGCGCATCCGCTGCCATGACCGTTGACTGAAGCAGGCTGCCATCGGGGCGCCCGAATCGCAAATCGCTCCGAAAAAAGGCTCTATGAAGGCTAGAGGCGATGGATCGGACGAACTCCGCTCGGAGTATGACGCGACGGACTTACATGACGGCGTTCGCGGAAAGCATTACCAGCGGGATCAGTCGGGAACCCGTCTCGTACGGCTGGACGCGGATGTGGCGGCGGCGTTTCCCGATGAAAAGGCTGTCAACGAGGCGTTACGCCAGATCATCCGCAAACGATGAGTCTCTCGAGAAGGGGAGATTCAAAGTCCCCCAGCGATTGAAGTCATAGGCAAAAAGCCCACGAAGTCCGCCTACTCGGCCTCGAAGGTCGGTAAGGTCTGGGAGTTGGCGTAGTCCGACTTTGTAAACCTGTTGCGGCGACTTCTGTCGCACCGTCAACAACGCCTCATGAAAAGTCACTGACGCCAGGCTCTCCATCCTGTACGGTGGAGGCGCCCCCGCGAAACGGCGCATCTCCGACACACCTGGCATGAACCTTCCAGTGAGCCGATTTCCCTGAATGGGTTCTCGACGGCGCTGTCGAAAGGGGAGGAGGCGCCGCGCTCCCGTTTGACGCCTCGATTATCCCCTGTGCGCCCCTAAAGGAACCGTTCACATGTCCGCCGCCTCATCTGATGCTTACAAACTGCTCTGCGACACCCTCCAGTCGCGCGGGTTGAACGTGGAGGCCCTCCAGAACCGCCTCAAACGCCAACGGGTTGAGACCCCCTCCTGGGGCTACTCCGACTCCGGGACGCGCTTCGGCATCTTCAAGCAGCCCGGCGCCGCCGTCACCATCGAGGAGAAACTCGAAGACGCGGCGATGGTCAACCGCCTCACCGGCATCACCCCCGATGTCGCCATGCATGTGTTGTGGGACCTCACCGACGACCTCGACGGCGTGAACCAGTACGCGAAGGACCTCGGCGTCCGCATCGGCTCCATCAACCCGAACGTCTTCCAGGACCAGGAGTACAAGTTCGGCTCCTTCGCCAATCCCGACGCCGCCGTGCGCCAGCGCGCCCTCGATCACGTCCTCGAGAGCATCGAAATCGGGAAGAAGGTCGGCAGCGACCTCCTCAGCCTCTGGTTCGCCGATGGCACCAGCTACCCCGGCCAGGGCGACTTCCGCCAGCGCAAGGCCTGGTTCCAGGAGGGCCTGAAGGCCGCCTACGACCGCATGCCCGACACCATGACCATGCTCGTGGAGTACAAATTCTACGAACCGGC
>JBBRGS010000059.1:0-18731 GCA_038240635.1 Armatimonadota bacterium
CCCCCATACCGGATCAAGAGCGCCTTCAATCCCCACGCGATCATGAAGGCGAACCAGAAGTAGTCCACCGCGTAACTGACCGCCAGCGCGTACCCCGCCGGGTGAAACGGCCACCAGAGGAAGTTCCCCCGCAGCAGCGACAGCGCCACCACCATCGCGCTGCCCACCCCCATGTAGAAGAGCTTCGTCACGTTTGGCGGCTGCTTGTCGTTCAGCGTGCTGACCAGGCGGCTGAACGATTCCTCCCCCACCCACGACTTGAAGCCCAGCGACCGCCCCTGCGCCCCTTCCATATACGTGACGTGCAGGTTCGACCAGTACGCCGCGAAGATGCTCACCGCGCTCGCCACGATGATCAGGATCACGAGCCGGTTGATGTTCACCCGGCCCCCCTCCGCCATCTTGAACGCTTCCAGCTGCGCGGGCATCGGGTGCGACCGATAGCCCCGGTGCATCCAGTAGGTCGAGTTGATCACCGTGAGGTCCAGCGCCGAGACGTTACGCGACCCGAACACGTCCGTGATGATCTGCTGCGGCCGCACGTAGTTGATCTCGTGAGGCGTGCCGAGTTCGGCGCGGATGCGCGTGATGGTGATGGACAGCAGGAAGTAAATCCCCATGTAGATCACCATCCAGAAGAAGCCGAGGCCCGTCCGCAGCCAGAAGAAGACCACGAACGCCGTCCCCACCGCGATCATCCCGTAGGCCCAGCGCAGCCGCATCGCCTCCGCCGGGTCCTCGCTGCGGCGCCCGGCCCGCGCCATCTGGTACGTCTCCTTCAGGTAGTGCCGCAGCCCCCACGCCAGCACGATGCTCAGGGTGAGCCACGCGCCGCCGCTCTGCTCCCCGAAGTATGGGAATCCCTGATTGGCCGGGCCGCTGTCCAGCCCCGCCGTGCGCCCGAACACCTGCCACACCTTCCGCAGGACGTAGAAGAACCAGCACGAAAACGACAGGTCGAGCGGGATGAAGTACCCTAATCCGATGGCGAACGGATACATCGAAATCGGCGTGTACCCAATGGCGTTGAACGGCGGCGCCTGAACGAACTGCCCGATGTCATACAGTTTCACCTGCGCGAGATACGGCACGGAAGGATACAGCGTGCCCAGCCCGTTGATGAGGCCGATGGAGAACGCGATGCCAAACCCCGCCCACATGAGCCGATTGGTGAAGAAGTGGAGGCTGTCCCGTTCGGCGGTCATGGCGAGAGGCAGCTGGACCAGTGGAAACGTCAGCCGCTCGTTTTGCGTCCACTGGCGCCGCACGATCAGGTTGATGCCGAGGAAGATGAGGACGGTCGCCATCATGAACGCCGCCCACCAGAGGAGCGGCCCCACCCACGGCGCGATAATATGCATCGTCCACGGGTTCGTGTTCCCCTGGTAGAAGGGACGCAGGACCGCCTTGTCTTTAATGAAGAGCGACCAGGGCATGTACTGGAAGAAGAGTTCTTCCCAGCGGTTTTCGGGCCGCGCGTTCCAGGCCGCGTGCCCAATGGAGCCGAACAGGTTCTGGATCAGGTCGTGTGACGCGAACACGCCGCTGATCACCATCACAAAGTAGACGACGAGCAACTCGCCCTGGCTGAGGGCCTGTCGCGGCGCCCACCGGCGCAGGGGCATATTGAGGAGGACCACGCAAAAGAGGATGAAGATCGGCGTGATCATCAACGGCAGCGAGGTGCTGTCCAGGCTATACCAGCGCACCTCGAAAATGGTGATCCAGTAGGCGTGCAGCGGGACCAGCAGCAGCGCCAGCAGGGCCGAGCGCCACGTGACTCCGCCGGGCCGCGCGGGAGGCGCCTGAGTCTCCGAAGGCAGCGCCGGGGGAACCTCGTCCTGAGGGCCGCCGGGGGAAGGATCGCGCGAAGGTCGGTCGGTGAAGGCCATAGGAAGGGCGGAATCTCGTGGGGAACGGGCCAAAACGACCCAGGTGAGGAGGCGTTCGAGGCTATTATGCGCGGGTGAGCCAGAGCGGCGCAACGAGAAGACTGTACCGGTGAGCGACGCCCCTTCGGTTAGCGGGAGAGCGAGTGGGCGCGGGAGAGCGGGTGGTGCGGCTCCCTTCGCGCCGACAGCGGCAGGAAGCGCTCCCCGCGAGGCGAATCGGAGGGATGTGTTCGTGAACGACTCATTCTTGGCGGAGAACCGGGTGATTCCTGCCCCGCAAGCCTTACTCACATTCCGAGCGCCGATCTTCGTGGCGGGAGCGCTGGCTTTCCTCGCGGCGCTCGGCTTGTCCGTGCCGGCGCGCGCGGGTCAGTCGGGCATCGCGCTGGCGCGGTCGCCGCAGGGGGTTCTGGCCACCGTCTGGGAGGAGAGGAACGGCTCCGAGCGGGCCATCTGGCTCAGCCGCCGCGCCGCCGACGGCAGCCTCATTGGGTTTCCCGTGAAGGTGAACGACGCCGCGATCTCCCCCGGCGCCGTGGGGCGCGGGCCGAAAGTCGCCGCTAACGCCAAAGGCCACGTCGTCGTCCTCTGGCAGCCCGCATCCCAGGCCGGGCAGCCCGCATCCCAGGCCGGGTCCGAACAGAAGCCCGCGCCCCTGCGCGTCTCCTTCTCCCCCGACGGCAGGCGTTTTCGGCCCAGCCGCCCCCTTCCGCTCCCTGCCGGCGCCGGTGCGCAGGACCTCGGCGATGTCGCGCTCTCCCCGGACGACACGGTTCACGTCGTCTGGCTCCAAACGATGGGGAAAGCCGTCCAGCTGCGAACCGCGCGGGCGGCGGGAAGCGGCGCATTCGGCCCGTCGCGCGTTCTCGATCATCTCGTCTGCGAATGCTGCCAGACCGCGCTCGCCGTGGGGCCGGACGGCGAAACCGTTCTCGTGGCGTACCGGGACAATGTAGAGAACCTTCGGGACATCAAAGCCGTCGTATCCGAGGATGGAGGCAAAACATACAGCGCGCCGCGTCCCGTGGGCGCGGACGGCTGGAAACTGGCCGCCTGCCCGATGCAGGGTCCCTCCGCGACAGTGGGGCCACGCGGCGAGCGGGCCGTCGCGTGGAGCGAATCGGCGAGCGGCGAGGCGCGGGCGCACGTCGCCGTGGAGAACGCCGGGAAGTTCCGCACGCTGGACGCCTTCTCTCCGCCGCCGCCCGCCACGCATCCCCTCGTACGGTACAGTGACGATGGGACGCTCTGGCTCGTCTGGGAGGACGGCGTCGGCGCCCCCTGGGCAGAACCCTCTGCCACCGCGCGAATCCGGTACACGTTCCTCCCGCCTGGCCCCACCGGGGTGTTCGCTCCGGCGCAGACGGTCTCCCTCGGCGCGGTCCACTTTCCCGCGCTGGTGGCGATGGGGCAGGGCGCTCCCCTCGCGGGCTGGGTGGAGAGTCGGGGGCCGCGCGGCTCCGATTCTGTCGTCCGCACCGGCGCTCTCGCCAAAACGGCGCCATTCGCGCCATCTCCCGCGCCGCCCGCTCAGGCAGCGGTTCCATCTCCCGCGCCGCCCGCTCCGGCAGCGGTTCCATCTCCCGCGCCGCCCGCTCCGGCTTCGACCGTATCCCCGTCGCCCTCCTCTACAACGCCGCTTCCGCCTCCGAAGACCTCCACAACGCCGCTTCCATCGAAAGACAGTTGAGCGCCGCCCACCACCCCTCTCCCGGTGAAACCGTAACCCTCCCGCTCCATCCCTATCCCGTCAGGAGACTCCCATGTCCGCGTTCATCCCGTGTATCAACTCGATCAGCCTCAAGCAGGCCCCGCTTCAGCAGAAGATCGCCCTCGCGGCGGAGAACGGCTATCAGGCGATTGAACTCTGGAACGACGAGCTGACCCAGCACACCGCCGCTGGGGGTAACCTCAACGAGGTGTTGCGCTGGGTCCACGACGCGGGGCTGCACGTCCCCAACATCATCGCGGTCCACGGCTGGATGGATGCCACCGGCGCCGCCCGCGACAAGGCGTTCGAGGAGGCGGAGCGCCGCATGGACCAGGCCGCGAGCGTGGGAGCGCCCTTCATCACCGCCAGCCCCTCCGACGTGGAGGTGGACCTGGATCGGGCGGCGGAGAATTATCGCGGCCTCCTCGACCTGGGCGAGCAGCACGGCGTCCGCGCCGCCCTCGAATACCTCGGCTTCATGAAGGGGCTGAAGGACATTAAGACCGCCGCCGCCATCCTGGAGAAAGCCGATCACCCTGACGGCACGGTCGTCCACGACTTCTTCCATATGTACAACGGCGGCTCCTCGGTGGAGGACCTGCGCCTCATCCCCGCCGCGAAGATCGCCATGGTCCACCTCGACGACGCGCCCGAAGGCAAGCCGCTCGGCAGTTACGCCGACGCCGACCGCGTCTGGCCCGGCGAAGGCGTGATGGCGCTGCAAGCCATGTGCGACACCCTCAAGGAGATCGGCTACACCGGCTACCTGTCGCTGGAACTGTTCAACCCCGCCTACTGGGAGATGGACGCCTCCGCCGCCGCGAGGAAGGGCGCCGAAGCGTCCCGACCGTACTTCGCCTGAACGAGCCGAGAGGGGCGGACGCTCCCTCGCTCCACCCGCCCCCTCCCGATGAAGGAGTCTGCATGCATTCCCTTCTCAACGACATCACCCGGCTTCAGCCCGACGTGCGGACCAAGCGCGCCTTCAGCTTCGACCGCACCGGCGGCAACTCCGACCGCATCCCCCTCGCACCCGGCGAACGCGCCGACATCGCCACCATGACCGGCGCCGGCGCCATTAAGCACATCTGGATCACCATCGCCTGCGCGGACCCCATGGCGCGCCGTAACATCCTCCTGCGAATGTACTGGGACGGCGAGGCGCATCCCAGCGTCGAATCCCCCATCGGCGACTTCTTCGGGCAAGGGTGGGGCGAGAAGTACAACTACGCCTCCCTGCCGCTGGCGGCCAGCCCGGCGGGCGGCAACGCGCTCAACTCCTTCTTCGTGATGCCGTACGGCGACGGCGCGCGCGTCGAGATTGAGAACCAGTGCGACGTTCCCATCGATTCGCTCTACTACTACGTGGATTACGAGGAACGCCCCCGCCTGGGCGACGACGTGGGGCGCTTTCACGCCTGGTGGAACCGCGAGATCACTGACCCCGGCCCCACCGGCGAAAACGAATGGGGCGTCCTCGGCCCGGAGGCGAAAAACCCCGGCGACGCTCACAATTACCTCTTCATGGAAGCCGAGGGCTGCGGTCACTTCGTCGGCGTGAACTACTTCGTGGATTGCCCCTCGCCCATCTGGTATGGGGAAGGGGACGATATGTTCATGGTGGACGGAGAACCCTGGCCGGGGTCGCTTCACGGCACCGGCACCGAGGATTACTTCTGCTCGTCATGGTGCCCGAAGGAGCCGTATACTCACCCCTTCTTCGGCTACCCGCGCGTCAACGACCGCGAGGGCTGGCTGGGGCGCACCCACTGCTATCGGTTCCATCT
Organism: Armatimonadota bacterium; assembly: GCA_038240635.1. Lineage (GTDB taxonomy): Bacteria > Armatimonadota > DTGP01 > DTGP01 > JAHWJO01 > JBBRGS01. The sequence goes on from JBBRGS010000059.1 coordinate 5,391, forward strand.
GCCCGATCCGGTGCGGTTCACGAAATCACTGCGGGCCAGCATCGAGCATGGGCACGCGAACGAACTCACCCTCGACCTGAGCAGCGTGGCGTACTGGTATCAGACGGAGCCGCACCGCCCCTTCCCGACGATGCGCCCGAAGGAGGAGCGCCAGAATATGCCGCCCATCGGCGTGGTGGAAATCCACCGGTGGCGCGACGCATGGCGCAAGGCGAAGGGGAGCGGGAAACTGTGGGGCCACGAAACGGAGTAGGATGAGGCGGGGCGCGCCTGGCCCTACTCCTCGTCGCCGGGGAGGAGGGCCAGGCGGTAAACGTGGCGCATCTCCTCCGCTAAACCTTCCAGTTGCCGCAGGGCCTGACGCAGCCGCCGGTTTTCCGCGCGCGTCCGCTCCAGGTCGCGGTTCTGATCCGCGACCTGTTGTTGTAAACCCGCCGACCGTTCCACCAGCCCCGCGAAACTCTGGATCGCGTCGCCGATGCCTTCGCCGCAGGGGCCGGTCCCCGACGTGATGTCACTCCTCATGGGGATGGACTCCGAACGAATCGCCGCTGCTTCGGAAGCGGACGACGGGGAAGGGGAGGACGAGGCGCTCACTGAAGCGGCTTCGGACGGTGGCCGATACCGGGAGCGCGGGGCGGGGCGGGGCGGCCGGGACGAGGCTTCGGACTTCGGGGGCGTCTCCGGGGCGTGGGGCGTCTTCGGAGGCGCGTTTACGTCTTTATCGGCGGCAGCCCCTTCTGGTTTATCAGCGCCAGGCGCGTTTACTTCTTTAACGGCGTCAGGCGCTTCCGTTTCAGTTGCGCGTTTATCGGGGGGCACATACAACCCGGTTTTGACGGCGCGCGTGTACACGGCGTTGGGCGTCATTTCGTGCCGCTGCGCCTGCTCCTTCCACCACGACCAGGGCAGCACCGCATCGGGGTCCTGGCGTTGAGCCTCTAATACCGCGGCCTGCACCGCATCGAAGTAGTCATCCACGAAGATACCCCTGGCCGACCGGGCGCTCTGACATACGCTAAACAGAGGACGCCGAACCCTTCGCCTCACTCACCGGCGACTTTCTCATCCCTCTGTTTATTATCGGCGCGCCAACCGTAAAATCGGAGGTTATCACTGTTTTGTGACACCCCGCCGGTTTACTAATGGCTCACCCACCAAAACGGTTGAACTTGGAGCGACAAAAAGGAGGCCCGAAGGGTGAAGTTCGGGCCTCCTCCTGCTACCTAACCGGACGGTTGTCGCTGAGGGGTGTCAGTCGCTCCAGATGACGCTGGACACCTTGTGATCCTGGCGGATAGAGGAGTTCATCCTCGTGGGTCCTTTCTGCGGAGGGTTATTCCCCGCAAACCCTGCCTGAGAGGCGTCGTGAGGGACTACTTGTCCCCTTCGAGAGCGGTGCGAGAGATGTCGCTCCAGATCGCGCTGTCACTCCAGATCGCGCTGTCCGACCAGATCGCGCTGTCACTCCAGATCGCCGAGTCACTCCAGATCGCCGAGTCGCTCCAGATCGCCGAGTCGCTCCAGATCGCTGAGTCGCTCCAGATGGCGCTGTCGCTCCAGATCGCGCTGTCGCTCCAGATCGCTGAGTCGCTCCAGATCGCTGAGTCGCTCCAGATCGCTGAGTCGCTCCAGATGGCGCTGTCGCTCCAGATCGCCGAGTTGTTCCAGAGCAGGCCGACATTCAGGAGGGCGAGGTGGCCGTTCTCCTTGCGCCAGGCGATGGGGGAGAAGGCTTTCCCTTTCACCACGTCGTGATTGTTCAGGGCGGCGGGGATGTTGACGAGGCCCGCGCCTTCCACGAACGGGTTGTAACGTCCCACGGCGGGGTTCCACGACTTGCGGGCCGTCTTCATCAGGCGGCCTTTCACGGTGTCCGGGGTGAGGCTGGGGTCCTTCTGGATCATCAGGGCGGCGGCGCCACTGACCATCGCGGCGGCCATGCTGGTGCCGGAGAAGCGGTAGTAGAACGGAGTGGCGCTGTCGGTGTCCCGCTTCAGGGAGTAGGCGTTCCACGGTATGGCGTTGGACGACTTGCGGGTGAAGAGGGTGGAGCGCCGCACGTTGAGGGAAACGGTGCGGTTGCCAGGAGCCACGAGGTCCGGTTTCACCACATGGTCCAGGCGGCTCGGCCCGTGAGAGGAGTAGCTGGCCATCACGTCGTCGGAGAGGTCGGCGGTGTTTTTCGTGTTGGTCGCGCCGACGGTAATGACGTAAGGGCTGTTTCCGGGGGAGTTGATGGTGCCGTAGGCGGGAGGGCTGTTCAGATCGTCCACTACGGAGCGGCCCCGATTGCCCGCCGCGCAAACCACGACGACGCCGCGTCGCCACGCCGCTTCGACCGCCTTGCAGAGCGGGTCGGAGGTGTAGCTCTCGGCGGGGGCATGGCCAAAGGAGAGGTTGAGGACACGGATGTGTTTCTTCGCCTGCTGTTGCAGCGCCCACTGGATCGCGCTGAGGGCGGCGCTGACCGTGCCCTGACCCTCTTTGTTGAGGATTTTGAGGCTGATCAGTTTGGTGTTGGGGGCCACGCCCGCGTAGGTGTGGAAGAAGTTTTTGCCCGTGCTTTTGGTTCCGTTGCCGCCGATGATGCCGGCGACGCAGGTGCCGTGTCCGCACTCATCTGCGACGCCTTCGCCGGTGAAGTCCACTTCCGCGACGACACGGCTGGCGCCCTGGCCGTTGGTGAGGTCCTTGTGATTGTCGATGCCGGAGTCGAGGACGGCGACGGTGACGCCTTTGCCGTTGACTCCCTGGTTGCTGACGGCTTCGGGGAGGCCGATGGCGGCGTTGGCTTCTTCGTCCAGCCTCTTCACGGTCATGTCGCTGGAGATGCGGCTCACCCAGTTCAGTTGAGCGACGGCGTTGAGTTTGCTCGCGGGCAGAACGCCGCTAAACCCCTGGATGATGGTGTAGCGGGATTTGATGACGCCGCCGAGCTGGGTGAACTGGCGCTCCATTTGGCGGTTAAGGGGTCGCTCTGTTACGACGATAACTGGAAGTGTGGTCACGCGAGTGGCTTTCGCGGAGGACGCGGCGTTCATCGCCTGCCGGGCAAGCAGGTGGTCCATTCTGAGCGCCGGGTCCGCCGCGCGGGCCGGGGAGAACAGAGAGAGGCCGACGACCAGCGTCGCGGCCATGGTACCGATTCGCGTATATTGAATGGTGCGACACTCGTGTGCTCTGAGCATCGGGAACTCCTTTGGGGGTGGAGCCTAAGTTGGAACGGGTGAATGAGCCGAGGGGGTAAACCGGGTGACGCCTGAAACTGAGCTGATCTGAGAACGAAGTCGAGTGGGTTTACCACTCAAAGCAGGATCATTGGGCGCATCGTCCTCCTCCTCCTGATTTTCGGAGGCGTAAACGGAGCCGATAAACCGGAGGCGATGTCGTTTACCAGTTCCGTTTACAGATTACCGCATGCGCTCGCTGACTGCAAGAGGGAATATTGGTAATTTTTACAGTTTTCCGAGGGTTTTTTCTGGGCCTACCTCCAGAGCGACCCGAAACGCCCTGCTCAGCCCATTAACGGGCAGGCCCTTGTTTGTTAAGCGTCCATGAACGCGGCGCAGGATGGTTGTTCCACAGATTCCCCCGGTTATGACAGTTTTGTCACACCAATCTTTCATGCTCCCTTCGTCCTCGCCCTCATACTCACGCGCGGCGGCTTGCGGTCTCTCGCGTCGGACGGCCAAAATGATGCGGCGCCCTGGCCGTCGCCGGAGGGGAGGACGCGGGATCGCTTCCACCTGATTATCGGCTGAGACCTCGACAATCCTGACCCTTTGCCCCTGTTCCCCCTGATAAGGAGAGCCTGCTGATGAACGACGACCCCACCTCTCCCTTAAATGATGATGTGAGCGGCGAACCCCCCTGCGCCGAGGGACGCCTTCCTGAACCCGGCGCTTCGTCCGAATCTTCCCCTCCTGAAGGGAGCTCCTTTGACGGGCGACCGGGCGGCGTGACAGCGGAGGAACTCCAAAACTGGATGAATGAGCTGCCTCCCGAACTGCTCGCTCCCGATCTGCCGGTTGTGCTGGCTTCGATGGTGGCCGCGCTGGAGGATCAGGCCCTGCGGCACCTGGGCATCACGATGAACCCGATCACGCGGCAGGTGGAAACCGATATTCCGAAGGCCAAAATCGCCATTGACGTGATGGCGTTCATCACCCAGCAGGTCTCCCCCCTCGTCGCCGACACGCAACGCCGCGACCTGCAAAACAAGGTGGCGACCCTGCAACTCAACTACGTGCAGCGCAAAGGCTGACACCCCCCCGCCCCTCTGGGATATGAGGTCTTCTGATCCTGCGGTGATACGGTAAACGCTTTTGCCTCTGACTCTCGCCCTCCACACTTCCGCCTGGCGCGAAGACTGGGACGCCGCGTTCGCCGCCGCGCGGGACGCCGGTTACTCCCACATCGAAGCCTTCTGCCTGCCGCACGGGGCGGTTCCCGGCCCGGACCTGCGAACCGCGCTGGAGGAGTACGGCCTGGCCCTCGCCGCGATGGAGTTTGGCGGGGACTGGGTGACGCCGGAGCGCGCGGGGGTGGAACTGGACGGCGCCCGGCGTATGCTGAAACGCCTCCGGGACGCGGGAGGGACCACGCTGGTGGCGAGTGGAGGACGCCTGCCGCCCGGCGGCGCCACTCCCGTCGACTACGCCATCCTGGCCGCCGCGATGGAGACCCTCGGCGCGGAGTGCCGGGCGCAGGGTGTCGCGCTCGCCTTTCATCCCCGGCAAGGGACCCTCGTCGGCTTCCGCGATCAGATTCATTTAATGATGCGCTCCACCGATGCTGTAAGTGTCGGCCTTTGCCTCGACACCGGCGAAGCGGCCCTGTGCGGCTGTGATCCCTGGGAACTCCTGGAGACGTACGGCGCCCGCATTCGACACGTCCATCTGCGGGATGTGGACTGGTTCACCCACGACGTGGCGCCGCCGGGGGAGGGGGAACTCGACCTGGACGCGCTGCTCCGCCGCCTGCAACATCACGATTACAATGGCGTGGTGACGGTTGAACCGGAGCGAATTGCGCAGCCCGAAGCGGCGGCGCGCGCGGCGCGGGAATTTGTTCAGGCGGCGCTGGAAGCGTGAAGGCCGAACGCTCACCCGATGGCATGAAGAGCGACGACGCTCCCGCCGCCGGGGATGCGGACATCCTCCTCGCCCTCCGCCAAAAGGCCCTCTGGACGCTCCGGCGCCTCAACGAGAGTTACGGGCGGCCACTTTGGTATGAGCGACGCGATCCGCTCTCGGAATTGATCCTCACCTATCTCTCCCAGGCGACGAGCGACACGAACAGTTCCCGCGCCTTTGCGACCCTGCGCGAACGGTTCCCCGACTGGGCCGCCGTCGCCGACGCGCCCGTTGAGGCGGTGGAGGACGCGATCCGATCCGGCGGGCTGGCGCGCCAAAAGGCTCCCCGCATCCAGGCGGCGCTGCGCGAAGTGTGGGCATCGGAAGGGCTTTACTCGCTGGACCGTCTGATCGGCCTGACGACCGAAGAGGCGATGGCGTACCTGCGCCGGTTCGCGGGCGCCGGGCCGAAGACGCGGGCGTGCGTCCTGATGTTCAGCATGGGGCGGCCTGTCCTCCCGGTGGACACTCACGTTCACCGGGTGACCGGTCGCCTTGGCCTCACGCCGCGCGGGCTGTCGGCGGAGCGGGCGCACGAGCGGCTTCCCCTGCTAATTCCGCCCCACGAGACGTACGCCTTTCACGTCGGGTTCATTCGTCACGGGCGGCGAGTTTGCCACGCGCAACGACCGGCGTGCCCCGATTGCGTCCTGCTGCCGAAGTGTCCGCAAGGGCAGGGGAGGCTGGGCGCGCGCTTTGAAGATGCGACGGACTAAATTCACCGCCGGAGAAGTAAGCCCGGCCTGTTGAGTGGAGCGGCCCTGTAATCCCTCAGAACCGGTATGGATAGGAGTTAGCGTGCGCGTGAACCACAGGTGAATCAGACTCCGATTTACAAATACGCTAACCCCTATCTGTACCTACTCTCAGGCGTTCCGCCAGTCGAACAGGACGCCCATCGCGTTCATGCGGTCGGTGTCGAGCATGGCGTAGGCTTTTTCGGCGTCGGCGGGAACGTATCGGTGGGTGACTAAATCGCTCACCCGGAGGTCGCCGCGTTCCACGTAGGTGAGAAAGAGTTGCTGGATGTGGCGGGAGGTCCAGTAATTCTCCGGGGTCGGCTCGCTGGGCGGATAGATGTCGTGCGCGCTGGTGATGGTGAGGCCTCGGCGGATCAGGTCCGACGTGAGGCGCTGCTCCGACGGATTCCCCGCGTCGCCCAGCAGGACGATTTTGCCGAAGTTGCGCGCGAGCGGCAGCGCCCCCGCGAAGACCGCCGGGTGGCCGGTCACGTCGTACACCACATCGGCGCCGAGGCCGTCGGTCGCCTGGAAGACGGCGTCGCGCGCTTCGTTCACCGGGAGCGCGAGGGTGAGGGTGGCGCCATGGGCGGCGGCCAGGCGCAGGCGCGGCTCAGCGGTGTCCACGGCGATGACCTGACGGGCGCCCATGAGGCGGGTGTATTGCACCACGAGTTGTCCCAGCAGGCCCAGCCCGATCACCACCACGGCGTCGCCCAGGGCGTGCTGCGCTCGGCGGACCCCCACCTGCACGATTTTGCCCAGGCCGAACCAGGTCGCGTCTTCATCGGAAACGCCGTCGGGAATCGGGATGCACTGATCTTCCGTCGTCGTCGAGAACTTCCGGTGCGCCGTTCGCACCGCGACTCGATCTCCTTCATGGAGCGTGGAGACCTCAGCGCCGACTTCGGTGACGCGCCCGGCGAGGCTGTAGCCCGGCGAGAAGGGGTACTTCACCCACTCATCCCAATGAGTGCCCGGCGCGAATTTGCGACCGTAGCAGATCATTTCGGTGCCGGTGCTGATGAGCGATGCGGTAGCCTGCACGCGCACCTGGTTCGGCTGAAGGGGTTGGAGCGGCTCGTCGCGGAGTTCGAGCTGGTTTTGGCCGACGAACACGATGGCGGGATTGGTCAAGGCGGAGGTCTCCAGGGATAGTCTGGGACAGTTAGGATTCAGAGGCGCTCGCCGCTGCAGGACTCGGAAGCGGCGAAACCCTCCCCCCCGATAAGGAAACGGCGGGAGTCGCTGCTGTTTTGGCCGTCACTGATCAAATCCCTTCCTTCCGCAAGGCCCGGCGCCTCGCTCCGCCTCCGAGGGCGCGTCAATGGTCGCGGCGCTCCCCTTTTCCCCTCCCAAAGACTCCGCGAACGAGCCATCCGGCAACCCGCCAATGAATGACCCCCTAACCCGCGAAGGCGGGTTTCGTGTGAGTGTTGCAGTGGTGTCAACCACCGGGTTCGAGAATGAAAAGACCCTGTCCTCAGCCCCGATGTCTCCTCGCGTTGGCAATCCGAAACGGCCCATTCCATAATGTAGGGGATTGTGAAGCATCTCCATTCGATGGGACCGGATGGAACTCCTTCAAGCCTTCCACCAACGGGTTTTGACACGCCGGTCGCAGGACAGCGGTCTCTCCGGTCGCTTGTTTCTCCCTAATTGCGCCACTCGTTCCCTCCGATCTTTCTCCAAACTTCCCGGTTTCTCTCCCCGCGCCACGCTCCCAACACAGCCGGGAAGCGGTTTACTAAACGCCACATCGCTCAGCGCAGGAGGCATTGTTCCTATGGCTAAAAAACAAGTCTACCTCTTTAAGGAGGGCGACAAATCGATGCGGGACCTGCTCGGCGGCAAGGGGGCCAACCTCGCCGAGATGACCAACATCGGTCTGCCCGTTCCTCCCGGCTTCACCATCACCACCGAAACCTGCAACGACTACCTGGAGAAGCAGGATTTTCCCGAAGGCCTCTGGGATCAGGTGAAGGACGCTCTCGCCAATGTGGAAGAGGCGATGGGCCAGAAGTTCGGCGACTCCAACAACCCGCTCCTCTTCTCCGTCCGCTCCGGCGCCAAGTTCTCCATGCCGGGCATGATGGACACCATCCTGAACCTCGGCCTTAACGAGAAGACTCTCGAAGGCGTCATCAAGGCCAGCGATAACCCCCGCTTCGCCTACGACTCGTATCGCCGCTTCATCATGATGTTCAGCGACGTCGTCATCTCCGAAGGCAAGGAGACTCTGGAGAAGGAAGCGTTCGAGAATATCCTGGAGCACATCAAGGAATCGCGCGGCGTTGAGGAAGACACCGACCTGGACGCCGACGGCATGAAGGAGGTCTGCAACCTCTTCCTCGCCCACTTTAAGCAGCATTACGGCGAAGAGTTCCCCTCCGACCCCATGGAGCAACTGCGGCTTTCCATCCTCGCGGTCTTCAAGAGCTGGATGAATCCCCGCGCCATCATCTACCGCAACAAAGAGAAGATTGACTCTCACCTCGGCACCGCCGTCAACGTCCAGACGATGGTCTTCGGCAACATGGGCGACGACTGCGGCACGGGCGTGGCCTTCACCCGCAACCCCGCCACCGGTGAGCGCCGCATCTTCGGCGAGTTCCTCAAGAACGCCCAGGGCGAGGATGTCGTCGCGGGCGTCCGCACGCCGCAAAGCATAGACCAGCTCGCCGACGAGTTCCCCGAAATCTACAGCGAGTTCGAGAAGGTCTGCGCTGTCCTGGAAGACCATTACCACGATATGCAGGACATCGAGTTCACCATTCAGGATCGGCGCCTCTTCATCCTTCAGTGTCGCTCGGGCAAGCGCACCGGCGCGGCGGCGATCCGCACCGCCGTGGAAATGGTGGCGGAAGGGCGCATCACCGAGGAGGAGGCCGTTCTCCGTGTTCCCGCCGAGCAGATTGAGCAGCTGCTGCACCCGCGCCTGACCAACCCGACCGGCGCCAAGCCGATCGCGCGCGGCTTAAACGCCGGACCCGGTGGAGCGGTCGGCTACGTGGCCTTCGACAGCGCCGCCGCCATCCGCATGGAGGGAGAAGGCAAAACCGTCATCCTCGTCCGCAAGATCACCAACCCGGACGATCTGGGCGGTATGCTCGCCTCCAAAGGCGTGCTGACCAGCGAAGGCGGACGCACCTCCCACGCCGCGCTCGTCGCCCGGCAGTACGGAATCCCGACCATCTGCGGCTGCAAGGCGATCCGCATTGACGAAGAAGGCCGCTCCTTCAAGGTTGGCGACATCGTGGTGCGCGAAGGTGACATCATCTCGATTGACGGCACGGCGGGCGAAGTCTTCAACACCGCCCTCTCCACCGAACCGGCCAGCGTCTCCGGCGACTTCGGCACGTTCATGAGCTGGGCCGACAAGTTCCGCCGACTTGGCGTGCGCACCAACGCGGACACCCCGGAGCAGGCGGCGGAAGCGCTTCAGTATGGCGCCGAAGGGATCGGCCTGTGTCGCACGGAGCATATGTTCCTCGGCACCGAACGCGTGCAGCACGTCCGCGCCATGATCCTCGCCGACGACGAAGTGGCCCGCGCCGCCGCCCTGAGCATCCTCCTTCCCATGCAGCGCGAGGACTTCATCGGCATCTTCCGGGCGATGGACGGCCTCCCCGTCACCATCCGCCTGATTGACCCGCCGCTCCACGAGTTCCTCCCCCACGCCGAAGAGGTCCGCACCGACCTGCGGCGCCTCATGGACGAAGGCTCCACCGGCGCGGCGCTCATCCGCACGACGCAACTCCTCACCAAGATCGAGGAGCTCCACGAGCAGAACCCGATGCTCGGCCTGCGCGGCTGCCGCCTCTCCATCGTCTTCCCCGAAATCGTCCAGATGCAGGTCTCGGCGATCATTGGCGCGGCGTGCGCGGTGAAGAAGTCAGGAATCGCCGTTCACCCGGAGATCATGATCCCGCTCGTCGGGCACGTGAACGAGCTGACCCACCTGAAGACGCAACTCGAGGCGGCGGCGCAACGGACCATGGGCGAAGAAGGCGTCACGGTGGAGTACAGCTTCGGCACGATGATCGAAGTGCCGCGCGCGGCCCTCACCGCTGGGGAGATCGCCAAAGAGGCGAGCTTCTTCAGCTTCGGGACCAACGACCTGACGCAGATGACCTACGGCATCAGCCGCGACGATGCGGGCGGCTTCCTGCCGGACTACATCAACAAAGGCATCCTCAAGCAGGACCCGACCGAGAGCATCGACCGGGACGGCGTGGGGCGCCTGATGAGCATCTGCGTGGAGGACGCCAAAAAGGTGAACCCGAACATCAAGCTCGGCATCTGCGGCGAGCACGGCGGCGACCCCTCCAGCATCGAGTTCTGCCACGAGATCGGCCTCACCTACGTCTCCTGCTCGCCCAAGCGCGTCCCCGTGGCGCGGCTGGCGGCGGCGCAGGCCAATCTCTCCGGCGCCGAGCGCGATAAGTAACTCCCGCCGGCAACTTCAGGGCAGGGACCGTTGTCGCAGCCCTGAATGAGCGGTAGCATGGAACCACGGAGGCTTCCCGCTTCCGTGGTTTTTTTTCGGCAGTGAAGAGATGAAGGGAGGCTTGGGATGCCTGGAGTGACGGTGGAAGGAATCTATATGAACGGAGCAGTCACCTTGCTGGAACTCCCGGAGGACGTGAAAGCCGGGGAGAAGACACGGGTGTTCGTCACCTTTCTTCCAGACGAGGATTCCACGGCGGACGAGGATTCCACGGCGGACGAGGATTCCACGACGGACGACGCGGCGCGACGGACGAGGCGGCGCGACGGACGAGGCGGCGCGACGGCGGGCGTCGGCTGAAACGATGATGGCGTTCATGCGCCAGGGCCTGGATTTCGGAGGCGCCGGATTCAGCCGGGAGGGGCTATACCAGGAGCGTCTGGATGAGATCGAGCGCCGGCGTGGTTGATACCAATATCCTGGTGTACGCCCACGACCCGCAGGCGCGTCCCCGTGGCGCGGCTGGCGGCGGCGCAGGCCAATCTCTCCGGCGCTCAATCTCAGGGCTGCGACATATTCCCTTTGATCTTCCGAGATGCGAGCTTCGCAGATGTCCCCTCACCCGCGACGCGCCGCTTCAATGGCGGCGATGTCGATCTTTTTCATTTGCATCATCGCCTCGAAGGCGCGCTGGGCGGCGGCGGGATCGGAATCGGTTATCGCTTTCGTCAGGGCCAGCGGTGTAATCTGCCATGAGATGCCCCATTTGTCTTTGCACCAGCCGCATGCGCTCTCCTGGCCGCCGGCGCCGACGATGGCGTTCCAGTACCGATCCGTTTCCGCCTGGTCAACAGTGGCGACCTGAAACGAGAACGCTTCGTTGTGCTGGAACACCGGCCCGCCATTGAGTCCGAGGCAGGGAATGCCCATCACGGTAAACTCGACCGTCAGCACATCCCCTTTTTTCCCGGACGGATAGTCTCCTGGGGCGTGGTGGATTGCGCTGACGAAAGAATCGGGAAAGGTCTCAGCGTAGAATCGCGCCGCGTCCTCGGCGTCTCCATCGTACCAAAGGCAGATCGTGTTCTTTGCGGGCATCGCCATGTCACTCCTCCATCGTCACCGCCGCTTCAACGTCGTGAGTGGCGACATTGCGCGGACCTTTAATGTCACAGTTTATAGCACAACGGTTTTTCAAGTTCAACCGTAACTACTCAGGCGCTACATATAGGCTTTATTTCCGCTGAACCCCTGGATGTAGTAGGTAAGATCGAACGGAAGTGAGGGTCAATCTAGCTGCCGACAAGGTCACTTACGCGTTTCATGCACCACATTTAGTGTTCAGACTGTAAGGCAACGCGGTATATAGTGTTTCAGATGCCTGAGTAGTTACGTTCAACCCGCCTTCGATCAGGCGTCGGCAAGCAAGGAGGACGCCCGAACGCGGCGTCCGTCCGCTTTGCCCTGTTTCTTCCATCCGCCTTTTGCCGGTGGCAGGCGGCGGATGGATGCATTTCATCGAATCTCACCCGCTGCGGCGTCATGATGGCGTCTGACCGCGGCTTTCGTCTCCCGCAACCGGAGCGTTCATGGACTCCTTCACCCTCGAGTTGGTTATTCATGGCGAACGCCTGCCCGGCGCCTCCTTCGGCCCGTACCGTGACCTTCGCATCGGCGTTCAAAAGGGGGAGGCCGTGGAACAGGAAACGCCAGGCGACACCGACACCGTCGAGTTTCGTGTATCCCTCCAGGTGAAGCGCCACGCGAAGGAGGGCCATCCCGTCTTTTCGGGGCCATACGTCTTTGGCCCATCGCGCACGCCCTTCCTTTATCTGAGTTGGAGCGGCGAGCAGGACGGCGAGCGAACGAGGTTCAGCCGCGCCAAGCTCCCCCTTGCGCCGCTGGAATGGGGCGCCCTGATGACCGCCCACGATACCGGCCAGCCGCTGCGTCTGACCCTCGATCTCACCGACGACAAAGGCGGCCCTCTCTGTGGCGGAGTCGATTCCGCCCGACTGACTTATCAAGCCGGGCGCTCCTGATCGTTCAGACGAAACTCCTCTGAAAGGCGGAGGGGAACGGAGTCTCCAGTCCGATTTCGGCGTCATCGCGCGCCTCCGCGTGCCCCTGGAGCCTCCGGCCTGAGACGATTCGGTCAATTCGACCCTGCAGGCCCTCCGATTGCCATGTGACCGTTTTGAAACACACACCTCTTCTTCCACCGGCACCTTATTGGCGCAGGGGAGAACGTGGAATATCGCCTTGAAGAGGAACCGCTCCCGGAATCTCCCCGCGCATCAGTTCAGTCGGCCCGCGTCTCCCGCCATCGTAAAAGGGTGACGAGGCGAGGCGCCGGGATACTCCCCCTGTTCAGTCACGCGCAGCAAGGTCGGTCCCGCGACCCCGAAGTCGAGTTCGCTGCGGGAGTTGTGACAACTTCGGCGCCGACACAGTCGTTTGAAGTCTCCCAGGAATAACGTGAAGCGCCGTAACATCAGGTAGTGGTTGACGGGAGCCTGCCACCGAGGGCAGGGTCACTCGTAACCCCTCCGAAAACGACCCCTCTTTCGGGCCAGCCCCGAACCCCTCGCCCAACCGCGCTCTCGCGGACAGGCCCTTCGGGACGGAGATCGCCTCCTCCCCCCTTCACAGGAGAACCTTCATGGATCGCATCAAATCGAGCGCCCTGCGCCTGCTCCGCGACGAAGACGGCGCGACAATGGTCGAGTACGCGCTGCTGGTCGCCCTCATCGCGGTCGCCCTCATCGTCACCGTCACCGCGCTCAAGAGTGGCATCGACAAAAAGTTCACCGCCGCCTCCGATGCACTGAAGTAGTAATCTGTCTTCCCGCTCCATCGCGTCACCGGGACACCTTCTCTTCACCTCTTGAACCTCAGCGGCGCCTTCGCGCAAGCGGGGTCACGCTCATCCGGGACGGAGCCATCTCCTCCCCCCTTCACAGGAGAAACTCATGGATCGCATCAAATCGAGCGCCCTGCGCCTGCTCCGCGA
>JBBRGS010000060.1:0-18016 GCA_038240635.1 Armatimonadota bacterium
GGACGCGTATGGGAAGGGAGCGTTTGGGCAGAGCGTGCCATATGGGTATGGGGGCCAGTGGGGGTATTACACGGACAGCCAGAGCGGCCTCATCCTGTGCGGGCTGCGCTACTACGACCCGGCGCAGGCGCGGTGGCTGACGCGGGACCCCATCGGCTACGCGGGCGGCGTGAACCTGTACGGCTACGTCGGCGGCAATCCCACCGGGCGGGTGGATCCCATGGGAACAGAATATATACGGGTCGTCGCAGATAATGGAGGTGCAAGCGGAAAAGGTCAACACCTTCGGCTTTATGTTGGGAAAGACCAGAAGCATGGGGTCTGGTATGGCTTCTATCCTCGTGATCACTTCACAAGATGGGGCAATTTAAAAGTCGTCATCAAGGACGGTGTTTTCGGCAGAGATGTGCCCGGAGTTGTTCGTGCTGGAGACAATCCTACTTGTCCATCAGACAGTCGAAATTCATCTCCCTTCATCTACGTGTCCTCTGATGAATATATAGAAATAATGCGACGAATCCGTATTAGTTTGCACGATCCGCATGACTACAACGTAACCCGTTTCAACTGTGCCACATGGGCAGCCAGTATCCTGAATGGAAATATTGATGGCTACGAGATACCAGAAGCCATCAAAACTCCCATGCAGTTGAAGCAGTTCCTCAGGCCCAACGAATAACACAACTGTTCCAGTCACTCAATTCGAAAAGAGGGCTTGCCAGGAGGTTGGGATGGGTCATAAATCGAGGGTTCTCGTAGGTTTCTGGCTGTTGGTAATTGCAGAGAGTATTACTTGGTTACTGTTGAGGTCCGTGCCGGAAAATCCGAATATTTACCATACCTACTTAAGTCAACCGCTCAATCCGGACGGACTACGGGTTCGTTTTCGTTATCCTGCCAATCTTGCAGTTGACCCTTATGCGGGGAGACACCGCTACACTCCTAAAGATCAGTTTTCTGTGGTACTTACCGACTGGCCCCGTAATAACTGGCTGTTTCATAAGGGCTGTCCCGATAACAATAATCTTCTCATGCCTCATTATTGTGTATGGGAAATTCACGTGTATCAACGTCCAATGCGGGTAAAACGATACAGAATGTTGGAACAATGGCAGGATGGCAATGGTATGTTTTACAACATGGGCCGAATGAAGCGTTATACACTCAGGAAGACATTAATCTATGCTTCGGTTGACCTGACTCTGGTGGGATATGGAACTCCCCCATCCCGGCAAATAAGGGAGTATGCGAAACAGCAGATTGATGATGTTATTGGTTCTTTGGTCGTTACTCTCATTCCGCCGCCATAACCTACCCATAAACAACCTGTATAATTAACAAGAATATGCTGTAAGCCTGTAGGACAACGTATAGCAAAAAGCTTATATCCCACGCTTCAGGCGGGGTATCGGGCGGACGGCCTGCGGGCGTGGAAGCAGGTGGGCACGGGAGCGAAGACGTATTTCCTGTATGACGGCGGAACGCTGCTGTGCGAGATGAACGCGAGCGGCGCAGTGACGGCGACGGACACGTTCGGGGCGAACGGGCTGGCTAGCCGGCGGGTGGGGAGCGCGACGACGTACTACTCGTTCGATCCTTCGGGGAACGTGACGGACACCTTGACCAACGGCGTGATCCCTACGGTGGGGATGATTTGCTACGCGGGCAACGCCAATCGGCAGGAGAACGCCTGACGCCGCGTAACAGGCTGAAGGGACGCCACGCCCCGCCGCCCCCATGGAAGTCCCGAAGGAGCGGCGGAACATTGGCGGCGCCCATTCCCCCTTCCATCCGCCCTGTTCCTCGTCACGCCCCTTTCCGAAAGGCTCTCTCATGTCCGCTCCCCTGCGTATCGGCATCGTCGGCGCCGGCAGCATCTCCATCCGTGGAATCCTTCCCCATCTCGCCCAACCCGACGTGTTCGACCGCGTCGTCATGTCCGCCGTCATGGACCCTGTGCCGGGCCGCGCCCAGGCCGCCGCCGATAAATTCAGCATTCCCCACGCCTTTGAGGATTATCACGCCCTCCTCAACAGCGACCAGGTGGACGCCATCACCCTGGCCAGCCCCATCGGCCTCCACTTCGAGCAGGGCCTCGCAGCGATTCAGGCGGGCAAACACGTCCACTTCAACAAGACGATCACCACCACCGCCGAGGAAGCCGACACCCTCATCCAGGAAGCCGACGCGCGCGGCGTGAAACTCGTCGCATCCCCCGGCCAAATGCTCCGCAGCGAGAACCAGTACATCCGAAAACTCCTGAAGGAGGGCGCGCTCGGACGGCTCGCATGGGCCACCGTCGGCGCCGCGTTCGGCCATTACCACGAACAGGAGTCCGTCCGCAAAGGCAGCGACATCCTCTCCAACGTGGACCCGTCCTGGTACTTCCGCAAACCGGGCGGCGGCCCTCTCTACGATATGACGGTCTACGGCCTCCACTCC
This sequence comes from Armatimonadota bacterium, assembly GCA_038240635.1. Classification (GTDB taxonomy): domain Bacteria; phylum Armatimonadota; class DTGP01; order DTGP01; family JAHWJO01; genus JBBRGS01. The sequence continues at coordinate 2,443 of JBBRGS010000060.1, forward strand.
CTCACCGGCGTCCTCGGCCCGGCGAAGCGCGTCACGGCCATGAGCGGCGTTGCCATCCACGAGCGCGAGTTCCAGGGCCGAATGGTCCCCTGCGACATGGATGACAATACCGTCATGCTCCTCGACTTCGGGAACGTGCTGTTTGCCTTCGTATACGGGACCATCGCCGGGTCGGTCGCCGATTTCCACTTCCCCAGCTACTTCGGGGAGAAGGGAACCATCGCCGGAACGCGCATGAACGGCCAGCCGTTGGAGTACCCCGGCCACGAGATCGCTAAAAAACTCGGTGGCAACGCGCTCCTCCCCCACGTCAAGGGCGACCACATGACGATGGACGAAGCCCACGTCTTCGAGGACATCATGCAACTGGTGGACCTGGTCCTCGACGGCGCGCCGACGCCCGCCAACGCCGAACACGCTCGCCACGTGGTGGACATCTTCGATTCCGCCTATCGGTCAGCGGAAACGGGTCGCACCGTGGACCTCCGCACTACCTTCGAGCCGATGTTCTAACCCATACCGCGCGTTCGAGGGGCCGTTCCAGCCGAGCGGCCCCCCGGCGCTTCCCTTCCCCGCGCCCTCTCCTCTCCATACCCTGCCCGCCTCCGCCCTATGCCGCCCCAGTACGCCCTCCGTATCGCCTGCGCCGACCGCCCCGGCATCCTCGCCGCCCTCACCGGCTTCCTCTGGAACGACCTCGGCGGCAACATCCTCGACCTGAACCATTACACCGACGACGAGAACGCCCGCTTCTTCTTCCTCTGCCGCTTTACCCCGCTTAACGAGGCGTCGCCCCCCCGCGCCGATCTCATGGAGTACCCTCGCTTCCGGGAACTCCATGAGATCTACGAGTGGGACGCGCGCCTCTATGACCTGAGCGTGAAACCGCGCGTCGCCCTCCTCGTCAGCAAAACCGATCATTGCCTCTACGAACTGATCCTGAAGACGCGCGAAGGGTACCTCAACGCCGACCTTTGCTGCGTCCTCTCCAACCACGAAACTCTCGCGCCCATCGCGCGCTACTTCGGCCTGCCGTTCCACCACTTCCCCATGACCGGCGACCGCGCCGCCCAGGAAGCAAACCTCGAAGCCTCCCTCCGCGACTATGGGGCGGAAAACGTGGCGCTGGCTCGCTACATGCAAATCCTCAGCGCCGGGTTTACCCAGCGATGGAGCGGCCGCGTCATCAACGTGCACCACGGCTTCCTGCCCGCCTTCAAGGGCGCGCGACCGTACCATCAGGCGTGGGAACGCGGCGTCAAAATCATCGGGGCGACGGCGCATTACGCCACAGAAGACCTGGACGAAGGCCCCATCCTGTACCAGGACGTGATCCCGGTCAAAAACAACTGGAGCGTGAAAGGCTTCATCGAGGCCGGGCGGGACATTGAGCGCAAGGTGATCGTGGAGGGCCTGAAACTCCACCTGGACCGCCGCGTCTTCCTCCACCATGGGCGCGCCATCGTCCTGTAGGCGTGCGAGAGCGAGGGCCTCTCGACATGATCTCAGGATAAGGGCGATTCCTCCGCCAACGCTTTCCCAATCGCCTGCTGAAGGGTGTCCGCGCCGATCACCTGAATCCCCGTCACCCCGGAGAGGCGGCTCAGGTTGCGCCGGGGCGCGATGGCGCGGCGGAACCCCAGCCGGGACGCTTCGATGAGGCGCCGCTCCGCCTGCCCCACCGCACGCAACTCCCCGGAGAGGCCGACCTCCCCCATCACCACCAAATCCGGTGGCACCGCGAGGTCCTGAAGCGTGGAGGCGACCGCCAGCGCAATGGCGAGGTCCCCCGCCGGTTCGGATATCCGCACGCCGCCCGCCACATTGGCGAACACATCCTGCTGGGCGAGGCGCATCCCCAGCCGCTTCTCCAGCACGGCCAGCAGCAGCATCAGCCGGTTGTACTCCAGCCCCGTGGCGACCCGACGCGGCGACGCGGTGTACGACGGCACCGTGAGCGCCTGCGCCTCCACCAACAGAGGCCGGCTCCCCTCCATCACCGGCGTGACGACCGATCCCGACGCCCCGGCGTCCCGCTCCGACAGCAGATACTCCGACGGGTTGGGCACCTCCTGAAGGCCCGCCTCGGTCATCTCGAACAAACCGATCTCGTTCGTGGAGCCGAACCGGTTCTTCACCGCGCGCAGGATGCGGTACGTCTGGCTGCGGTCCCCCTCAAAGTAGAGCACGGCGTCCACCAGGTGCTCCACCACGCGCGGCCCGGCGATGGTCCCCTCCTTGGTCACGTGGCCCACGATGAACACCGGGATATGGGTGCTCTTGGCCAGCCGCATGAGCGTCGAGGCGCAGCCGCGCACCTGGCTGACCGTCGCCGGGGCCGCTTCGATCTGCGGATGGAAGACGGTCTGGATCGAATCGACCACGAGGAGACGCGGCTTCATTTGCCCGACCAGCGCCTCAATGGCGAGGATGTCGGTTTCTGAGGCGAGGTAAAGGTCCCCCTGCCCCACACCCAGGCGGTCGGCGCGCAGGCGGATCTGGTGCGGCGATTCCTCGCCGCTCACATACAGGATCGGGCCGTCGGTGGCGGAGAGATGCCCGGCGACTTGCGTGAGGAGGGTGGACTTGCCGATGCCGGGGTCGCCTCCGATGAGGACGAGCGAACCGGGAACGATGCCCCCACCCAGCACCCGGTTGAACTCGCCCATCGGCGTGAGGATGCGGCTCTCGGCGAGAGGGGTTACGTCGGAGATGCGTTCGGCGGCACAGGTCGCGGCGGCAAAGGTCGCGGCGGAGGAGATCGGGGCGGCGGAGGTCGGGGCGGTGCGCTTTCCTCCGGCGACGCGGGGCGCCTGGGGCGTCGCCTCCTCCACCATGCTGTTCCACTCGCCGCACTCCGGACACTTCCCGAACCAGCGGGGTGAAACGTGAGCGCACTGTTGGCAGACGTAGCGGGTGGTGGCTTTGGGCATCGCCGTCTCCGGTTGGAAGAATCAGGCGGAATCGTCCGGCAGCAGGAACGCGATGCTTGCCGTGTGGCTGTGGAGATACGGTCGCCCGCCCACCATCCCGATCTCTCCCATCGCGATGAATCCGGCGGACGGCAGGTCGGGGAACGCGGCGTTCACCAGCCCGGCGTCGTGATCCGGCTGCGGGAACAAGCGCGTCCCTCGCCCGTTGCAGGTGAACACGAGCGCGGCGGCGGGCGCGATCCCTCGTTGCTGGCGCGCGAGGAGGCGGCGTAACTCCGCGTCGGCCCCGGCGGCGTCCCGCACGTGAAACTGCACGGTCTGGCCCGCGCGCACCATATCCGAAACGGCGACGGCGCCCGATTCCGCGTCGGCTTGGGCGACCTGCCGAATGAGGACATCGCCGCGCCCAAACGGGTCCGCGCTCTCCTCAATGACCAGACCGGCGAAGACGCCTTCCTGAAGCAGGCGAAGGTCATCCGGGGAGAGACCGCTCGCCATCTCGCGCATGACTTCCAGCGCGGGGCGGTCTCCCAGCGTCTCGATGACGTTGCCGGCCGCCGAGGTGATGAGATAGTGTGGCCCCACCGGGCGGCATCCCTGGCTGACCAGCGGAACCAGGCGGATGTTCCCGCTCAGCGTGACGCCCACCACGCCATCAGGAACGACCAGGCTGTTGAGGAAGAGGCGATTGGCGCCGGGTTCATAGCCTCCGCTCGCCATGCCTCCGGCGACGGGGACTTCCGGCGCGGCGTCGGTGATGGCGCGCAGCAACTCCTGAATCGGCGTGGAGAACGGGTCGCCCACAAGCAGCGTGGCGCGCGGAGGACGACTTCCAGACAGCGCCGCCCGAAGTCGCACGGGGTCCTGCATCGCCTGCACGGCTTCCGCATGAGTGAATCGGAAAGGGTGGATGCCAACGCCGGGCAGCGTTCCGGCCAGAAGCGACGCGGCGGGCCGCTGTTCCATCTCGCGGTCGCCGCCGACCACGCCTTCACACGAGCAGCCCAGAAAAACCCTGGGCGAGAGCCAGTCCCGCACTTCCCGCGCCAGCTCGTTCACCACGTCGGCGTCAAAACCGGAGATGAAGAGCAGCGCGAGATCGGGCGCCTCCTGAAGCGTCTCCTGGATCGGCGCGACCAGTTCATCGCGGAGACGGGAGAATAGGGTGGCGGAGCTAAGACTGGAGGCGAAGCGCATGAGACCGTCCAACAGAATGAGCGAAAATCTAAACCCGCATCAGGCCGTGCGGGAGTAAGGACGCCCTCCGCGACGCTGCGGAAGAGGGAGCGAACGGCATCGGCAGGCGGGTCATTGAGGGAAAGTTCAGGGTCAACAGGGAATCGGGGAAGGAGACGCCCCTTGTCGCGGTTAACCGATTCGGGGGAACGGTCGCGCGAGTTGGCGACGCAAAACATCCTCTCGGTTTGTCGTCCCTATTATAGACACTCGACCCTTTAAGGAGAAACGGAATGGCGAAACTCCCCATCGCGCTGCAGCTCTATTCGGTGCGACAGGACTGCGAGAAAGACCTGCCGGGCGTCCTCGCGGCGGTGAAGAACATGGGCTACGACGGCGTGGAGTTCGCGGGCTACTACGGCCGCACCGCCGAGGAACTGAAGCGCCTGCTGGACGACCACGGCCTGAAGGTTGCGGGCAGTCACATCGGCATCCCGACCCTCCTCGGCGACGAGCTGGAGCCGACGATGGAGTTCAACCGCGTCATCGGCAACAAGTTCCTCATCGTGCCCGGCCTCCCCGGCGAGTACACCGCCAGCCGCGCCGCCTGGCTGAAGACGGCGGCAACGTTCAACGGCATCTCCGAAAAGGTGACGCCGCACGGGTTCCAGACCGGCTACCACAACCATCACACCGAGTTCACCCCGCTCGACGGCGAGCTGCCCTGGGACACCTTCTTCGGCAACACCAACAAGGAAGTCGTGATGCAGTTCGACACCGGCAACGCCATGCACGGCGGCGCCGACGCCATTCCGTTCCTCGAACGGTACCCGGGCCGCGCCACCACGATCCACCTGAAGGAGTACGACCCGAACAACGACACCGCGCTCATCGGCGAAGGCAAAATCCCGTGGCCGCGCATCTTCGAGCTGGCCGAAACCACCGCCGACACTGAATGGTACATCGTCGAGCAGGAGAGCTACGCCCACCCGCCACTCGAATGCGTGGACCGCTGCCTGCAAAACCTCCGCGCAATGGGTAAGTAGCGGCGTCGCGCAAGGCAAATCGAAAAGCTGGTGGGATCGGGAGAGGAGTCAGTCTGGACTCCTCTCCCCGGACGTTCGTGGAATTATCGCCGCAGGGAATCCAGATACACCTCCTGCCAGCCGTAATGCGGAACGGCGCCGGGGAGCATCCGGCTCTCCATCTCCTCCAGCGTGCGGGGGAGGCGGCGGAGCAGGCCGCTCCAGATGCGTTCCACCCGCTGCCGAGACAGTTCGAGGGTTGCGGCGATTTCGCGCAGGGTGTACCCCTCGACTTTGAGGCGCAGGACCTCCTCCATCCGGCGCGGCAGCCCCAGCCCCCGGATGAGGTCGGCGAGTTGATCCCCCACAAGATCGCCGCCGGACAGAACGCCTGGAGTGAAGTCTTCCAGCAGCGGGAGCCGGGGTTCGCGGGATAGTTTGCGGTCGAACGCCGCTTCGTCGTAGATGCGGATGTTGCGCCAGAGTTCCATGGTAGCGCCTTTCGGAATGGGAACGGATGTTCCGTTCGTTCATCCTTTCGCGCCTGGAGGAGGTTATACTGATGCGTCTCTTACCAGGAAACCGTGAGCGTTGCGGGTTTGTTAACAGCCTGCATGGCTCGCCTGCACCGATTTCACCTCACCATTTTCTGGCGAAATTGAGCCTTCTTGCTGTCTTCCTCGTGACAATGATGTCCGCTTCACCGCTCTTCTCCGCGAAGCGCAGCGTCCCATCCGGGGCCAAAACCACACAACGACAGGCGCACCCTACCTTAACCGGATGCAGCGGCAAGAGTATTGAAGCCTACGGCATACGCCGCGATGTTTATGGGACATGGATGGCGCGGTCCTCCTGGGAGGATATGGCCCAGGGCAATTGGATGATGGTGGAGGAAAGCGGCGTCCCGAAGTGGCGGAAGGACCATTTCGACCGCGCCCTGGACTCTGGCCTGCCCCTCATCCCCACGGACAGCAAGGAAGATTGGGACACCCTCCTTCGGCAGGCGGCTGCGGGAGACCATGACGCCACTTATCTCTCCCTCGGAAAACGGCTCGCTCAATATGGCTCCCGGACGGTCTACGCCCGCTTATGGCTTGAGTTCAATATGTATCCCAATCATCAGGACCCGCAGCTGTTTGTGAAGGCGTGGAAGCGAGCGGTCCCCCTGATGCGTAAGGGGTTCCACGCCGTGGCCCAAAAAAGGCAGACGCTGGCCATCGTCTGGTGTACCAACGCCGGTCCTCCCAATCCGGAGCCGTTCTACCCCGGTGACGATGTCGTGGACCTTATCGGCTCGGACGTGTATGGCATTGTCTGGAGCAAATCCGACCCGACCGTCGCCCAAATGCTGAAGCGAATCCACAAGGAACCGTACACCCTGGATTGGCTGGCGCAGTTTGCGGGTCGCCACCGGAAGCCGACGTGCATCGGCGAGTGGGGAAATTTCGGTCTCAAGGGTGAGCAGCCGAACTTCGACTCTCACGGCGCTGGCGACTGCCCGGAGTACATTGACGCCATCTACGACTGGGCGAAGGCGTATCCGTATGGTTGTCGGTACGTGTGCTACTTCAATCTTCCCGATGGAGGCGTTATGACGACACTGGATAAAACTCCAGCCGCCCTGAAGCGGTTGAAGGTCCGCGCCGCACAGGCCCGCCGAGGCGCCGTCCCCTAAAACCGGGGTTTCCCTGAACGCGCTCACCTTAAAGTGTAACAGCGCGAGCCTGACCAGCGTGAACCACCCGGCGGGTGCGGCTACAATAGGAGAGGAGGAGGCGCCGTCATCTCTCGGCTCCCGGTCGTCCAGCGCGATTGATCCCATTCCTCCACCCTTCACCGTGTCCCTTTCCGGAGGTCCCCTTGCGCGTCGTCACCCTCACGCGAGCGCCCCGCTGTCCCCGCCCCGGCCTCTTCCTCGCCTCGTTTTGCGCCCTCCTGATCGGCTTTGTGTCGCCGGGACGCGCGCAGCAACTCGCCTGGCAGGCCCCTGTCCTCAACGCGCAGACCTTCGCCGTTCAGCCCGACGGGAGCGCGTTTGTGGTGGACGCGGCGGGCCTCTTCCATCTCTTCACGCCTGAAGGAGCGACGCGCGCCACGCTGTCCCTCGGTTCCGGGGTGGTGGGCGGCATCGTTCCGGTCGGCGCGAGCGATTACCTCGTCGTCACGGTGGAGGGGCGCCTCATCCGCATCGACGCCAATGGCGCCAAACTCTGGGATGTCGCGCTCAACGCCGTCCCGACCGGGACGCCCGCCGTCGCCAACGATGCGGCGTATGTCGCGGCGGGGAACCTGCTGATCGCCCGCTCCCTCTCCGACGGCGCCCCGCTCTGGGCGTTCGACGCGGAGCGCACTGTGACCGGCTCCCCCGGCGCCAGCGCGCAGGGAGTCGGTTTCGCCACGTCGGACGGCCAGGTCTGGCAGCTCGATCTCGCGGGCAAAATGCGCTACTCGCTGTTCACCGGCGACATTGTGCCCGTGATGGTCTCGATGTCGTCCACGGGCGGCATGATCTACACCGGGAAGAATACCATCGGCGCCACCACCACCGCCGGGGATTACGCCTGGGAGGTCACGTTCAGCGATCCCGCTCTGCCGTTCGCCTCGGCGAAGGCGGTGATGGATAACGGCGTCACTTATCTCGCGGCGGGGTCCGTCCTTCAATCCCTGAAGGCCGACGGCACGCCCGGCTGGAGTTACGACGCGGGCGGCGGAGCCACGCTCACGGCGCCGCTGCTCCTCACGACGGACCATCGCCTCGTCGCCAGCCTGTCGGACGGGCGCATCCTCGTGTTGACCACCGATGGCGCGAAAGTGAGCGAATTCCGCCTCGCTACCACTCCCCTGGGCGCCGCCGCTCTGACCAGTGGACGGTACTTCGCCCTCATCGGCGCGGGGGGAGTCGGCGCGGGCGGCTCCGACCTGCTTGCGGCTTACATCCCTAACGATCCCACGCCGCCGCTCTGGAAGCCCTCCGGCCTGGACGGGACGCCGGTCCTCGCCCTGGCGCATCATCCCGCGCAGCCACATCTGTTCCTCGCGGGCGGAGACGGCTTCGTCGCAACCTCCACCGACGACGGGCGAACGTGGAGCCGCCAGGCGATCCAGGCGCTAAAAGGGGACAGTGTGGTCCGGTATGTCGCGGTGGCCGCCGATGGCGCGATGCTGGCCGCCACACAATCCGAACTGTACTCCCGACCGGCGGGCGCGAGCTCCTTCGATTTCGCCCTGCGGCAGGAGGACATGGGGCCGGTCGCCTTCGACCCGAACGCCTCCACCCGCGCCGCCTACTCCAACGCCCTCGACCAGTTCTTCTACATCACCTCCCCGATTGGAGAGACGGAGGCGCAGCAGGACCTTCCCACCCTCCTGAAGGGCCTCCTCTGGCTGCCGGACGGGAGTCAGGTCGCCGACACCGACACCAGCATCCTCCGCCGCGCCACTTCCACCGGCGTCTGGGCCTCCGTCGCCGACGGCCTGATCCTTGATGTGACCTCAAGCGCGGACGGGCGGCGACTCTTTGCGGGCGGCGTGACCGCCTCCGGAGGGGCGCGGCTTTTCTCCAGCGCGGATGGCGGCGCTACTTTCACCGATCTCGGCGCGAAGCAACTCGTGGGCGGCGTTTACCGGGTCGCCATGAACGCCTCCAGCCCGAACGAACTCGTCGCGGGAACGATCCTCGGCGCATCCCGCCCCTCCCCCGGCGGCGCGCGCGGCGTGAACGCCTACCGCAGCGTGGACAGTGGCGCCACATGGGCCGTGCTGGACAAGGGCCTCCGCGACGTGAACCCGCACGCCCTCGCCGGAGGGGACGGCTTCTTCCTCATGGGGACCAACACCGGGGTCTCACGGCTCGATCTCTCGAACACCCCGCCGCCCGTGAAGAAGGGCGACCTCAACGACGACGGAACCGTGAACGTGCTGGACGCCATCCTCGCCCTGCGCATCACCGCCGGGCTGGTGACCGCGACGCCGCGCCAGCTCCTCGCCGGGGATGTGGCCCCCGCCGCCGCCCCGGATGGTAAAATCAATGTGGCCGACGCCATCCGCATCCTGCGCGCCGTCGCCGGACTGGAAGCCCTGTAGCCAGGCGCCGGCGGGTGGAATCCCCGATGCGCGGGTCCCATGAATCCGTTTGAACCTTTGGAGGGGGTACGGCGTTCCTCTCATGCACCGGACCCCGACGCGCAGCCTTCACGATGCCTCACCCGCCCCGCAGCGACGGAGACCCTGGGAGGGCGACCATGCCGTCTGTAACTCCGAATTTCCGAGCGCGGCGCCTCAGGATACACGGGGCGAACCCGCTCACCCGATGCGTGAATCGCCCGGTTTGCGAACCGGAAGGTGGAGACACGTTGGAAGCGTCTGACGACATCCTGATGGGTCGTTGCCGTGCGGGAGAGCGCCAGGCCATGGACGCCCTGGTCTCGCGCTATCATCGTCGCGTGTACAACTTTGCGTGGCGCATGTTGCACCAGCGGGAGGCCGCCGAAGACGTGGCCCAGGAGACGTTCCTGCGCGCCTACCGCAACGCCTGTCGCTATCGCGCGGGGGGCCGCTTCCCCAACTGGCTCTTCGCCATCGCCGCCAACCTGTGTCGCACCGAACTGCGACGAAAGACGCGCCATCCCGAACGGAGCTGGGACGAAATCGGCGAGATGGAAGCGCCCGACTCCGTCGAAGGGTCGGCCCTGCGCCATATCGAATCCGTCGCCCTCCGGGATGCGCTGGAGCATCTCTCCGCCGACCATCGCATGACTCTCATCCTCTTCTACTTCGAGGGCCTGAGCCAGCAGGATATCGCGCAGGTGTGCGACTGCTCGGTCGGCACCGTGAAATCGCGGCTTCACTACGCCCTTGCGCGACTGCGCACCGTATTTCCGCAGAGCGCGCCCGGCCTTCCCGCGCCAGCGAGGGTTCCCGGATGAACGACTGCCGCAGGGCGCTCGAAGCGCTGCCGGAATACGTGCTGGGCCGAGCCGTAACGGATCGGGATCGCATCGCCGGGCACCTGTCACGGTGTGACGCCTGCGACGCCGCCCGTCGGGAGATCGAAGCGGTGTACGCCCTCCTGAGTGAGGAGCCGGAGCCGCACCCGCTGCCCTCCGCCGAAGTCAACGCCCGCTTCGCGCTGCAAAACGCCTTTGGCGAGGGCCCCCTGCGCGTCGAGGAGCGGAATCGTCGTCGGGAGGCGGCGGATTTACTGGTCTGCGCGGCGGTGTCCCTCGCCTTCACCGGTGTGGCGACGGCGCTGGCCTTCGCATGGCGGGGCTGGGGTCCCCTGGCGAGTTGGGCGCCTCGATTTCCCACGTTGCGGGGGCCGGAGGGTTTGGCGAGCCTCATGCCCACGCTTCCGTTGTCGCCCTCACCCGCGTGGAGCGACGCCCTGCTGTCCGTGGAGCGGCTGTTGGGGCCAGTGAGCGCGTGGCATCTCGTCGCGGTGTTTGTGGCGGTGGGCGGCCTGATCGCTCTGATGCCCGCCGTGCTGCTTCACGCGCCGCAGGGGCAGCGCCATTCGAGACGGGAGGCGTAACGTGGGGTCCGTCCTCTGGCTTTTGGCCGCCCTCTTTTTTGGAATCCTGGCGGGAAGACACTTCTTCACGGACACCGGGGGAATGAAAGGCGACTTCTCACGGTTTCTTCCCGATGACTCCTCCAGCCTTCTGAAGGCGCTCGGTTACGGTTTAACGGCCCTTCTGTTACTCACGCTGCTGGTGGGCGCCATCAACGAAGGCCCGCAGGTCTTCTTCCCGATCCTGATCCTCGGCCTGTGGCTGCTCGCGCCGATTAAGGTGTACCTCGACGCGAAGGAGCGAGGCGCGCGCGCGGTCGCCTGGGCGCTCCTCACCCTGATCATGCCGCTCGCCTTCTTCGGCTACCTCGTGGCGCGGCCCGACCGGCCCCGTTCGTGCGCCCGGTGCGGCGTTCGCCTCCGCGAGGAGTTTGCCGTCTGCCCTTATTGCGGGCCCCAGGCCGGGATGACCTGCGTCGGCTGTCGCGCCCCCCTCGAACCCGACTGGATTTACTGCCCCTTCTGCCATATGAAGACGCCTTCCGGTTCGTCGGACGAGCGGGACGGTGATTCCGGGTACGGAGGCGATCCCTTCGACACGCCTTTGAAAGTGATCGGGGTTCCCTGAAGTCGTCACTTTTACACGATTCCGCCTTTCGTTCCTAAGCCAGCCGTCTATTCCTTCATGCTTTATGAGAGGAATTTGAGCGATCATTGGAAAATGGGGCCTGTGGCGAAGTCGGGGAGGAACTGCAACGCGCGCTCATGCGTCCTATCCTGTGGTGATGCGCGCTCCCTTCCGGCGGCATCTCGTGGCGCTTTTGTCTACACTGACGCCGAGCTCGCGCCCGCATGGAACGTTACCATGAAGCCGATCATGGGCGTTTCACTCTCTGACCCCTGCCCGGAAAGTCCACTCCTTCATGAAATGTCGCTCACTACTGAGCATCGCCCTCCTCCTGACGGTGGTGGCGGCGCCCGTGATGGCTCTGGTTCCCCCCCTGCCTCCCTCGCGCCCAGGGTCCCGCCTGCCCCCGACCGCCGAGGGGCGACCGCCCTTCAAGGCCGGGCAGATTCTTGTACGCCTGACGCCGGGCGCCTCCGAGACGGCGTTCCTCGGCGACACGGGGCTGACCGTGGCGGATCGCGTGGAAGCGCTGCGGACACTGGTCCTCGCCGTCCCCGAAGGGCAGGAGGCGGGCGTGGCGGAGGCGCTGAGCCGTCGGCCCGATGTGGCCTACGCCGAGTTGAACCGGATGCGCTACATCCTTCGCACGCCGAACGATCCGGGTTACGCCTCTTATCAGTGGCACCTTCCCTATATCCACGCCCCGGAAGCGTGGAACACCTCCACCGGCTCCGCCTCCATCACCGTCGCGGTTTTGGACACCGGTGCGGACATTGACCATCCCGACCTAAAGAATAAGCTGGTCCCCGGTTACAATACCTTCACCCGAGCCACCTCCCTCAACGCTACGGACGACGACGAAGGCCACGGCACCCACGTCAGCGGACTCGTGGGGGCCGACTCCAACAACGGCCTCTTCACCACCGGTGTCTCGTGGGGCGCCAAAGTGATGCCGGTCAAAATCCTCGACAAAACCGGCGCCGGGGACGACGCGGGCATCGCGCGGGGCATCACCTACGCGGCGGACCATGGGGCCAACATCCTCAACATGAGTTTCGGCGCGGAGGGGTACACCCAAACCCTCTTCAACGCCATCGTCTACGCCAAAAACAAGGGCTGCCAGTTGGTCGCCGCCGCCGGCAATGAAGGCGCCACCTACAATCTGAAGGATTACCCCGCCGCCTTCTCGCAGGTGATGGCTGTGGGCGCTTCCACCGACGTGGACACCCGCGCGTACTACTCGCAGATGCAGGAGTACGTCTCCGTCGTCGCGCCGGGGGGCAGCGCCACGTCCAACACCGACAGCAACACCCGCCACTGGATACTGAGCCTCTTCCCGCTCAACATTGATCCTTCCGGCGTGCAATGGATGGCCGGCACCTCGCAGGCGTCGCCGGTGGTGGCCGGACTCGCCGCGCTGCTGTGGGGGGTGAAGCCCGACCTCACCGCTGACGACATCCAAAAGACCATCGAGCAGTCGGCGGTGGATATCGCCCCGGCGGGCAGGGACATCTTCACCGGATACGGGCGCGTGGATGCCCTGGCCGCGATGAACCGGCTGATTTCCAACGGGGACGTGACGCCCCCCGGCGTTTCCATCACCTTCCCCGCCCCCGGCGCTTACCTCTCCGGGTCGGTCGCCATTCGTGGCTCGGTGGAAGACGCTGCGCTCCAGTCGTATCAGGTCGAGTACGGCTCCGGGAGAACCCCCACCTACTGGAACAGCATCGGGGCGGTCATGGCTCAAAGCGTTCATCTGGGCCAACTGGCGCTCTGGAATACCGATGCTGTGCCCGGTGGCGTCTACTCCCTGCGGGTGCGCGCGACCGACACGGCGGGCAACACCACGGACTCCAGCCAGGCGACGCCCCTTGTGGTGACGGTGGATCATTCGCCCCCCGTAATCACGCTGAGCCAGCCGACCGAAGGACAAACCGTCAGCCGCGGCAGCTCGGTGGTGGGAACGATCACCGATGACGCACTGCAGAATTACAGGGTGGAACTCGGCGTGGGCGCCGCGCCCACAGACTGGACCGATGTGGCGGATGGAACGACGGCGGCCCCTCTGGAGACGATCCTGGGGTCCCTCAACCTGAACGGCCAGGCGGCTGGCCCGTACGCCGTGCGCGTGACGGCCACTGATAAGGCGGGGAACGTGTCGCAGACGGTGGTGCATATCGCTTACCAACCGTACGGCCCCGGTGACGTGACCCACGATGGCGTGGTGAACATCGCGGACGCCCAGCATCTGCTGCGGATGACGATTGGGCTGGAAGCGGAAGACCTGGACCTCGGTGACGTGGCGCCATCGCCCGGCGATTTCAGTAACGGGCGCTCTTACGGGGACGGACGCATCACCATCCTCGATGTAGTGCGCCTTCTGCGGGATGTCGCCGGTTTTGAGCCGAACTGGCCCTTCTGACCTTTCGGCTTCATCTTTCGGACTTACGTTCCCCAGCGTTTCACCAGGTTCACCCGGCTCCCACGTCCGCGCGAGGGGGCCGGGTTTGCGCCGCTCCCGCTCTCTTCCCCTGGAGAACTCCTTCTGTGACACGTCGGTCGCTCTTCTGTGACGCGGCTGTTACGTCACACAGGTGAAGCGGGTCGCTGGACGGGCAACATCGGGTGCGGCGTCGCGTCAAATAGTGTGAAGTGTTTGGCGCTTGCCACGTTCTAAGTAGTGGACGATAGAGAGAGCGTCCCCCCCGCAGGCCTGGCCTTCGCCGCGCCCGCATCGCCCGAAGCGGCGATCTGTCAGGAAACCGCCATGTTAATCCGTCACGAACAACTCGCTGAACAGGGACGCCGCGTCCGCGCGGAACGCCTCATCCCGGTCACGCTCTACTCCCGTTGCGGGATGCTGCGGGGCATGACCGAGCGCGCGAGTTACACGGGGATTCTGGTGCGGTTCGCGGGAGAGCGCCTGCCGTTCCCCGGCGAGAATTGCCGCGTGCGGCTGGAGATGGGCGCGGAGAGCGTGGAAGCGCTGGGCGAAGTGGTGCGCGTGAACCGCCACGAACGCGAATGCGCCATTGACTTCACGCAGCTGGGCCAGAACGGGATGCTGCTGCTGCTCGCCCCCCCGCCGAACCTCCTGCCCTTCTGAGACGCCAGTGGCCTTCGGCTCAGCGCCCGCCGGCGCGGATGACCCTGACGTTATGGGTTTCTCTCTCGGTTGCGGGGTCTTTCGTTGCCGCGCCGTAGGGCTGAAGTCCTCGGTGAGGGGTCAGAGAGAGGCAGTAATGGGAAAGATGAGCCGACAGCGCCGGGCATGGCGTGAGACACGTCATCCCCGTTCGAGCGCATGAGCATGACGCGCTGCGGTGTCCGCCCGGTCGGTATAACCGGTCGCGCGATACCCCCGTTCGGCGTCACGCCACGCCGCCGCTTCGGTCGTTGTGTCGCCCAGGTCGCGGTAGACAAGAGCCATGTTCCACCGGGTCCCCGCCCATTTGGTGGGGTGGTCGGCTTCGTTTTGGACTCTCAACACCGCCTCATAGCCGGCGATGGCCTTGCGCAGGTTCTCCCCCCGGTCGCCCGTCGGAAGGTCGCTGTAGGCGACAGCCAGATTGTTCTGAGTCGTCGCCCATTTGGCGGGGTAGTCGGCTTCGGTGCGGACTCTCAACGCCGCCTCATAGCCGGTGATGGCCTTGCGCAGGTTCTCCCCCCGGTCGCCCGTCGGAAGTTGGCTGTAGGCGACAGCCAGATTGTTCTGAGTCGTCGCCCAGTCGGCGGGGTAGTCGGCTTCGGTGCGGATTCTCAGCGCCGCCTCATAGCCGGCGATGGCCTTGCACAGGTTCTCCCCCCGGTCGCCCGTCGGAAGTTGGCTGTAGGCAGAGGCCAGATTGTCCTGAGTCCCTGCCCAGTCGGCGGGGTAGTCGGCTTCGGTGTAGACCCTCAGCGCCGCCTCGTAGCCGGCGATGGCCTTGCGCAGGTTCTCCCCCCGGTCGCCCGTCGGAAGTTGGCTGTAGGCGACAGCCAGATTGTTCTGAGTCATCGCCCAGTCGGCGGGGTAGTCGGCTTCGGTGTAGACCCTCAGAGCCGCCTCGTAGCCGGCGATGGCTTGGCGCAGGTTCTCTCCCCGGTCGCCCGTCGGAAGTTGGCTGTAGGCGACAGCCAGTTTGTTCTGAGTCGTCGCCCAGTCGGCGGGGTAGTCGGCTTCGGTGCGGACTCTCAGCGCCGCCTCATAGCCGGCGATGGCCTTGCACAGGTTCTCCCCCCGGTCGCCCGTCGGAAGTTGGCTGTAGGCGACAGCCAGATTGTTCTGAGTCATCGCCCAGTCGGCGGGGTAGTCGGCTTCGGT